>QKPP01000024.1:0-24526 GCA_006508105.1 Myxococcales bacterium FL481 | reverse complement strand
CGCCCCCGCCCTCAGCGGAGGCCGTCCCGGGTGACCCGCGGTCCTCGTCGTCGGCTGCCGCCACGAAGGCGGGGGGAGGACTGGCGACTGCCGCCAAGCGCACCTCCACGCCCGAGGGCGAGGCTGCGGGCGTGATCGTGACACAAGTGGAGTCGGGGTCGGGAGCCAACGCCCCGCCGACCACAACACTCGCCGCCAACGCCAGTAGCGGCGCGATGCGGGACGACCACACGCTCGCCTCGTACCCCGGGTTCGGCTTGTCGCCAAGAAACCGTCCGCGCGGTCTCCCGTGCCGTGGCGATCGGCTATGCTCGGCCCATGCCCACCGCGTGGCGCTATTGCAGCAGTTGCAAGACTCCCATCCCCCACCGCGCAACGTATTGGACGTGCAGCGTCTCCACGTGCAACCGCGCGCGAGCGCCGATGGTGTTTTGCAGCATGGACTGCTGGGACGCACACCTGCCCATCGCACGCCACCGGGAAGCGTGGGCCGAGGAGCAGACCGCCCCGGGCGAAAACGAGGCCGCCGCGTCATCGAAACCGGCGGCCAAGCCGGGGCGCGTGCCCGCCGAGGGCGTTCGCGCGGTGCGATCGCGGGATTCCCCGGGTCACGAGCCGCGCCAAGGCGTGCGACGCCGGGTAGAGACCAAGCGCCAGCGAGATCCAAGCCTCCCCGCGGACGTGCTGATCGTCGCGTCCAAGCTCAAGGCCTACGTTCGTGCCGCATCTGACCTGAATACGTCGGCCAACGTGATGGACGTCCTGTCGGACAAAGTCCGCGACCTGTGCGATGCGGCCATCGAACGCGCCCGAGCAGACGGGAGACAAACGCTGATGGACCGCGACTTTCGCTAGAGCAAATGCGCGACGCTCCGCTACTCGCCGAGGCCCGAGTCGTTGTGCACGCGCACAGCGTTTCGACCCAGGCTATCGCGGTCCGGGCGGGACTTGGAGTTGCGCTGCTACCCTGTTTTGTCGGGGATCCAGATCCGTCGCTTCGGCGACTGTTCGATGTCTCTCTCCAAACTGAAACGCATCTTTGGCTGCTCATTCACGCCGACTTGCGTCAAACGGCAAGGGTTCGAGCGTTCGTGGATCATCTCACCACCGAGATCCACGCCGACAAAGCGGTGTTCGAGGGTCTGGTCGCTCAAAAGTAGCGGCCGGCAGTGAGAGTTGCTCGACCGATACCGGCGGCCCGCGGCTCGTCCGCGATACCCGGCCCCATCGACGAGTCCTCGACCGGCTCTCGCTCCGCGGCCGAAACATGGGTGTTTGCGATGGCTCGACGTCCAAACCTCGCGGGTCTGGCATGACGTGGGTTCATCACTCAGCGCGCGCACCAGCGTCTCATTTCGCTGCGCAGCACCGGAACGGCCGGACTGGTGCCACCCGAGGCCGTAGCGAAAGCCATACCAACCCGGGGAGCCGGGCGCAGCGCGACGAAGACCACCTTGTCGCGCGTTAGGTAGGCCATCGCCGTTTTGGAGACGAACGAAACGCGCGCGTCCGAAGTGCAGCTCTTCACACACGGCCGCAAACAACTCGAGTTGGCGAAACTCCATACCTTTGCAACGTATCGCGTTTCCCATCGAACTTGTGAATCATTTCGCCGAAACAATCGATTGGAACGACTGCGTGTACCGGCCCATAGTCTGGCGAGGCCAAGTCCCATGTTCCCTGCTGAAGTTTCCATCCAAAAAGACCCCAAGATGCTCGAGCAGTCCCGTGCCGAAGCCGAGTTCGTCTCCTCTCAGCGAGAAGCAGGCCGCATTCGCGCGATCTACTTGAGCCCCGACAAGACGCTCAGCTGGCATGTGATCGACGTCGAGAATGAAGACGCTGCCACCGCCCTTTTGAAACGGTACCCGTACGCACCTTGGTTTTGTGTCCGGACCATCCAACGGGTCACGGTCGTGCCCTGACCGGCTCGTCCACCCGTTGCAACCACGCCGCCTGGCCACGAAGCGAGGCGCCGATCGATGACCGCGCCGGCTTGGATAGGTGGCGTCGGAGTGCCGCGTGGGCAACCCGCATGGCGTGACTCGTGTCGCGTGAACGACATCATTGACGGCTGGAACGTTGTCGAAGTTGAGCGCGGCCGGCTTCTTCGCCTCGAAGCCGAGATGCGCCGTCCCGGCCGCGCTTGGCTCCAGTTCGAGGTTCTTGCCCCCCAATCGGGAGCATGGCTGCACCCGGCGCAATCTTGGGAGTGGGGCGGTTGAGGCGATGCGCGTGATCAGCGGTGACTGGGTGTGGGCCGTGAGCGCACCGGCGAGGCAAACTTTGCGCAGACTCGGATTTGATAATCGTTTTCAACTTCAGTAATGACGAGCCGCCGCGTCCGTCCGTCACCCCCCGGGCGCGGCCACGAGCCGGTTATGTCCTCCACTAAGCTTGTCCGTCGTCTCACCGCCTTCTTTCCTGCTGCCGCCTTGCTCTTGGCCATCCCAAGCTGCGACGAAGGCAAAGACTCCGAGATCCCCGACTCGGCGGAGCCCGCTGTCGAAAACTACGCGGCCATCGTCGCGGCCTCCTACGAGGACTCGCTCACGAGCGCCGTGGCACTTCAACAGGCGGTACACGCGTTCTTGGCTGCTCCTAGCCAAGCGGGTCTCGACGCGTCGAAGAACGCCTGGTTGGCCAGCCGCGAGCCCTACCTCCAAACCGAGGTTTACCGGTTTTACGACGGCCCCATCGACCATCCAGAGACGGGCCCCGAAGGCATGATCAACGCTTGGCCACTCGACGAGGCCTACATCGACTACGTGGCCGGCAACGCGACGGCCGGCATCGTCAACGACCCGAACGTGGTCATCGATGCTGCGACCTTGATGGCGCTCAACGAGCAAGGCGGCGAGGCCAACATCGCCACCGGCTTTCATGCGATCGAGTTTTTGCTCTGGGGGCAGGACATGGACGTCGCAGGGCCGGGTAATCGCCCCTACACCGACTACGTGGTCGGCGGAGCTGCAGCGAACGCAGATCGCCGCGGGCAGTACCTACGCGTCGTCTCGGACTTGTTGGTGCAGCACCTCACCGACATGCGCGACGCCTGGGCGGCGGGTGCAGCCAACTACCGCGCCGACTTCGTGGCGGCTGGCCCCGAGGAATCCTTGCGTCGCATCCTCACCGGGATGATCGTGCTCAGCGGTTTCGAGACGGGTGGAGAGCGCTTGCAAGCCGCCCTCGATTCGGGCGACCAAGAAGACGAGCACTCGTGCTTCTCGGACAACACCCACCGCGACATGATTCAGGACATCGCGGGGATCTCCAACGTCTGGCACGGTCGTTACGGCGCAGTGTCGGGCACCGGAGTACGCGAAGTCGTCGCCGACCGCGACGCCGACTTGGCCGCAGCACTCGACGCAAAGATCGACGAGTCCTTGGCCTTGGCGAATGCTCTGGGCGTCCCTTTCGACCAAGAGATCGCGGTCTCCAACCCCGCGGGCCGGGCTCGCGTGGCCGCCTTGGTCTTGGCTTTGAACGAGCAAGACGCGTTGTTGCAAGACGTCTTCCGGCTGTTCGAGCTCGAGATCCCGCAGCCGGAATAGGCGGGTCAAGTCGTGCTGCGCACGCCCAAAACCGGATGGCTCCAACTTGGAGCCATCCTACCGATTCTAAGTCGCGTCGCCGCTTGCGTGCAAGACGGCGAGGTGCTCGACGAGGCTGAGCGCCGTCCTGGGGGGCAGGTCACCAACGACCTGCTCTTGGGGGCGCAGGCCTACGCCACACCCGCTCCGGAGGCGACGGCCGAGAACCGGCAGCTCTTTTTCGCCGGAAACAGCTTCTTCAACCAGCCGTGGGTGGAAGCCCCGGCTTCGACGGCGAACCGTGACGGCATTGGCCCCTTGTTTAACGCCCGATCTTGTGCCGGTTGCCACTTTCGAGATGGTCGCGGTGAACCGCCCACGCCCGAAGACCCAACCGCGTTGGGCCTGCTTTTGCGCCTGAGTGTGCCGGGGGCGGGGCCGCATGGTGAGGTCCTTCCCGAACCGCGCTACGGCGGGCAGTTGCAGCCCTTCTCGAACCCAGGGGTCCCAGCCGAGGGGCAAATCCACATCGATCGTGTGGCACTTCACGGGGCCTACGCGGACGGGGAAGCGTACAGCCTCGAGGAGCCCTTCTACAGCATCGCGGCGCCGGGCTATGGAGAGCTCGCGCCTGATCTTCTGCTCTCGCCTCGCGTGGCCCCGGCGGTGTTCGGCGTGGGCTTGCTTGAGGCGATCGGGACCGAGGACGTCGAATCATGGGCCGACCCCGACGACGCCGATGGCGACGGAATCTCTGGACGCCCCAATCGAGTCTGGGATGTCGCGGCGGGCGAGCTGCGTTTGGGTCGCTTTGGCTGGAAAGCCGAACAACCGAGCGTGAGGCAGCAATCAGCCGGGGCCTTCCTAGGCGACATGGGGCTGACATCTTCGTTGTTTCCCGAACAAGAGTGCAGCCCGATACAGCTCGCGTGCCTGAGTGCAGCCGACGGGGGGCGCCCCGAGGTGGAAGACCACCTGTTGCATCGGGTGGACGTCTACCAGCGTCTGCTCGCAGTCCCCATCCGTCAGCGTTGGGACGACGACGAGGTCCTGGCCGGGCGTGCTTTGTTCCGCGAGATCGGCTGTGCCGACTGCCATCGCCCCTCCTTCGTGACCTCGCAGGACGATGAGCTCGAGGAACTGCATGGTCAGAGGATCTGGCCCTACACCGATCTGCTCTTGCACGACATGGGGGAAGGCTTGGCGGATCATCGCCCTAGTTTCGCGGCCGATGGACGCGAATGGCGGACGCCACCGCTATGGGGCTTGGGCCTGATCCCAGTGGTGAACGGCCACAACCGCCTGCTGCACGACGGCCGGGCCCGTGGCGTCGCGGAGGCCATCTTGTGGCACGGCGGCGAGGCTGAGGCCTCGCGCGATGCTTTTGTCCTGCTCGATGCCGAGGAACGGCACAAACTCGTGAGTTTTGTGGAGTCGCTATGAACCGAACAAGCGTGCCCGTGATGCTGTTAGTCGCGGGTCTCGTCGTCAGCGGTGCAGGGATCTTGGGCCTGGCCTGTGAGGGCACCGCTCCGCAGGACTACCGTCGACAGCTCTTGCGCTCATGGGTAGAAGACAGCTTGCTTCCGCGCTACGCCGTGGCGGCAGAGCACGCTGGGCGATTGGCCGAGGGGGCGAGCTCTTTTTGTGCGTCTCCCTCGGGGGAGCAGCTGGGCGCTTTGCAGCTGCAGTGGCACCTGGCGCGTGCGGCGTGGAAGCAGACACAGATTTTCGGCTTTGGCCCATACAGCGAGCTTCCGCTGCGCCTTGGGCCGAAGATCGATGAATGGCCAGCCCGACCGGAGGCGGTGAACGAGGCCATCGACGCGGGCGTGCCCATCGATTTGGCCTTTGTCGAGAGTCTTGGCGTGTATGCTCGGGGCTTTTCGGCGACGGAGTACTTGCTGTGGGGGCAGGGGGGCGATGCCCTGGCCGAGCTCAGCGAGCAAGCGCGGCGTTGCCGTTATCTTGTGGCGGCCTCGCAAGATCTCCACGCGCGGCTGCAAGACCTGCATGTAGCTTGGAACCCACAACAAGGGGATTTCCTTTCGGAGCTCACCGAGGCGGGGCGGGACAGCGAGACCTATGACTCGTTGCATGTGGCCTTTGGCGAGGTCGTGAACCGGATGGGCTTTCTCGTCGAAGATATCCGCCGCGACAAGCTCGGAAGGCCTTTGGGCGTGACCAGCAACACGGGCCCCGATCCGCTAGTGGTCGAGTCCTTGTTCTCTGGGCGCTCGGTTGACGACATACGCGACAATCTCATCGGGTTTGAACGCCTCTTTTTTGGCGAGAGGGACGGCGAAGGAGGGGGCTTGAACGGCTATCTAGAGCGGCGTGGGAAAAACTTCGGCCCGCCAGTGGCGGCCGCATTGGCTCGCGTACGCGCCACCTTGGACGAAATCCGCAGTCCCTTGTCGCAGGCCGTGGTCGAGCAAGGCCCTGTCGTGCAGCGCGCGATCGATGAGCTCGCGGAGCTCCAGCGGCTCATCCAAAGCGACATCATGAACACCTTATCGTTGACGTTGAGCTTCAACGACAACGATGGCGACTGATAGCGCCGCGCGGGGAGAGCAAGGCAGACCCGGCATGGCCCTACGAGCATGGCTCTCGCAGCCCGTGGACGCGGCTGGCGTGGCCGCGTTCAGGATCCTGTTTGGAGCCGCCTTGCTGCTTTCGACGCTGCGCTTCGCGGCCTACGGATGGATCCGCGAGCTGTACATCGATCCCGTCTTCCACTTTAGCTACCGCGGCTTCGAGTGGGTACGCCCCTGGCCAGCGCCGTGGCTTTACCTGCACTTTGTCGTCATCGGGGCCAGTGCCCTTGCTGTGGCGGTGGGCTGGCGCACACGTTGGGCCGCGGGGCTATTTTGCCTCGCGTTTACCTACGTAGAGTTGCTCGAGAAGGCTGCGTACCTCAATCACTACTACCTCGTCAGCTTGATGGCCGCCCTCTTGATAGTCGTGCCCTCGGCTTCGATGTGGTCATTGGACGCGCGTCGGCTTGGGTCGCGGCCGCTTGTCGCACGCTGGTGCTACCTCCTCCTGGGAGGGCAGGTGGCCGTCGTCTACAGCTTCGCCGGCGTCGCCAAAATCGGTGAGGACTGGTTGTTGCACGCCGAACCGCTGCGTACCTGGCTCCAAGCCTACGCCGACCTGCCCTTCGTGGGGCCTTGGCTAGCGACTCCCTTTGCGGCGTATGCCATGAGCTGGTTCGGCTGCATCTACGACCTCAGCATCGTGGGCTGGCTTTTGTGGCGACCCTCCCGGCCCTTCGCTTTGCTGGCGGTCTTTGGGTTCCACGGAGCTATCTGGATCCTGTTCCCGGTGGGCGTCTTTTCGCTGGTCATGGTGATTTGTGCCAGCTTGCTATGCTCTCCTTCGTGGCCGCGGCGCTTCCTGGGCCGCCACAAATCGCCTCCGTCGCAGCTCGGGCCCGATTCCAGCCCCCAAAGACTGGCGCCGTGGGCTGTCGCCGCCATACTCAGCTACTTGGGCTTCCAGATCGCCTGGCCCTTGCGACACTTCGCAATCCCCGGCGATGTGAACTGGAGCGAAGAGGGCTTTCGCTTCGCGTGGCGGGTCATGTTGGTCGAAAAGAGCGGCCAGGTCGAGTTTCGTGTGCACGCGGATGGGGAGCACTGGATCGATTTCCCCCGCGAACAGCTGACTCCTTTGCAGCACAAGATGATGAGTACGGCTCCCGACATGATCCACGAGTACGCCTTGCACTTGGCGCAGCGCTTGCGGGCGCGGGGGCATCGAGAGGTGCAGGTCTACGCGGACGCGTACGCGGCTCTCAACGGAAGGCCGAGCCAGCGTCTTATCGACCCCACGATCGATCTGGCCGCGGTGCCGCGGCGGGCTGGAAGTGGGTCCTTCGTCGTGCCCTTGCACCGCTAAGGCGCAGCAGCCTGCGCTCAAGGAGCATCACACGACAGAGAACAAGGGCGACGTCATGTCGGACAAAGTCCGCGACCGGTGCGATGCGGCCATTCAACGCGCCCGAGCAGACGGGAGGCAAACGCTGATGGACCGCGACGTTCGCTAGAGCAAACGCCCGCGACTAGGCTCCGCTACCGCACAAATCGACGCGCCCGTCCGCTCGAAACGCAACCCCCTCGCGTTTGAGTCGTCGTCGTTGTCGCCGCGCCGCGGCTTCGCCCCGCACGCTCAGGTCTCCCCGCGCGTTGACCACTCGATGCCACGGAACCGAGGTGCGAGCCGGCAACGCCGCCAGGGCGTACCCCACTTGGCGCGCGCGACCCGGCAAGCCGGCGAGCTCGGCCACTTGCCCGTACGTCGCCACGCGGCCCCGCGGAATCGCGGCCACGACCGCGTAGTAGAGGGCGTACGGAGAGTCGGACTCCACGAGCCCGACGGTATCACGTCGCGCCGTGCCGGACCGCTTGCGCCACGAGCAACACCGAGATCTCGCCGAGCTGTTCGACCGCGCCTAGGCAATCGCCGGTGTACCCACCCAAACGACGCCGGAGAAAACCAGCGAACCCAGCCGCGAGCGCGCCCACGGCCAGCAGACTCCAACCGGCCCCAACCGGGCACCACCACCACGCCACAACCGCTCCGATGGCCACGCCCACGCCGGCTTCGTGGGCATGCAGACCCGCTGCGGTCCCGGACGACTTGCTCGTGGACTGCACGATGTAGGGCAACACCGACATCAAATACAGCGGAGCGACACGAGCCAGGGCATGGACCCCCACCAGCCAGCCCAGGACCTCCTCGACCGGCAACGCTGCGATCAACTGCCACCGCAGCCCGACCGACCCGATCAGTGCGAGCACACCGTAGGTGCCGACTCGCGGGTCCTTCATGATTCGCAGCACATCAGCCCGGTGACGAGCCCCAAAAAACCCGTCCGCGCAGTCCGCCAGTCCATCTTCATGAAGGGCACCGGTGACGACGATGGTGACGAACACCGCAGCCAGCCCCGCTCCCGGCAGCCCTAGACCGTGCCACATAGCGTAAGCGATCGCCCCGCTGGCCCCGATGAGGGCCCCCACAAGGGGGTGGAATACGGCGGACACCCGCATGGCGTGTCGGTCGCCGGGCACCCGACCGAGAGGCACTCGCGTGAGCAGCATCACCGCGTGTGCGAACGCGGTCAGAGCAAATCGAAGACGCCGCATGCCGCTTGAGCATCGGCTCGATGCCGTCGCGGAGCAAGCCGACGCCGCCTTCGTCGCTTGCAAGCCGACGCGCCGATCCGCAGACTCAGCGGAGTTGCTGCCCTTTCGCCCGATCGCCACCCTCGCCGCGAGCGCCGTGTGGTTGTTCTCCGGATGCGCTGAGCCCCAGGCCGTCAACCGCCGGCCCCCCGCGCCGCAACCGTCGGAAGCCGAGACGCCCCGTCCGGGGGCCGCGGATCCACCGGACGGCGACGCCGACGAGACCGTGCACATCGAAGTGGAGCCGCTGCGGTCGGGGCCCCTGACGTTCGGCCGCATGCAGCTGGCGCGCAACGTTGTCGATCGTGAGCCGGTCGACCCAGCCCACCGCTTCTACGTGGGGATGCGCGTCCACTTGTTCCTCGAAGCTGGCAACCGCAGCGACACCACACAAACCGTCGACGTCCGCTGGCGACGACGCGGCGACGCTTGGACCACCCCCCCAACCACGCTCACCATTCCGCCCGCACTGCGGTTCCGCACCCGGGCGAAAAGCCCCACCCTGCGCCGACCCGGCGGCTACGAGGCCGTCGTGACCGCCGCGAACGGGACCGAGCTGCGACGGATCCCGTTCGAGGTCAGTCACCTCTAGTCGGCTGTCCCTCGCCGCTGCGCCCGATCGGAAGCGATGCCAGCCCCCGGCCCTCCGGTCGGCGCGTTCGCCCGTTTTCGTGGCACTCCCGCGCCGTCACCGATTCATGTCATCCTCGCCGCCGGGTCCATGCCCGGGCGCCGCACCGTCTCCCTGCCGACACACCGCCAGGCCGCGCGGCGCCGTCCGGTCGCGACCTCGCCCGCCCGGGCTCAACGGCCACGGGCTCGAGCGTCCGCACGCCGGCCAACGCTAGCGAGTTCACGACGTAGCGCCTGGTCTCGCGGCATGCTGCTGGCAACAGTGATGACCGCGGGATGCATGGCGCAAAACCTCTCGCGCACGGTGGGGAAAGGCCATGGCGAGGTCCACGTGAGCGCCGGCGGCCCACTCTTCGCGCGACTCGGACCGACGGTCCCATTTCCCCACGCGCACGTGGGGGGCCGTTATGGGGCCACCGATCGGGTGGATGTCGGCGGTTCCGTCAACTTGCTGGGTTTACCCTACGGGATCGCAGCGGTCGACGGTGCGGTCAATGTGCAGTTGTGGCGACGACCGGCCGGTCTGGCGGTCGCTTCGTCGGCCCGCGTGTACGCGCTGGGTGACCTCGACGACGCCCCCGGTCTGCGCCTGTTCCCAGAGGTCGGTCTTCATGCCGGCGGCACGATCCCACGAGCGCGATGGCTGCATCTGTACGGTGGCTCGACCTTCGTCGGCTCTCCGCGGGCGCCGACGGACAAGCCCTCGGTCTTCGTCACCCCGTTTCTCGGGGCCGAGTGGCTGCTCCCGCGGCGCTGGTCTGGCGGCAACCGACAACACGGCACCGCGTTCCACGTGGCGTGGATCAACCCCTGGGACACTTCGCCGTCGGTCGTCGACTATCGCCCGCGGCGCGGTGCCGTCGCGCTGTACTTGGGATATCGCCTGCGATTCGGAGGTCTCGATCGATGATCATTCGGGCTTTCTCGCCGCGCGCATGGGCGTGGACCGAGCTCGTCGGGCGGACCGCCGTCGCGGGGTGGGCCTGCATCGTGGCCACCGGCTGCTCCACGCTCGACCCGTTCTTCTTCACCAACGAGCACTCAGACGGCTACGCCTGGGATGCGGACCCCTGCGACCCGCAGCTGCAAGGCGAGCTCGCCGAGGTCGCCCACGCACGACTCGGCGGGCCTCCACCCGACTGCCACCCATCGACGGTTCCGGCCGCCCGGCGTCACGAGGGGTTGCTGACGATCTCGGGTCGCGACGTGCACTACGTGTTTGCCGAGCGGATCGACCCCATCGCCACGATCTTCTACAGCCACGGGCGCAGCCAACACCTCGGACGCTATTGGGACCGTGTCGAGTTACTCTGGAATCTCGGCTACTCGGTGATGATCTATGACTATCCGGGGTACGGCCGCTCGGAGGGGGAGCCCGACGAACAAGGCATTTACGCCAGCGCCGTCGCTGTGTTCGAGCGGCTGCGCACGATGCCCGGCGTCGATCTCGATGCCGTGTATTTGTACGGGTACTCCCTGGGCGGCGCGCCAACCTACGAGCTCGCCCGCCGGGCCTCGCACGGCGAGCTCTCGCCTGTCCCTCGTGGGGTGATCAGCGAATCGGCGTTTTGTAGCACCGAGACGTTGGTCCAAGACGGGGCCTACCTGAATCTTCCGGTCGAATTCGTCGCCACCAACCGATTCGACAGCTGCTCGGCGATCTCCAAGCTCGATCCCCAACTGCCGGTGCTCATCTTGCACGGAACGAAAGACACTTTCTTGCTCCCGGTGCACGCGCGCAAGCTCCGGGACGCCTCGCAGGGCCGAGCCCAGCTGACGTGGATCGACGGTGCCGATCACATCGAGATTCCGACCATCGGCGACACCACGTACCTCGACGCGGTGGCGGGATTCATAGGCACCCCAGATCCCTCGCCTCGCTGACGTCGATCGGTCGCGGCCGGACCCTGCGCGGCACGGGGTCGGCCAACCGCTGCAACAACGTCTGCGCGCCCGCGAGTCGAGATCGCACGGTGTGGCGGGTGATCCCGAGTCGCTCGGCCGTCTCACGCACGGAGCACCCCTCGACCATCCGCAGGCGGACGACCTCGCGCTTGGCCGATGGTAGGCGATCGACCATGCGACGCAGGTCCATGCCATCGTGCCAACGAACGCCGTCGTCCGAGCGCTCGCGGGACAGCGTCCGGTACTGCGCCAGTCGCAGACGCCGTCGTCGCTCCCCGCGTCGATGATTGCAGGCGACGAGCCGAGCGATCGAAGCCAACCACGCCGTCACCGAGCTCTCCGGGCCCAGGCAGCCACGCCGGCGATGCGCGGTGATAAAGGTCTGCTGGCACAGATCGTCCACGTCGCTGGAACCGATGCCGGCTCGCCGCAGTGCGGCTCGCACCGTGGGCTGATGACGCCGAACCAACTGTTCGAAGGCCCGAGCATCCTCGTCGATCTCGGCGACTCTCGGTCGGGGCCGGTCGTGGGGACCGACTGCCGCCAACCGGGAGCGCGCCGTCGGTCGCGCCGCGGGGCTCAGGGCTCGTGCGCTCGCCAGCGTCACGAAGGATCCGGTCAACGACGATGTGTTGGACACTTGGACCGTTAAGTAGCCGAGCGCGGCGATCAGATCTGGACGGGACGGTCATCGGCGATGCCATCCCCATCGGAAGCCAGAGCGAATACGCTCGAGCGAAACGCCCGCGATGCGCTCGTCGTGGGCGAACCATCGAGCGCCGAAGCGAATGCAAGCGGCCCCGGTGCCGACTCCCGGGTCGCGCCACCGGTCGCCATCTCGCGCTCCCGCACCCCGCATCCGGCGCCATGACCGGGCGTTCGTCGCCAGGTCCCCCCGGCCGGGGAGATGCGTTCCGCGCGGCCGCCACCGTCTCCTCGCCTGTCGCCCGACCGCGGCGCCGAGACGCCGTCGCAGCCAGACAGCGAACGCAGGGCTCCTCCACCGCCGCCCGCGGCCCCTCGGATCCACGCCGACGGACGCCCACGGTTCCACCCCGTCCCGCCCCGCCATGATCCCGATCCGCGGGGCAGGCACCACTCGAGCCGATCGCGACCGCCGAGACAGCCGGTCACGCCACGCGAGGTCGAATTTGCTCTCGCGCGGGTTGAGCCTAACCTCGCGAGGTGGCCGATCCCCACGCCCCACGCGACGGCGTGTCTGCGCTCTTGGGCCCCACCAACACGGGCAAGACCCATCGCGCCGTGGAGCGCATGCTCGACTACGACACCGGCATGCTCGGCGTACCGCTGCGGCTATTGGCGCGCGAGCTGTACGAGCGCATCTCGGCGCGGATCGGCGAAGCTCGCGTGGGCTTGCTCACCGGCGAGGAGAAGCGCTTGCCGGTCACCGCCCGGTATTTCGTGTGCACCACGGAGTCGATGCCGCTCGATCGCGACGTCGACTTCGTCGCGGTCGACGAGATCCAGTTGGCGAGCCATCGCCAACGAGGACACATCTTCACATCGCGCCTACTGTACGCCCGCGGCCGGTGCGAGACGTGGTTTCTCGGCTCCACGTCGGCCGAACCGATCGTGAGGGAGCTCGTGCCCACGGCCAAGATCGTGGACCACCCCCGCTTTTCTGTGCTCCGCGACGCCGGACAGTGCTCGCTGGGACGGCTCGCACCGCGCAGTGCAGTGGTCGCCTTCTCGGCCGCCGAAGTCTACCGCCTGGCCGAACGCGTACGACAGCGTCACGGCGGGGTCGCCGTGGTCCTGGGCGCCCTTTCCCCGCGCACACGCAACGCGCAAGTGGATTTGTACCAGTCGGGCGAGGTCCGGCACATCGTCGCCACCGATGCGATCGGCATGGGGCTGAACATGGAGATCGACCACGTCGCCTTCGCGGGGCTACGCAAATTCGATGGCACCGGTGATCGCTTGCTCCATCCCGCTGAGTTGGCCCAAATCGCCGGTCGGGCGGGTCGCTACCGCAACGACGGTTCGTTCGGCACCCTCGCGCCGCAGCCCCGCCTCGAACCCGCCGTGGCCCGAGCGATCGAGGAACACCGGTTCCGGCCCCTGAGCCAGGTCCAGTGGCGCAACGAGGACCTCGACTTTCGCTCCGTCGAGCGCCTCGCGGTCTCGCTGCGGCGCCCCCCACCCCGACGGTGCCTCGTGCTCCCGGACAACGCTGACGACGAGCAGGCCTTGCGGTGGCTGTCCGCCCGAGCATCGGTCCGCGCCCGATGCAACCATCCCGACGACGTGGAACTGCTGTGGGAGCTGTGCCAAGTTCCCGACTACCAAAAACTGTTGGTCGACCACCACGTCGAGCTGCTCGAGGAGCTATTCGTTCAGCTCACCGAATCCACCGGCCGCCTCGCCGACGACTGGCTCGCCGAACAGCTTCGGCCCCTCGACGACACCAGTGGTGGCATCGATCGCCTCATGGCCCGGCTCGGCTTCGTCCGCACCTGGACGTTTATCACCCATCGACGCAACTGGGTGCGAGACCCCCCCGGGTGGCAAGCCCGCACCCGAGAACTCGAAGACCGCCTCAGCGATGCGCTTCACGAAGCGCTGATCCGACGCTTTGTCGCCACGACCGCAACCCGAACGGACGGTGCATCGAAGACGCCGGCCCGAGCCCGACCCGAACCATCGCTGCGCGGTGACGCGTGGCATCAGCCGCTGGCCGCACTGGCCGAGCTGTCCCCGGCCGTCGACACGCCACGAGAGGCGAGTGACGCGGAGTTCTTCGATGCTGTCGAACACGCCGACGATGCGGCGTTCGAACTCGATCGCACGGGGGCGATCGTTTATTCGATCGCAGATCGCCCCGACCGACGTCTCGCCACCCTCGCGCCCGGCCGCGACTGGCTCACGCCGCAAGTGCTCTTGTGCCCCTCGTTCGAGCTCCCCGGTGGTCAGCGAGCTAGGGTGACGCGGCGGCTGACCACCTGGCTGCGCGACCAGGTGCGCCGCTTGTTCTCACCGCTGTTCGACGCGCCCACCGAGGACATCGACGATCGCTGTCGCGGCCTACTTTACGAACTGGCGCAAGCCGCCGGCGCGTTGTCGCGCCGTCAGGTGGATCGCCGCCGCCAGCGGCTAGGAAAAACGCACCGAGCTTGGCTACGACGGCGCGGTATCACCTTCGGTGACGGCAACGTCTACGTCCGTCGGGCGTGGCAGCGCGACGCGTTGGCCCTGCGATGGACCCTCACTCGCGTGTTTTTTCCCCCGCTGCCGCCGCAGCTGCGCTTCGCAGCGCGTTCCATCGCAGACTGCCGTCAGATCCCCGACCAGCCCCTGGCTGCGCTGGGCTACGCCCGCTTCGGCCGGGTGGCCCTCCGAGTCGATCACGGCGACCGCCTCTTGAGCGCGCTGCGACGAGATCCGCCCCAAACTGAGCAAACCCTCGCCGCCGTGTGTCAGCGCAGCGTGGGGCTGGCCCCACGACGACTCCGCGAGTTTCTGCGGCACTGGAAATCCCCAGCCGCCGGACGGGACTAGGTCCGCGTCTGCCCCTCGGCACGCGAGCCGCTCCTGGTACCGTCTCCGACTCTTGCCCACTATGTCGACAACCCTGGCGCAGATCGTTGAGACCCACTCGCAGTCGATTCTGGCCGCGCTCACCCGACGATTCCGGGACTTCGACCTCGCCGAAGAAGCGCTGCAAGAGGCACTCGCGGCCGCGTCCGTCCAGTGGCCGCGCGACGGGGTCCCCGACCGGCCACGGGCGTGGCTCATCGCCACGGCGAAGTTCAAAGCGATCGACGCGTTGCGACGCCGCGCGCGACAGGACCGGGCGACCCGTGAGCACGCCGAACGCCTCATCGAGGACCACGAGAGGGACGCGGATACGTCGTGCATCGAAGACGACCAGCTCGCATTGATCTTCGCCTGCTGTCATCCCACCCTCTCGAACGAGGCCAAGGTCGCGTTGACCCTGCGCGAAGTCTGTGGGCTTGGCACCGACGAGGTCGCACGCTGCTTTCTTGTGTCATCGGCGGCGATGAAAAAGCGGCTGTCGCGGGCCAAGGCCCAGCTGCGAGCCGAGAACGCCCGATTCGACGTTCCTCAACCCGAGCAACTGCCTCAGCGCCTGGGATCGGTGCTGCAAGTCATCTATCTCGTGTTCAACGAGGGCTACGCCGCCACGTCCGGGGACCGCCACATCCGGCTCGATCTGGTGCAAGAGGCGACCTTTCTCGCCAGGACGCTGGCCGACCTTTTGCCCCACCCGGAGGCGCTTGGACTGTTGGCCCTGTTGCTGTTGCACGACTCGCGCCGCGACGCGCGCACGGATCGCGCGGGGGAACTGGTCCGGCTTGAAGACCAAAATCGATCGAGTTGGGACCAAGCCAAGATACTCGAAGGACAAACGATGTTGGCCCAGGCGATCCTGTCGGGACGCCTCGGGGTGTTCACCCTCCAAGCCCTGATCGCTTCGGTCCACGCGAGTGCCACCACGGTCGAAACGACCAACTGGGACCTCATTGTCCACTACTACGAGCTCCTGTTTCGCCTCACGCCAAGCCCCATCATCGAGCTGCAGGGGGCCATCGCCGTCGCCATGCGAGACGGCCCGGCCGCCGGCGAGTCGATCGTCGAGCGCCTCGTCGATGGGGGACCGCTCGAGCGACTCCACTCCGCGCACGCCGTTCGCGCCGATCTGGCGCTGCGCCGCGGACACCTCGAAACCGCCGCGAAGTCCTTCAAAACCGCGATCTCCCTCGCACGGCCGGGCGCGGAGCGCCGCTTCCTCGAGCGGCAACTCGAATACGTGAGTAAAAAGATCGCGCCCGGTGTCCCCCGACCGCGCCGTCGTTCGACCTAGCCGTACACCATCCGCGAGCGCCACCCCCCGGCGCTCGATGAAAGGCAGACCGATGCAGTACTTCATCTACTTCACCGTGGATCCCGACCGCCCCATGACTCCGCCCACGCCCGAGGGCATGGCCGAGATGAGTCAGTTCATGCAAGACTCGATGGCCCAGGGCATCGTCGTGTCGACCGGCCAGCTCGGCCGCACCACAACCCACATCACCTTGGACGACGGCGAGATCTCCGTCACCGACGGTCCGTTCTTGGAGAGCAAGGAGCTGATTCCAGGGTACACCGTGATCGAAGTGGCTTCGAAGCAGGCCGCCATCGAATGGGCCAGTCGTCTTCGGCGGTGCATGGGTAACGGCACCCTGCGAATGTCGGCGGTCAGCCTTGGCCGCGCGGAAACGTAAGCGCCCGTCACCAGCCGCGAGACACGACCGCGGACGGGCTCCCGCGAGCACGGACAGACCTTCGCGGTCAGGGCCGCCTTCGCTGGCGCACCGCGGCCCTGGCCCCGTAAGGGTCCTCGTGAGCCTGTGTCCGAACCGGGCACTGGCGTCGCGATCTCTCGGCCATCAAGAGCGTCCAATCCATCCGACAACCGGCCCGAACGTGCCTTTTTTCGCCGCAAGGCGCGTGGTAACTGTGCCTGCACGACGAAAGACCCCGACGATGGTTGAACTCGAACAGACGTTTCTCAACTTCCTACTGCGGCATCAAGAACGGCACAACCGTACCTATCACTTCATCATCTTGATGGATGCGATCACCAACGCAGCGAAGCTGATCGAGCACTACTACGTCACCGGCGCGCTCAAAGGGAACTGGCTCGGCGCCGACACGGTCAATGTCCAAGGCGAAAGCGTGATGCGAATGGATCGCATCGCCAACGACATCGTCACGCATCATCTGCGGAGTACCGGCCGGGTCATTTCCGCCGTGAGCGAGGAAAACGAGGAACGCATCGAGATGAGCGGCGACGATGGGCGCTACTTCGTCTACTTCGATCCCCTCGATGGCTCGAGCAACATTGCGCACGGTCTGCCCGTCGGGTTCATGTTTGGCATCGCCAAGCGCAACCTCAAAGGTCCCGAAGATCACCACCTGCGAACCGGCAAGGAGTTCATCGCCGCCGGCATGTTCGTGATCCCGACCGGGACGTTCACGCTGGCCCTGCGCGAAGCCGGAACGTGGCGCTTTCACGTCAACGAAACGGGGACGTTCGTCAAGCCCACCCGCATGATGCTGCCCGAGGCCACCAAGACCTGGGAGCTTTCGTTCAACGCCGGCAACTCGTCCACGTTCGCGCCGTCGGTGCAAACGTGGATCGCCGAGAACCAGCAACGGCAAGCCTTTCGCTACCTCGGGGCACTCGCCGGCGACTTCCATCGTCTGCTCGCGAATGGCGGGATGTTCATGTATCCCGCCATCGTCGCCCACCCCGATCCGAAGAAGAACCGCCCCGAGGGCAAACTCCGCCTGCTGTACGAAGCCGCCGTCGTGGCCTTCATGGCCCGCGAGGCGGGCGGCGCCGCCGTCGACGAACACGGGCAACCGATCCTCGAGGTACAACCCCAGACGCTGCACCATCGCACGGCGTTGTATGTCGGCTCGCCGCCGCTGGTGGAGAGCATCGCTCGGGTGCTGCAGCGGCACTGAGCGCCCGATTCGACCGCGCCCTACGAGCTCGGCCGGCACTGGTTTCGCGGCTCGCCTCGCAAGAAAGCCGCCACGTTGTCCACGACGATATTCAGCAACCGCGCGCGAGCCTGCCGGCTGGCCCACGCGACGTGGGGCGTCACGATGCAGTTGGGCGCGCGGAGCAGAGGATTGTCCGGCGCCGGTGGTTCCGTCGAGAGCACATCCACGGCCGCCCCCCCGAGCTGCCCCGAGCGCAGTGCATCCGCGACGGCGGCCTCGTCGAGTAGCCCGCCACGGGCCGTGTTGATGAGCACGCTGTGCGGCCGGAAACGCGACAATCGTCGGGCATCGATCAACCGGGCCGTCGCCGGCGTCAAGGGGCAGTGCAACGACACCACGTCCGATTGCGCCACGAGGTCATCGACGGGAAACACCGGGATCCCGGCGTCGGCCACCCCACGCCGCGTCGCCGCAACCACCCGCATCCCAAACGCGGCGCCGAGGTCGGCCACCGCCCGACCGATCGCACCGAGGCCCACGACACCCAAGGTCTGACCGGCCAGTTCCACGATAGGTCGTTCCCAGTAACAGAAGTCACTTGCGGACGACCACGCACCGCTCGCCACACTCTGCGCGTGAAGTCCGACGTGGTTGCACAGCTCGAGCAACAACGCGAACGTCGCCTGAGCCACCGCACGGGTGCCGTAGGCCGGGGCGTTCGTAACCACGATGCCCCGTTCGGCGGCGCTGGCCAAATCGACCACGTTGATGCCGGTCGCCAGGACCCCGACGTATCGCAACTTCGGAAGCGACGACAAGATCTCCGCGTCGAGCACCGTCTTATTGGTCAACACAATCTCCGCGTCGACGGCCCGGGGGACTGTCGACGCCCGATCGCTGCGAGCGTAGACGGTGACCTCCCCCAACGCGTCGAGGCCCGACCAGCTGAGATCGCCGGGGTTGAGCGTATGACCGTCAAGCACCACGATGTTCGGCGTCTGCACGGCAACCCCGCAGCGTCAACCCGTGTTCGCCCCCGTCGCGGGGCCTACCGTTCGTGACGTCGGCCCAGGTCCCACTCACTCGTGCTATCGACCCGCGTCTCCAAAAACCGAGCCAGCCGGTGAAAATCGCTGCCGGGCGGCACGAGTCGCACTTGCGTGCGCAGGGTCTGAGGATCGACCAGCTGAGAAAACGGCACGTAGTGGAGCTCAAACTGGCCTTGGACACTGACCATGTGCCCGTCGAGCCCCTCTTCGACCAACGCGCGATAGGCCCCGGTCCCAAGCTGGCTGCCCAGCAACACGTCAAACGCATGCGGCGGAGAGCAACGCGACTCGTAGCCCATCACCACCCCGGTGACCTTCTTCTTGCGGCCGAAGCGAGCCTCGTAACGTGCGCGCACGGCCTTGGCCACCATCTTCGCCAATGGGATCTCCGACAACGCCAGGTGACCGTGGTCATCGCGGGGGATGTCCTGGAGAAATTCCTCGGCCAGCAACTCGGACAGGCCCTCCGCGAGGACCACCGTGCCGTAGAACTTCTTGCGTTCCTCTCGCGCCGCCATCACGGTCACGATGTGCTCGGCGAGTTTGTCGAGCGAGAGCCGGCGCCGAGAACCCTCCCCGCCGTCCGAGCCCGGGCCATCCACGCACAACTCGGGCCCGATGTCCTCCACCCCCAGCACGAGATGGGCCTCGCCCGCGATCGCCACCCCGTACGACAACCACGCGGCCTTACGCCCCATCGTCTCCACAACGTAGTAGGCGCTGGTCGCCATCGCATCGGCGCGAAGGTTCATCAGCTCTTTCGCCATCACGTCCACCGCCGTGAAGTAGCCGAACGTGAAGTCGATGCCGTGGTAGTCGTTGTCGATGGTCTTCGGTACGTGAACCACCCGCACGCGCGGCGCCGCCGGGGGCAACCGTTTCTGGTACTCGTAGAGGAAGTTGGCGGTCTTGAGCGTGTCGTCGCCGCCGATCGAGATCAATGCGTCGAGCCCGAGATCGACCAACGCCGTGTAGACCCGGCGCAAAGCCGCGTTCTTGACCGGATCGTGGAGATCTTCTGGCCCGGCGATGGGCTTGCCAGGGTTTGCCCGCGCCGTGCCCACGATGATCCCGCGTTGGTTCCGAAGACCGCGAAGGTCCCCTTCGGCGAAGCGCCGGTAGTGCTCATCAGCCACCAGCGGCGACTCGTCGGCGTCGTAGTTTTGCAGGTTCGAGTACCCGTGGAAGATGCCCAGCACCTCGCAACCGCCCTCCACGAATGGAGTCGCGGCCGCGGAGATCACCGCGTTCGCGGCCGGGGCGGGCCCTCCGGAGAAGACCAGCCCGACCCGCCCAATGTCCGTGCCCGCGCCGCTCATGCGGACCGTCCGATCGCATCGGGGTCTTCGAACGCTCCCACCACCTGCGCGCCTTGTCCGTGAGCGGCGAGCATCGATGGGCACATCGGAGCGATGTGTTGCGGGCCGACTCGATTGTCCGCCGGCCGTGCGTACCGGGCCAACTGACCGTGATGGCTGGACGCGCTCCACGTCGAGCCGACGCGACCTCTGGTGGCCGCGCGTGCGTGCGGGTCCGGCTGACGGTCATCACCGAGCTCGGTCTGCACCGAGCTGATGACGCCACCGACTTCGAGTTGAATGCTCATCAGGACCTCCGTGGCCGTTCGCGTGGACTGGCGCCAACGAGAGACTAGCCGGAAACGGCCGCCACGCCCGGCAACACCCGTCCCTCGAGTAACTCCAACGAGGCCCCACCGCCCGTCGAGACGTGATCAACGCGGTCTTTGACACCCAACAGCTCGACGGCCGCCACCGAATCGCCACCGCCAACCACCGAAAACGCCGGGCCGTCCGCCACGGCCCGGGCCACGGCCTCGGTCCCGGCGCGAAAGGCTGGCTGCTCAAACACCCCCATCGGACCATTCCAAACGATGGTCTTGGCGCCCGCCACGACCTCGGTGTAGCGACGAATCGTCTCGGGACCGATATCGAGCCCCATCTGCCCCGCCGGGATGCCCGGTCCACAGGGCGGTTCAGCCGAACCTCCGAACGCGCGCGCGCAGACGTGATCGGTGGGCAGCAACAGTTCGACCCCGCGGGCTTGGGCGCGCTCGCGAATCTGACGCGCACTGCTCACAAGCTCGGGCTCGCATCGCGAATCGCCGATCTCCACCCCGTCGGCTGCAAGGAACGTGTAGGCCATCGCCCCCCCGATGACAAGGGCATCGACCCTCTCGATCAGGTTGATCAACACCGGCAGCTTGTCGCTGACCTTGGCACCGCCGAGGATGGCCACCAATGGGCGCTCGGGTGCCTCGAGCACCCGGGCGAAGGCTTTGAGTTCCCTGGCCAACAGCAAGCCCGCGGCGCTGGGCAGTCGCTCTGCGACCAACGATACGCTGGCGTGGGCCCGATGGGCCGTCCCAAACGCGTCGTTGACGAACACGTCGCCCACGCGAGCCAAACGGGCCGCGAACTCCGGATCGCCATCGGTCTCCTCGCGGTGAAACCGGACGTTCTCGAGCAGCAAGCACTCGCCTTGCGCCAGCTCTCGGGCCTGGGCCTCGACCGGCTCGCCCACGCAGTCGTCCGCGACATGGACGGGACTGCCGAGCAACTCCGCCAAACGAGCTCCCACCGGACGCAAGCGCAACGACTCGACGACTTTGCCCTTGGGGCGACCGAGATGCGACATCAGCACCGGCCGTCCCCCTCGTTCGAGCACGGTGCGGATGGTGGGCAACGCCTCACGGATCCGCACGTCGCTGGTGATGCGCCCCTCATCGTCAAGGGGAACGTTGAAGTCGACGCGCATCAGCACGCGCATGCCCGCGAGATCGAGCGAGGAAAGCTCGCGCAACGGCATCGCTATGCTCCGAGGTTGTGGGCTTTGAGCAGCAGATCGACCACGCGATAGCTGTAGCCCATCTCGTTGTCGTACCAGCTGACCAGCTTCACGAGCTGGCCACCGCCAGACACCATCGTCGACGCGCCATCGACAATCGAGCTGTGGGGATCGCCCACGATGTCGCTGGAGACGATGGGCTCTTCGGTGTACGCCAAAATACCCTTGAGCGGCCCCTCAGCCGCCGCTTTGAACGTGGCGTTGAGTTCGTCGCGGTTCGTGGGCTTCGCCAGTCTCGCCGTGAGGTCGACCACGGATCCGTCGGGCACGGGCACGCGCAAGGAGTAACCATCGAGCTTGCCGGCGAGTTCAGGCATGACTTTGCCGACCGCCCGCGCGGCCCCGGTGGTAGTGGGGATGATGTTCATGGCGCCCGCGCGAGCCCGACGCAGGTCTTTGTGCAACTGGTCGGCGATGCGCTGGTCGTTGGTGTACGCGTGCACCGTGGTCATCAGGCCGCTTTCGATCCCGTACGCTTGGTGGAGCACTTTCACCAGCGGAGCGAGGCAGTTGGTCGTGCACGACGCGTTCGACACGATCTTGTGCTCAGGCTTGAGCACCTCGTCGTTGACCCCGAGCACGACCATTGCGTCGACCTCGCCACTCGGGGGCACCGTCAGCACAACTTTGCCGGCGCCCGCGTCGAGATGCAGCTGGCATTGCTCGCGCGAGCGGAAAATGCCCGTCGCCTCGACCACGACGTCGACGCCGAGCTCTCGCCAAGGCAGCCGAGCCGGGTCCTTCTCCGCCAAGGTCCGCGTGGCCACGCCGTCGACCACCAGCTGGCCCTCGCCGGCCTCCACGGCGCCCGGGTAGCGCCCGTGCACGCTGTCGTACTTGAGCAAATGGGCGAGCGCCCCCGCCTCGCCAAGGTCGTTCACCGCCACGATCTCGCAATCGGGACGCTGCTTGAGCAGGCGGAAGACCAAGCGACCGATACGGCCGAATCCATTGATGGCAACTTTGATGGGCATTGTCGTTCCTGAGTTGAAGGAGGGTTGAGACGAGTGATGGTCTGGCCGTGGCGCGCGGTCAATCTCGACTACCGGCGAAAGACCTTGCGACCGGGGTACTCAGCGTCATCGCCGAGTTGTTCGTGAATGCGCAGCAAGCGGTTGTACTTTTCGATCCGATCCGAACGCGAGGCGCTCCCGGTCTTGATCTGTCCGGCGCCGCTGCCCACCGCGAGGTCTGCGATGAACGTGTCGCCCGTTTCGCCGCTGCGGTGAGAGATGACACAATTGAAGCGGTTGCGTTGGGCCAACTCGATGGCCTGCTGGGTCTCGCTGAGGGTACCGATTTGGTTGAGCTTGACCAGCAAGGCGTTCCCGCAATCTTCGTCGATGCCCCGCGCGAGTCGCTCGGGATTGGTCACAAACAAGTCGTCGCCGACGAGCTGGATCTGCCCGCCCAAACGGGCCGTCAGCTGCTTCCAGCCGTCCCAATCGTTTTCGTCCATGCCGTCTTCGATGGACACCAGCGGGTACGTCTGCGCAAGCTCTGCGTACAACTCGACCAACTCGGCCGACTCGAGTTCGCGCTGCCCCTCGCCCGCGAGACGGTACCGCCCCGTGCTCTTGTCAAAGAACTCCGACGCAGCCACATCGAGCGCGAGCCCGATCTGCTCGCCGGGACGGTAGCCGGCCGCCTCGATCGCCGTGGTGAGGGTCGACAAGGCCTCGGCGTTGTTGGCCATGTCGGGCGCGAAGCCCCCTTCGTCGCCCACCGCCGTCACCTTGCCCTGCTCCTTGAGCAGCTTGCGCAGCGCGTGGAACACCTCGACCCCCGCGCGCAACGCCTCGGGAAACGAGTCGAACCCCAACGGCACGAGCATCGTCTCTTGGAAGTCGAGATTGTTGTCGGCGTGCGCCCCCCCGTTGATGACGTTCATCAGCGGGACCGGCAGTTGACGACACCACGTGCCGCCCAGGTAGCGATAAAGTGGCAGATCGAGATCCTGCGTGGCGGCTCGGGCCGCCGCGAGCGACACCGCAAGCGTTGCGTTCGCGCCGACCTGCGACTTGTTCGCCGTGCCATCCGCCTCGCACAGCGTGCGATCGATCAGCACCTGATCGATCGCCTCAAGCCCCTCCACCGCCGCCGCGAGGCGCGTGTTGACGTGCTCGACGGCCTTGAGCACGCCCTTGCCGAGATACCGCGCCGGGTCCTCGTCGCGCAGCTCGTGGGCCTCGTACTCGCCGGTGCTGGCCCCCGAAGGGACCGCGGCAGTGCCGACATTGTTGAATTCCGTGGTGACCTCGGCTTCGACGGTGGGGTTCCCTCGGGAGTCGAGGATCTCGCGGGCATGGACGTGGACGATCGCGCTCATATCGTTCTCTGGTGCCCTTCGGCGGCGGGACTCTAGCGCGAACGGTTCGCGTCCGCATCCGCGGGCGCGGACACCTCGCCGCCCGCGATCAACCGCGCCACGCGGGGAGTCCGGTCATGCCCAGAGAGCGCGAGACCGAACGATCCGGCGCCGACCGAGCCCGGCTGCGGCGCGACGGAACGAACCCGCGCGGCGACGTGTCACACCGTGGTTCCCCGCCGCGAGCCGCCTGCGTTCAACGACGCCGACGCCGACGCCGTGACACCGCCGCCAACGCGAGCGGGACGAGTCCGGGCAGGGTCGACCAACCGCCGGCGTGGCAGCCACACCCGTCGTTGGGCTCCGTGTCGACATGGCTCTCGCTCGACGGATCGTCCGCCTCCGCGGCCCCGCCGGACTCGCTTGTCGCGTCGTCGTCATCGTCGTCATCGTCATCATCATCATCATCATCATCATCATCATCATCATCATCATCATCGTCATCGTCGTCATCGTCGTCATCGTCATCATCATCATCATCATCGTCGTCATCGTCATCGTCATCGT
>QKPP01000264.1 GCA_006508105.1 Myxococcales bacterium FL481 | reverse complement strand
GCCGGGTCCAGTCCAAGCGGCGTCCCGAGACCGGACCGTCGTTGCCGTGCCGCTGAGCGCGGAAGCGGAGCGATTGGCGCCGGCTTGGCTTCGGCGACTTGGACCAGCCGGGGCGCCGAATTTTCTCAGTTCGGCCTTGCACTCATATTTTACACGTGTATAAGTTTACTTCTGTAAAAGATGACGCGCCAAAACCTCACCGAGAACCAACTCGAGCTACTGCAGGTCCTTTGGGAACGCGGAGACGCTTCGGTGCAAGAGGTCCACGAGGCCCTGTCGGGCGGCCGCGACGTCGCCCCGGCCACGGTGGCCACCGTCTTGAATCGTCTGTGCAAAGACGGGGTTTTGGAGCGGGTTCGGTCTGGGCGCCAGTTTCGGTATCGAGCGCTACTCGAGCGAGATGAGGTGACTCGGTCGATGCTCGGCCGCGTGGTCGAGCGGCTGTTTGGCGGTGACGGCTCAGCTTTGCTGTCGCACCTGGTCAAAGAGCGGGCTGTCTCCGCCGCGGACCTCGATGAGGCGCGTGCTTTGTTGCGCACCTCAGACACGTCCTCAGACAGCGCTCTGCCGGTCACGCCGAAATCGAAAGGGCGGCGGCCATGACCGCGATGCGGGCAATTGCCTTCGACGTGCTCCCGACGTATCTGCTCCACAGTACGGCGTGGTTTGGGGCGGCATTGGCGGTCGAGCTGCTCTGGCCGCGGCAGCCGGAGCTTCGCGCTCGTGTCTGGCAGGTCGCGGGTTTGGGCGGGTTCGCCTCGTCCGCCGCTGCGTTCGCATGGGCACTGGTAGGAGAGGGCGCAGCCTTATCGCTGCCGGGGCTGCGCGTGGAGGGGGGGGCGCCGGTGTCCGACGGGTCCGGGGTCCCCGGCTCGGCCGATGTCTCGGCGGCCATCGTGGCCGTTTCGTGGGCCGTGGTCGCGGCCGTGCTGCTCGCAAGGTGCATGGTGCAACTCGTCCGGGTCACGCGTCAGCTCGCGTCACGGCGGCCAGTTGTGGCCCCGCACGCGCTCGTGGCCTTGGAGCGCGCCCAGGCGGGCATGCGAATGCTGCGTTCGGTGAAGCTGAGCGAAAGCGAGGCCATCATGTCCCCCGTCGCGCTGCCGGGACGGGAGGTGTGCTTGCCCCGGCGCGCCGTCGAAGAGTGCGCTGAGCCGGTGCTGCGTGGCATGTTGGGTCACGAGCTACACCACGTGCGCCGCGGTGATCCGGCACTGACGGTCGCCTTTCGGTTGTTCCACGCGATCGCGTGGTGTCAGCCACTGTGGTGGGCCTTTTGGCGGTATCGCGAACGAGCCGTGGAGTCGTTGTGCGACGACGCGGGCGCGCATTTGGTGTCGTGTCCGCGGACCATGGCCGAGATTTTGGTGACCGTCGGGCAGTGGTCGTGCCCCCCGGCGGCCGGGACGACGGCTTTCCTCGGGACGCGGCGGGAACTCACCCGTCGGGTTCAATCGTTACTCAACCCCAAACCAGCCCAGATGGGCGCAAAGGAAAATGTGAACATGAAACTCGTACCGATATCACTCGTAGCCGCAGCCCTCGTGTTGCCGACATTCAGCGTGTCTTCAGCTCAGGAGGAGGCGGCTGTGAAGGGGTCACTAGACAAAAGCGACATTCGAGAGGTCGTACGCGCGAACATCGGGCAAGTCACCGCGTGTTACAACGCGAGCTTGGAGAAGGACCCCTCAGTGGCGGGGCGTATCTCGTTAGCCTGGACAATCGAGTCCGACGGACGGGTCGCAAATAGTGTTGTCGAGGAAAGTACGCTCCACAACGATGAACTGGACGCGTGCATTGTCGCAGCGACAGCATCTTGGCGATTTCCCGCCCCTGACGGAGGGGGGCAGGTGAAGGTTTCCTATCCCTTCGAACTGTCGACCGACTAGGTACGGTTAGCGTCTCCTTCCCGGGTTTCCCGCCCGTCCTGGGTCGGGTTTCCCTGGGTCGGGTTTCCCCTTCCCAGGGGTTCCGATGGAGCCTCACAGACCGAGACCCACGGTCCGGTCCGTCCCGACGGCGTAGACAACTCCGCTGTCGATGGCCACAGCCTCCAGGTCGAAGCCAAGATCCCGGTCGCCAACGAGGGCCCCGGTGGTGGCGTCGAGTGCGACCAGATGGCTGCCCTGCGTCACGAGGATAAGGTTGGCAACTCCGGCCATCCAGCTCGCGGCGGAGTACGGCAAGGGCTGCTCGAAGCGTTCGGCCCCAGTCGCGGCGTCCAGCGCGAGCACCGAGATGGGTTGATTGAAGCCACCCACGACCTGGTACACGGTGCTTGGCGACGCGACAAACAGACCCTGGCGCTGAAGGGTGTCTTGTTGCCACAGCATCTCGCCGGTGTGCGCATCGAAGGCCTCGACACCGCGGGATGTGGTGTACACCCGCCCGTTTGCGGCCACGGCTCCTCCGGCGGGGGCCGTGGCGGGGATGTCCACGAAGTACTCGGTGCGAAACCCTTCGCGGGTTCCGTCCAGACTCGCGCCGATGAGTTCCGTCGCGCGGACAAAGCTGTCGTTGCCGTTCTCGTTCGGGATACTGATGCTGGGCCTCGCCACGGAGTAGACCATGCCGTCGGAGATGGGCACGGCAAAGGGCGCACTCGGGGCCGAGAACTCCAGGGGGTCGGCGTGGTCGTGGCCGATCGAAGAGATCCGAGCTCCGGTATCCATGTTGTGCCAGTCGATCGTGCTGCGGAAGGCTCGGTCTTCGAAGCGCCAGAACAGGTAGTTGTCGGCGGCGAACACCCCACAGTTGACGGAGTCGGGACACACGAACTTTGCCACCTCCTGCCCGTTGACGTCCTCGAGAAAGAAGTCCGTCTCGAGCCACGACTGGCGCCAGGAACGAAACGGGGCCACGGGAAACAGTTGCGCGGCGTCGAGGCTCGCGCCGGTCGCGGGGTCGAGCGGTTGGGAGAGAACCGGTGAATACTCGCTGTCACCGACGAAAAGCCGATCGCCGGCGAGCACCGCGAACTCCCCGCCGACCGGACTCTCCCAGATGGGCGTCAGCCTGCCCACCGTGTCGTGGTCGAGCTCGCCGCTGCTCGCCAGGTAGGCCGTCCGCCCCAGGTCCGCGCGTGGATAGGACCATTCTCCGGAGGTCACGAACTCGCAGACGTCTCCACGACCGTTGTCGTCTTCGTCGGCCTGATCGAGGTTGGCGTCGGCGGGGCAGTTGTCGACGTCACCGCAAACGCCATCCCCGTCGGCATCGTTGGACTCATCGAAGGGGCATGCATCGGCGTCGCCGCACAACCCATCTCCATCCAAGTCGGGCCCGGCCACTCCGCATCCGCAGGTCCCCGGTTCGGTCTTGTTGGGATCGTCCGGGCATTTGTCAAAGCTGTCTGCGAGTCCATCCCCGTCACGGTCGGTGTCGTTGGCGTAGATTGCGGCTCGCACCCATCTCTGCGGGGTCACCGGGCCAAACTCCAGGTTGTAGATCCGACCTCCCTCGAGGCGCGGGTAGACGTAGGCCCCGCGAAAGGGGGCGCAGCTTTCCACCGGTGACCAGGAGGGTAGATCCGAACGAAGCTTGAGGCTGCAGTCAAACCGGCGCTCATGGCCGCCCTCCTCGTCCCAGATGGAGACGGGCATGCCGGCCGTCCCGACGTAGACGGCGTATTCGGAAGTATAGGGAGGCACGAACTGCACCACCCCCTCGTTGGTGCCGGTGGACCCGGTGGAGGAAGTGAGATGAAACCCGTAGGTCGATCCGACGTCGATCATGGGTGGATTCGGCGTTCCATACTCCACCATGGTCACGGGGGTGCTCGTCTCCCCCTCCGGGCAGGCCTCAACTAGCGTGGGCAGTTCCGAAAACCGGCAGGGCCAATCGTCATCGGTGGCCGCGCTCTTCAGGTCCCGACGTTTCTCGACGGCGACCCGCACGTGAGTTCGGTCAATGGGACCAAATTCGATACGATAGATCCCGGGCTCTAGCCACATCGTGTACGCGCCAAGGAGTTCACGGCCGGTGCAAGTCGCCCGCAGGTCGTCAAAGGTCTCGGTGCCGAGGTAGCGAGAACAGCCGTTGAGTACCGACACGCCGTTCTCGTCAAGCACGTCGACGGGCATGTTGGGGCTTCCAAGGTACAAGATGTACTCGCCCGAGTGATGATACACCCGGAAACCGACCCAGCCCTCGCCGAGGTCATCGACCCGGGCCAGTTCGACGACTCGCTGAATCCCACTTGTGGACACCCGGTCATCGAGGGAATCAGGCGTGGGGGTCGCCAAAGGGAGCGCGGTCATGGTGCGGTCAGGGTTCGCTGGCCAGCACACCTCGGAGTAGGTGCTGTGGAAGCGATCGTCCTGGCACCGCGGGAGGTCCTTCAGGATCGTGCGCGACGTGAGCTCGGCGGTGATGGCAGGCTGGCCGGCCGTCTCTCCCGGTACGGTACAGCTGACGACGAAAGCCACGAGGATGATGGGCAACAGGTGATGCACGGGTGAACGCTCCGGCACGGCGACGCTAAACGCCGCGTGCATCACCGCGGTCACAGTCGCGTGCGTAACCAGCAATCTCGTCATGATCGAGAACACGTTTGGCGTGCATACGATGCGAAGTACCCCGTGAAGTGGGCTATCCTCGGCGGGGTTTGGGATCTGAGATTGGTATCTGGGATTGGTATCTGGGATTGGTATCTGGGATTGGTATCTGGGAT
>QKPP01000191.1 GCA_006508105.1 Myxococcales bacterium FL481 | reverse complement strand
GATGACGATGACGATGACGATGACGATGACGATGATGACGATGATGACGACGATGACGATACCGGCGGTGATGACGACGACGACACGGGCGATGACGACGACGACGACCTAGTACCGGAGTTCGGCACCACCTTCACCGTGATCGGCACGGCCGATAACGGTCTCGACTTTCCCCGAGATCTCGATTTTTCGCCCGAGACAGGGCTCCTGTGGGTCGTGAATCTGGGCGACGAGGGGTGCGTGATCTTCGAGGACGCGGGGACCGAGGAGCAAACATCCGAGCTGCGGCTGGATCGAAGCCGCGGGCACTTCATGGGCGAGGTCTCGGGCATCGCGTTCGGCGTGGACAACTTCTTTGCGACGAGCCAGGAGAAAGACGATTCGTTTATGGGCCCGACGTTGTGGCTGGCCGACCTCGACATCTTCGCCACCGTCGGCCAAGAACCCGGAGGCGACCTCAACGGCAGCCACATGGACATGCTGCACGTCAGCCCGGAGGGCATGGGGATCGCCCATGAGCGGGACAACGTGTACTGGGTGTTCGACGGCAGAAACGACGACCTCGTCCGCTACGACTTCGTCGAAGACCACGGCCCAGGGATGAGTGACCACACCGATGGCATTATTCGCCGTTTTCTCGGCACCGACGTCACCCGCGTCCCCGGGGTACCGGGACACCTCGTCTACGACAAGCGCACGGACTTGCTGTACGTGGCCGACACAGGCGCCGGCCGAATCACCGTGCTCGACACGGAGTCCGGAAGCAGCACTGGCCCGCTGCCGGGCAACCTGGACGATTGCCAAGAGTATAGCGGGGTGATGGGAGCCGACTACGCGACCCTCGTTTCCGACCTCGGCGAGCCCAGCGGGATCGCGCTGCACAACGACCGGCTCTTCGTGTCCGACCACCAGACCAGCGAGCTGATCGCGTTCAATCTTCAAGGCGACGAGCTCGCCCGCATGGACACGCCGGCCGAAGCCATTATGGGCATCACGATCGGACCGGACGAGAAGATCTGGTTCGTGGACGCGGCCAAAAACCAGGTCGTGCGTATCGATCCGTAACGGCCCACGCGGGAGGTGCCCGCGACCGGAGCTGGCCGCGGTCCGGGCCCGGCGCGCCCCGGAGGGTGCCGTCACCTCGGACCGTTGCGCGTCGGCCCGGCGCGCCCCGGAGGATGCCGTCACCTCGGACCGTTGCGCGTCGGCTCGGCGCCGACCGCCTTGCGGACAAGAGCGACGCGAAAGCAGCCCCGCGAGCTCAGGCCCGGCGACGCCGGCGACGTCGCCACAACACCCCGAGCACCGGGAGCACCCCCCAGCCGCCGGTACTGCGGTGCCCGTCGACACCGCAGCTGCAGCCGTTGCTCCCGCCGTCGCCCGGCGGAGGTTCGCCCGTGGCGCCCGAACCGGTCGCGGAGACGTCCTCCACGGCAGAACCGCTGGACGATTCAGTCACGCCTCCGTCGCTGCTCTCGGTCTCGCCGGACGTGTCCGCGGTGTTCATCGCGTCGCTCGTCGACGGGTGCGCTCCGGTGCCACTGCCACTGTCGTCGGACGGTTCGTCATCGCCGCCCGCGACCGTCAACCCAGTGAGCGGGACATGCCTGGCGGCCTCGGCCAACACGATCGGCTCGGCGCCGCCGAGCTGCTCGAACAGGTCCGCAACCGTGTCCCCCGAAGCGTTCGACACGTTCTCGTTGCGCAGAAACTCGATGTAGCTGCGGGTGTTGATGAGGTAGAGCAATCGCACCGAGAGCGCGAGTTGATCGTCGGCGCCGTCGTGCGGCGTCGCGTCATCGACCTCGACCGTGTCGAAGGCATAGCGCACCGTATCGATATGCGGCCACTTGCCCTCACCCAGCTGATAGCGATCGCCAACGGGGTCGGTGTCCACCGCCGCCCGCAGACCCTTCGGCGGCAGGCGATTATCTTCGACCCAACGGTTGTTGCGCAGTAGATGCAGCCGCGTGCCATCATCGGCATCCTCGGCCACGCCCTCGTAGCGGCGCACTTGCGCGTCGTCTTCGATCCCGTCGGCGAAGCTCGCGTCTTCTGGGTCCCAGCGCCCCGATGAGTACACCACTTGTCCCGCATAGCTCGCCACCACTTCGATCCACATCACCCGCCCCTCGGAGTACCCGGTGGGTAGCTTGTGACCCGTGAGATTCTCCACCTGCACCGTCAACTCTGGGATCCCGTGCCCGAGATCGACTCGCTCGGGGAAGTCGACCTCGAGCCTCGCCGCGCTGCGCACAAACTCGGTCGTGCGCTCGATCGCCGCATCGAACGCCTCGTCGGCGATGATCTCCTCGCCCGCCCAGCCGTAGAGTTCCTTGAGCACCTTGAGCACGAATCGATTGGCCCCGACCAGCTCGTGACGCCGCCCGCCGGTCTCGTGCCGCTGGCCGAGCTCGCTGAACAACAGACACCCGGCCACATCCTCAACCGCCGGCATGTGGCAATCCTGGCAACTGGCAAAACCGTCGCCTTCGAGCGCGTAGTCGCTGCGCAACCATTCCGAGTACGTGCGCTGCTCGTTGAAATGGCTACCCATTCCGTTGCCCGCCTCGTCCACCCGCTCGCGCTCGGTCGTCACATCGTGGCAGGTACCGCACATGCGCGATTCGGCGAGATAGGTCGAGAACGCGGTCTCATGCGAGGGGACCATGCCCGTGGGATCGTATTGCCACGGTCCGCGCATGGGCAGCACCCCGCCTTCGCCGTCATCGATCACGTACTGGCCGTTGCCGGCGGGTACGGTGTCATCTTGCACCAGACGATGACAAAAGTCGCAGCTGATCCCGTCGCGGTATTCGGGGTCGAGCGCCTCCATCGTGGTGGCGTCGCCCTGGCCGGCCAAAAAACCGCGCGGCGAGTGGCACCGCACACAGACGTCGGTGGCCCCCGGCACGTCCTGGTCGGCCACGGCCACGCCGGCCCAAAACACGGGGTCGCGAGAGGCATTGGACATCATGCTCGCAATCCACGAGTAGGGGTCGTAGCGCGCCTGCTCGGCCAGATGCGACGCGTTGGCAAACTCGTGACACGATCGACAGTCCTCCGGGCTCGCCAGCGGGTTCGCCAGCGAATTGGGCTGCGTGGGTCCCGTGGCCGCGGCCACGCTGGGAACGACCGACGCTAGTGAGAACCAGATCAACCCCGTTGCACGTCCTGGGGCGCTCGAGCGATGCAGTCGCGGGAAAAACACGGGCACAGTGCAACCCACGCTACCAGACCGACGAATCCTCGTCATGATGCGGTACCGGCTCGGCGGGCCGGGGCCGGCCCTCGCGGCCGAGTCCCCGTGACCGCAACCCGAGGTCGGTTCGGTGCAAGCGCGACCCATGCCCGGTGTCCGGGCCACGAGCTCGGTCCGCGAGACAGCCCCACCGCGAGTCGATCGAACGCTCGGTGACCCCTACCCGGGCGGGGGAAGGTTGTCGGGGGGCACCATGACGTACACGTCGCGCGCATCAAGGTCTGCGCACGAGCCCGCTGAAACCTCGATATGTGCCACGAACAACCGCGGGGCCTCCCCCGCCGGGACTTGCAGAAAGTCGTTGACGGCGGCGATCTCGAAGGTGACCTCGGTCCCAGGGGTCACGTCCTCGAACGTGATCTCGGTCATGGATGGCTCCGGCGCCGACGCCAGCGGTGGCTCGCCAAAGGAGGTAGGCACCACGCGCTTGATGAAGTCGGCCGTGGTGCGCCCCTCAGGCAGCGCGTCTCCAGCCACGCTCGAGCTCTCGCCGACCAGCGCGCGTGTCACTTGGAACGGGGCGTAACGCGTGAGCATCGCCAACCCCTCGACCACGCCCGCATCCACGCCGCTGCCGTCTTCTTCCACGCGATACACCAAAGCGCACAGTCCGTCGGTGTCAGGCGGAACGCCCGCGCCGTCAATGCCCGTGCAGCACTCGTCGTCAGCGCAGCCATCCGGTCGACCGGCGCCTTCGTCCCAGATCGAAGGCGGGACCCGAGCCCCGGTGGCCTGGGCAAAATCGGTGATATCCGAGAGCGCCGAACAAGACTCCTCGGAGTTGACGGCGATCCCCACCACGCGCGCGCAGATGTCGGCTAGTGCGTCCTTCGTCTGCTCGCGCGTCGCGGCCTCCTCAATCGGCGGATCGGCGTAGTCAATGTCGACATCGTGGCCGTTGAACAGGCAGTTCGGCTCGCCGGGCGCGTGGGAGACGGCGTCCGTCACCGTCACAATGACCGGCATCGTCCCGTCGCGAAAGCCCACACCGCCGATCCCCGCGTCGTTGGGCGCCACGTAGACGTCCCCGGGACCATCCAACCCATCCCCAGTGGCAATCTGATAGAGCGACTCAATCAGAGCCTCGGGGAAGTCGTAGCCGTGACCGACTGGGGATCCGCTATCCGTGTAAGCGAACACTGCATCGGCCACCGAATCGGCATCGGCCGTGATCGGCTGGCTCAGCACGAACGGCTGATCGGTGCCGGTCTTGGTGTGGTTGGCGGCCCCGTAGGTGCCCACCGGAAAATCCTCGAAATAGCCCGCTCCGAACTGCGTGTCCCCGATCTGCGACTTGGCCTGCGGAATGATCTCGGAGGCGACAGCCGCCTGCAAATTGTTGATTGGTGGACCCATCGAGGCTGTCGTGTCCATGTTGACAAACACGTCCATCGCCTTGACGTCCGTGGAGAACGCCAAGTCCCGGGCCTGCTCGCGATCGGGAGCGTACGGGAGCACGAAGAAGAAGTCGGGGTTGTCTCCGCTTTGTTGATACGCGGCGACGGTGACCTGCGCGCGTCCGGTCGCGCCGGCGAACTCGGCGGTGAGCACCGTGCTCTCGACCGTGTTGCCGGTAAATGCCGGTATCTCGAACGTGGCGCTCTCGGCGTCCATTGCCCCCAACGTGGCGTTCGAGGAAGTCCACGTGACCTCGTCCGTGACCTCACGGCTGACGTCCTCGTAAATCGCCGTCACCACGAACGGCAGACTCGACTCGGCGCCCAGGTCGAGCTCGTGCACGACCTCCGGGGGGTCGATGAGCAGGAACAACGGTGCTTCGGGCTGCCCGTCCTCGTCACCCGAGTCGTCGTCATCGCCCGCACCAGACTCATCGTCGTCATCGTCGTCATCGTCGTCATCACCGTCGTCGACGATTCCGTCGTCTGACGGATCAGCCGTCGCTCGGCGGTCATCGTTGCCACACGCAACACCGGTGGGAACGGCCAACGAAATGGCCACAAGGGTCGAGAGACGGAGAGATGGCATAGTCATCGAGTCCTGCGCGCGCCGTGGTCAGAGTCACACCGCCAACCTCTCCTCGAACCAACCGACGGCGAGCCGTATGGAAGTAGTCGTCTCAAGCACCCGATTTTCTAGGGTCGTTGCCAGTCAGAGCGCCATAAAGATCCCGCTCGTGGCGCGAGACCCAAAACCGCGACCAGACTGGGACACTCCGGGTGCGAGCCGGACGGTATGGCGGCAACGGCAGTTGTGTGGGCCGGCGCCAGGCCGGGCCGCGGGATCCGTCGGAGAGCGGACGCTGGTGGCCAGCTGAGTACGGCCGTGCGAGGCGGGTATCCAGCCCCGCCGAATTACTCGTCGGCGTTCAGGGCGGCATCGGATGCGAACGCTCCGTAGCCGAACACATCGTCCACGCCGACTTCGACGAGCTTGCCGACCTCGCGCAGCGCAGCGAGGTCGATCCGATCGCGGTCCCCCAAAATGGCGAGGATCACCGGCGTCGCGTTCGCCGTAGCGATGAAGCGGTCGAGGGCAGCCTTGTCGACGGCCTGGCTTTGTTCTCGTTGCCACGGCCGTGGGTCGGCCTTCTCACCGCGTTCATCCCACGCGTAGACGGCCACTCCGATCCCACGAGGAGCGATCCTCTCGGTCCGGTACGCCTCTTCGACTTGATCCAACGCCGCCTGCAGCCGCTGGGGCTGAGCCGGCGCGCGCAACAGCTCGAGCATCACGTTGACGGCCTCTGGCGTCTTGTCGACCTGAGTCCCGATCCGACCGATCAAGCCCGACTCATCCTGCGGCCGTCGGCCCCCGACGTATCGCGCCCCCGCCGAGTAGGCCAGGCCACGAGCCTCTCGCATCTCCTGGAAGATCAAGCCCCCCATCCCGCCGCCGAGGTACCGATTGAGGACATCGACCGTCGGTCGCTCAGCCCGCGGAAGCGGTTCGTGGGGCAGCAACACCGAGATTTGCGCCTGTGCGGTGGGCTTGTGAAGGAAGTACACGACGTTGCCTCGCACGCGGCGGAACCGAGTGGGCTCAACCGGCTGCACACGGCGGCTGGCGGTTCCCAAAGCCAAGCGAGGGGCCACCGCCGACGCATCGCGCGGCCCGAAGTACAGCGTTCGATGAGACAGCGAACCGAGTCGGGTAAAGGACTGAAGCAGTCGCTTCGAGCGCGCCCGTTCGAGCTTGGCATTGCTCGGCACGTTGAGAAAGGGACTGCGACCATCGAAGCGAGCGAACGACGACAACGCCGCGAACACGCCGCTGGGTTCCTCGACCTGCGCTCGACGCTCGGTGAGAGTGTTTTCCAGCAGACCCGCCAACAAGTCATCGGCGGGACGCGGGCGAGCGAGCCAGGCGCGGACCAGTTCCATGCTCGCCTCCAGATTGCGGTCCACCCCGCGCACCGTGATCTGCGTTCGATCGACATCGCAACTGACGTCAACGGATGTGCCCAGCGCATACAGAGCGCGACGGTACGAGGCCGCGTCGAGCTCACCCGCCCCCGATCGCTCGGCCAGCCGCAGCGCGTAGCACTGCATGTCGTCGAGACGCGAGCCGACGTCGTAAACAAACGTCGCGGACCACAAGTCGTTGCGGTCGTTGCGACTGGCGATCAGCGGGCCTTGTGGCGTGGTGAGCTTCTCGTAGTCCGACCCCTCAACCAGCCACTTCGGTTCGAGGGCGGTCGTGGGCATCGCGAGCGTGTCGCGAAACATCGCGCTATGCCGCGAGGGATCGACATTGATCGGTGTGATCGTGGGCTTTACGATCTTCGGCGGCGTGTGTTCCCCCCGCTTGCGATGGACGACGGCGCGGCCGGGACCCAGATAGGACTTCGCCACCCGCAGCACGTCGGCCGCCGTCACCCGGCGCAGTCGTTCAAGTTCGCGCGAGGCTTGCTCCCACGGCTCGCGCGTGATGAACGAGGCCATCATCGCGTACGCGCGGGCCTGGTTGGATTCCATGCGGCGCTTGGTCTCGATCTCGAACGCCAACACCACCGCGTCGATGTCCGACTGCGTAAACTGGCCGGCCAAGAGCTTGTCGACGACGCTCATGAGCAGCCCTTCCACCGCCGCGAGCTCTTGGCCTTCTTTCGCGGTGCCACGCAGCGTCCAATGCCCCGCTTCGGCGAGAAAGTTGTGGCCCGATGCTGCAGCGGGCAGTTTCTGCGGCAACAGGACATCCACGTTGAGGATGCCGGTGGTCGCGTTGTCGACGATCATATCCATCACCTTCAACGCGGCTTGGTCGGGGTGGCCGGAGGGGACTGTCGGCCAGGCGATGGTCACCGATTGCTCGCCCGGCGCCACGACCTCTACGAATCGTCGCTCAGTCCACGGCTCGACTTGCCCCGGCTGCGTCGACGTCAGCGGCCGCGGTTTCCAAGCCCCAAAATGGCGCTCGAGAACCGGGAGGGCCGTCGAGGCGTCGATGTCTCCCGCCAAAAAGATCGCCATGTTGTTGGGCACGTACCAACGACGATAAAACGCCGCCATGTCATCGTACGCGGGCGTCTTGAGATGCTCGATGGTGCCGAGCGTCGACTGGGACCCATAGGGATGGTCCGGAAACAAGGCGCGCGCGAGGGCCTCTTGCACGCGACGCTGGGGATTGTCGAGCGACCGGTTCTTTTCCTCGTAGACCGCTTCGAGTTCGATGAAAAACAGGCGGAAGACGGGTTGTTGAAAACGGTCCGCCTCCACGCGGGCCCATTGTTCGAGCCGATTGCTCGGCACGTCGGCAATGTACGCGGTGACGTCATCTCCGGTAAACGCATTGACGCCGCCGAAGCCCATCGCCGCGTAGACGGTGTCGATTTCGTTGGGGATCGCCGTGGCCGCGGTGCGTTGGGTCGCCGCGTCGATCTGCGCGAAGATAGCCTGGCGTCCCGCCGCGTCCGCGGTGCCGCGCAGCTGCCGGTAATGGTCCTCGATCGCGACCAGGTGCGGACGCTCGGCCTCGTAGTCGAGCGTGCCCAGGCGCTGAGACCCCTTGAACAGCATGTGCTCGAGGTAGTGGGCCAATCCCGTCGAATCCGCGGGATCGCTACGACTCCCCGCCCGCACCGCGATCCACCCCGAAAACCGCGGCGTACTGCGGTCGGTCGAAATGTACACGGTCATGCCGTTGCTCAACCGCCAGACCGTCGCCGCCACGGGATCGTGGGCGAGCGGCTCGCCCAGCGGGGCGGGCAGATCCGAAGCCGCCAAAATCTCGGCGTCGGAGGGTCCGGTGGCCGGCAACGAGGGGACCGCCGCCGGTGGGGCAGCCGGCGGCTCGCCGGGACGGCACGAGAGCACGGACAAGACGGCCAGCACGATACATCGCCTCATGACCCGCACTGTACGACACGAGGTGGCAGCGAAGTAGCGCCCTCGCACCGGGCCGAGACGCGTACGGCGAGACCCGGGGCGGAATCCGCCGGCGGCTGGCCGCACGGTCGACTCGCGGCGCGCCGGGCCGCCGACAAGCGCCCCCGGCTCGTCGCTCGTCTCAGCCGCGCTCGACGATCCGGTCGATGAGAAAGCTGGTCTGCTGCATGGCCCGGGCCGTGAACGGGCCGAACATGTCGCTGACTCGCTCGAACACGGCGCGAATCGCCTCGCGGTCCCGGCCGGCGACCGCATCGCGCTGCCGCTGCGCCGCCGCCACGAAGGCATCGGTCACCCGACGCGTGGCCGGGTTGCTAAACTGGATCGATGCGTACAAATCGGGGGACTGCGCGAAGTGTCGCGCCGCCATGGAGAGCTCGATAAGGTAGATCGGAGAGGTAAACGCCAGGGTCTCCTCGATGCTGGTGCCCAGATCGGCCAGCGTGGACCCCAACACTTCCGTGGCGAAGTGCACGAGGACTTGAACCACGGCCATCGCCTCATCGTGCGCCTGCGCGGTCGCGTCCATGACCCACAACCCCCGCGCCTCGAACACCGCCTGCAGCCAGTCGTGCCACGCCTGACCACGCCCGGGGCACATCACCACTCGCTGGCCCTGGAGCGAGTGTACGCTCGGCCCAAACAAGGGGTGCGTACCGACCACGCTCGCGCTCGTGGACTCGAGCATCGCCTCGACCGGCGCTTGCTTGACCGAGGTGACATCCGTCAGCAGCGCATGGTCTTGCACGTAGGGGCCGAGCTCGCGAATCACGTCGACGGTGTCGACAATCGGCACACTGATCACGACGACATCCGCGTGTTCTACCGCCTCGCGCGAGCCCAGCGGCGTGTCCCGGTCTGCGATCATGACCACGTGCCCCAGATCGGAGAACAATGTCGCCATGCAGGCTCCCATCGCGCCTTGGCCCCCGATGATGGCGATCTTTTTTGGCTCGTCGGTCAAGGGTACCTGGGCCAGCAGCGACGCTTGCCGATCCCGGCTGCCCCACAACACCAAGCGGTACAGGCTTTCCACCAACTCGGACGAAAGACCCAGCTTGCTGGCGCGTTGGCAGCGATCGGACAACAGCTCCGCTTCTCGAGCATCATCACGGACGGGGATCCCCGCGGCCCGCTTGTACTGCGCCACTTCAGCGACTAGCGCATTGCGTCGAGCCAGCGCCTGCAGCACGTCTCGATCGACCGCATCGATCATCGCCCGCAGCACGGGCAGCGGGCGGTAGCGGATCGCGGCGAGCTCGTCGTTGTCGGGTTCGTCAGCCATGCGAGGGCGCGAGCATGGACAACGTCGGCGCGACGGGCAAGCCGGGACCCGGCGCTGCGAGCCGCCGCGACGATGCCGTCGCCCGCCTCCGGGTCGCGAAACGCGACGCCACCAGACGACTTGGCGCGCGCGGCGGGCCGTGCTAGGTGCCCAAGGGGTCTCGCATGCGCTCGTTGTCGCCAGCGCCACGGCGCACCGCCGCGGCTGGTCCCGCCCCCCGGCCCCGCGCCGCCCGCATCTGCGAGCGAACGGTTGTGGCGGCCCTGGTGGCGGTGATCACCGGCGCCTGCGGTGCTGCCGACCGTGATGGGACGACGGCCCCGACGGGCGCCCCGTCGGACCCCACGACGAAGCCGTCGGCCGGTTCGCCGCAGACGAACGCCCCGCCTCCCCTCGCCGAGGAGGCCGACTCTCCCCGCGACGCCTACGCGGCTTTCGCCGCGCTCGAGGCCCGCCTGCTCGCCGCCCCGGCCATCGACTTGCGGTTCCACGTGGAGAGCACCGGCGCCGTGGCGTCGGCGCTCGAGGGCAAGCTCGCGCTGCGCCCCGCCCAACACGCGGACCTGGTCGCCAACGGCTCGTTTGGCGGGCAAACGGCCAGCGCCACGCTGTCGGCCACCGCCGAGCAGATGTCCTACGCGTCGGGCCGTCAAGACCAGGTGTCGCTCGAACGCCCGGCGGATCTCGACGGCTCGTTACTCATCGGGATGACGCGCATGGGCCTGCTCCACAACCTGGCGATGCTCGTAGGAGGGCGGGCACCAGACCACACCGACGGCACGGTGGATCAATGGGCACGAGTCGGTTCAGTCGCTTGGGGAGAGCCAGCCCCCATCGATGGCCGTCCATCTCGCGCTCTAAATTTCGCCCTCACCGTCGATGGCGAACCGAGCGGGCACGCCACGCTGTGGATCGACAAGGCTTCGGGACTACCCGGACGACGCGAGCAAACCGTCGACTTCGACGGCGAGACGATGCACGTCATCGAGGTCTACGACTGGATTGAACCCACCAACTGAGCTCGTCGACCAAGATTTCGCCACGGTCAAAGATCGAGCGCCAAGTTGTCGTAGAACGCGTCGCTGAGCAGAAACGCCGCCCAGTCAGACTCCACTGGAGACATGCCTCGTCGCCGTTGGAACTCGACGGGATCGTCGAACTCGCCCTGGTACCAGCCCCACAAGAAACGCACCCGCAGCACGTCCCGGTTGCGCCGACGCAGCTCGGCCACCATCTCGTCGGTCTCGGCGTCGTCGAACTCGTCGATGTACGCCTCGGCTTCCTCGATCAAGGTGCCGATGTAAGCGATGCCCTTGTCCGTAAGCTGGTACCGCCCCTTTCGCCGGTGGATCTCCAACAGTTCATCGACGACGAGACCCTCGATCACGGACTCGAGCGCGTACCAATCATGGGGCAGCACGACGGGCAGCTCGACCCCGCCCTCGTCCGGCTTTAGATCGAGCAGCTTGAGCACATACATGCCCGCGTAGGTTTGCTTCGCCTGTTCGGAGATCATGTGGCCTCGTCAGCCCGAACAGTATGCCAGCGACGAGCGTGCAAGCGGACGCCCGAGGGCAGTCCGTCGGTCTCGACTCGCCAAGCGTCCACCGGACCCTCCGCATAGTGCATGGCGCGCGGCCCTAGCGACGTTGGCCGAGCCAGACGCGCGGCGTTGGGGTTGCACACGGCGAGCACCACATCGTGCTCGTTGCCCAGCGCCGACGCGAGGTGAACCTCGAGAAACCGCGACAGAAGGGCATGGAATACCGGATCCGACGCGCGGGGAGAACAAAACTCGAGCACGATGTCATCGGTGAGTCCAGGCGGCTGATCGTCGGCTCCGTGAAGGCCGACGATCAACGGGACAGGCAGCTCAACCTGCCCGCCCATGGCATCGACGAGAGTCAGCTGGTCCAGCCGGCAGTGACCGTAGGTCTCGTGGTCGAGATCGAGATCCTCACGCTCTGGTGCAAACGCAAGTAGATCGTCGACGCCGCGGCGAGGAAACGCAAGGTCCGCCACCGCACCGGGAGGACGCTGGGCCACGCGTGACCTAGCTGAGGACCACAACCCGGCGGCCGCGACCCGCCGCACTGCCAAAGCGACCACCACCGCGCATCCGCACGCGACGTGGCGCCTTGGTCGGCGTGGCTCGCCCTCCACCGAACGACTTGCCCTTGGCCCCGTAGCTGCGGCCGGAGCGAGACTTCTTGGCCGCGGCGTTGAACTTGCCGGGGTTCGACTTGCGCCAGTTGTTGCGCTGGGTCGCCAGTGAGGTGCGACGCGAAGCGGGCGTCACGTACGGCGTGGCGTACATGGGGCGGTACGAGGGAGCGAACATGTTCGCCATCATGGCGCCCATCAGCATCCCGGAGGTCATGCTCCACATCGGCGAGTGGTACCCCGAGTACATGCCATGGCCGGAGATTTGGTACTGACCGCCTTCGCCGGCAACTTCCCGCTTGATTGAGAAGATCTTCTCCGACTCTTCCGCTTTGCCGTTCGTGTTGTTGTCGAAGAATCCCGTCACCACTTGGCTACGATCGTCCGCGTCCTGCACGGACACGCTGATGATCTCGTCGCCGGTGTAAATCTCGTTGACCCGTCGCTCCAGGTCTTCGGGTCCGTCTGCGGATTTGTACGCTTCGCCGACGGCATCCCAGTCGATGTCGACCGCAGCGTTTTCGGTGGTGACCCAGCGCTCGTTGCCCCCTCCCCCGCAGGCGGGGACCGCTAACGAAAGCGATAGTAGCCCCACGAACAGCGGAGCGAGGCGACGGGAAGCGCGAAGTGAGGTCTGTTGCATGATGCGAGGTCCTTCGACTCGCGAAGATTAGCCGACATCTCCCTACTTTCAAGGGGTCGCGCCCGCTGAACCCCCGCGACGAGGGAGCTGACGGTGTTTGTCGCGCCACGTCAGGGCCCATGCGAGACTGCCGCGTGCCCGATCCGCGCGATCGCTACAGCGAACTGGCCGCGCTTCGTCGTGACGAAGCCACTCGCCTCGACCGGCAAGACCGGAGCTACTCTCACGCCCGCGTGGCCACCTTCTTGTGTGGGGCCGGGGCGCTCGTCGTCGCCCTGGTGACGCAACAGCCGATCTGGTTGGCGCCGGTGGGGCTGGCCGCGGCGGTTTTTTTGACCCTGATCGTCCGCCACGAACGACTCGCTCGGCGGCTGGTGGAGTCGAGCCGCCGTACCGGCTACTACGCGCGAGCGCTTCGTCGACTCGACGAGCAATGGCAGGACGACGGCTGCGTCGACCGCAGCTTCGTCCCGCCGGACCACCCGTATGCGGCCGACCTCGACCTGTTCGGCCCGGGCTCTTTGTTCCAGCGAATCAGCGAGGCGCGTACCCAACGCGGCCAGCGGCGTCTCGCCGCCTGGTTTTGCGAGCCCGCACCGTTTCCCGAGGTCGCGGCCCGGCAGCGTAGCTTGGTGGAGCTGCGATCGCGTTGCGAACTCCGCGAGGCTCTCGCCGTCGCGGGACCCGATCTAGCGGTCGTCGACGTGGAGGCCACCGCGGCGTGGGGACGCGCCCCAACCCCGGGCCGTCTCACCGCGTGGTGGCTCGGCCCCGCGGCGTGGGTACTGCCCGCCGGGTTCGTCGTCAGCCTCGTCGCCGCTTGGCAACAGTGGCTCCCGTTGTGGCCCGCAGCCGTCGTACTCGCGTTGGAGGCCCTGGTCATGCACCGCCTGCGTCACGTTATCAGCCAAACCCGAGTGGAGCTGGAACGGCAGCAGCCCGCCGTGGCTGCGCTCGGCCGGATGCTCTCTTGCGTGGAGACCCAAGCGTTCGACGAGCCGTCGTTGCGCAACCACAGCGAGCACCTGCGCGTGGACGAAGCGCTGCCATCGACCCAAGTCTCCCGGTTGAATCGCCGCGTCTCGTTTTTCGAGGCCTACTTCGGTGGCTGGTTTGCCGTTATCGCGTTTCCGCTGTTGTGGCCGGTCCACTGCCTGCGGGCGCTCGAAGCTTGGCGGCGAGAGTCGGGACCCGCCGTCGACCGATGGCTCGACGGACTCGCCGAGTTCGAAGCCCGCTTGTCCCTCGCCGCGTACGCGTTTGAGAATCCGGAGGACACCTTTCCCGTGCTCGACGAAGCGGGCCCTCGTTTCGTCGCGACGGCCCTCGGACACCCGCTGCTGCCCCGGGCCACCTGTGTGGCCAACGACATCGCGTTGGATCCCACGCACCAGGCCCTGCTCGTGAGCGGGTCCAACATGTCCGGCAAAAGCACGTTCTTACGCAGCGTCGGAATCAACGCGGTGCTCGCCCAGGCCGGAGCGCCGGTGCGAGCGACCCACCTGGCCCTGTCTCCACTGCGGATCGGCGCCACGGTAAGGGTCGAAGACTCGCTGCAAGCGGGGCGATCGCGGTTTTACGCCGAGATCGTCCGTCTCAAGGCCATCGTAGATCTGGCCACCGATGCGCCCACCGGCCATGCCTTGTTTTTGCTGGATGAGGTTTTTCACGGCACGAACTCGCGCGACCGGCGAATCAGCGCCTCGGCGTTGATCCGACGGCTGCTGGCGGCCAACGCCGTCGGGCTGGTGACCACGCACGATCTCGAGCTGACGAAGATCGCCGATGAGCTGGCGCCGCGCCTGCGCAACGTCCACTTTTGCGACGAGCTTCGCGACGACGTCCTCCATTTCGACTACCGCGTGCGGCCTGGCGTGGTGCAGCGCAGCAACGCCCAGGCGTTGATGCAGGCCGTCGGGCTGGCCCTGGACGATCAGGTGACCGCTTGATGACATTGCGACGCCAAGCGTCCCCACCCGCATGGTCCTCCTGACGGCTCGGTCAGCCACCGCGGAACAAAGATGCTCCTTCGGGAGCCCGACGACGCGGGACCAAAGCCGTCTGGTAGTCTGGCCCCGTCATGCTCACGACGAGCTCGGGAGACGTCCTCCGGGTGCAGAGCGCGATCGGGCGCACACATCGTTGGCTGTACGCATTTGCGGTGTTGGCATTCACCATCAGCAGCGCGTGGGGGCTGACCATCGGTGCGGGTCACCTCGCCACGCTGTCGTTTAGTCGCGCGGAAAGCTGGGAGATCGCCCGCGCGCTCGCCAGCGCCGCTTCTCCCCTCCCGTTCCTATTGCCCTCATGGCGGCTGTGGCGGCTTGCCGGAGCGTTTCGCCGCTGCGTCGCATCCCCGAGCACCTCGACCCTGGTCGCGGCCCTGGTCGCTCATCGTCTGTTTTGGGGCGCGATGGCATTGGCCTCCGCGAGCGCGTTTCTGCTATTCGCGGTGACCTGGTCATCGTTGCGGGTCAGCTGGTAGGACCGGCGAGACCGGCGAGGATGAACGAAGTCATCGCGACGTCGGGGAAAGCACGCCCCGCCCCGACGGCACTATTGCCGGCGGCGCGGGGCGTACTGCTAGACGTCGAACCACTGTTGCGACGTTTCGGCCCCAGACGCAATGGCCCAAAGCACAACGCGACCCTCTCCGATGCGGGACGCACGAAGCGCAGAACGTGCACCGGGGGGACCTGACGCATTCACGCGACGCGGCGTGCACGGCCAGGTCAACGGACGGCAAGGCCCCGCCGGCACCACCGCGACCGAGTCTGCGCCGCGTCTGCGATCCGATCGGCCGAGATCCGGTGGGACCTTTGGCGACGGTTCGCCACACAACCCCGCGCTCGCGGCTCAATCGAGGGCGCTAAAGAATTCCCAGATAAGCTCCGCCGACCATGGCGGCGGATTGTGCCAGCGTTCGTTCGGGTCACCCGGCTCGTCTTTCTCCCGCCGCCAGTGGTCGATCATCGCCACCGGAAAGCGCTCGTCGCACCCGATGTAGGCCCGCAGGACGGGATCTTTGTCGTCCTTGTCGGACGTCTCGATCTCGACGTCGGTGTCGTAGGTCTCCTGGGCTTCCTGCACGCACTCGTCCTCCGGATCTTCCAACTCCTCGGTGAAGTTGCAGCCGCACGCGGGCATCTCCTCGCAGGAGTTGGCCCGCAGCCAAGTGTTGCACCCCGTGATGCCGGATGAATACGAAGTCGCGGTGTCTTTGGGGCTGTGGATCAACAACGCGGCCACCTGGCCCGTGCAGCCGTCGTTCCAGCTGAACGGACCGCATCCGGCGATGGGTGCGATACCGCGGAACACCTCGCCACGGTAACAGCCGACCGAGTTCGACATGCACCCGCCAAAGCTGTGGCCGGTGGCGAACACCCGCGCCTTGTCGATACACAGCTCACCTGCGTACTTGTCGAGGAGCGTGTCAACGAAAACCAAGTCGTCGCTATCCGCCCCCAGATCCCAACCTGTGTCGCGATACTCGTCGAGTCCGCTCGGGTAGATCATGATCGCGTCATGCTCGGCCGGGCGCTCCACGTTCATGTAGCGCCGCAATTGCTCGCGGTCCCCGTTTCGTCCGTGGAAACCGAACACCAGCGTGTAGCGCCGGTCGGGGTCGTAGTCCACCGGAACCGAGACCAGGTACTCTCGGGTCTTGCCCGCGATCTCCATCTCGCGCCGCGCGACTAGGCGCTGGGGCATCCACGAGCTCCCCTCTTCCTCGGCGTCGGCTGGCATCCAGGCCTGACCGCAGCCGTCGCTGTCGTCGTCGTCGTCATCGTCGTCGTCGTCGTCATCGTCGTCGTCGTCGTCATCGTCGT
>QKPP01000188.1 GCA_006508105.1 Myxococcales bacterium FL481 | reverse complement strand
CATCATCGTCATCGTCATCGTCATCGTCATCGTCATCGTCATCGTCATCATCGTCATCGTCATCGTCGTCATCATCGCCATCGTCATCATCGCCATCGTCATCGTCATCATCGTCGTCGCCGCCGTCGTCATCATCGTCATCATCGTCATCATCATCGTCGCCGCCGTCGTCATCATCGCCGCCGTCGTCATCGTCGCCGCCGTCGTCATCGTCGTCGCCGCCATCGTCGTCGTCGCCGGTAGCGTTTCCGTCATCGTCGTCGTCACCCCCGGCGTCGTCGTCGTCGGTCTGAGACGCGGGGGACGGGCTTTCGTTGTCGCCGCACGACAAGCTGAGGGCGAAAAGGAACGCGGTGGCGCAGGGGAGCGAGCGCATGACCATGGTGAGCGTAGTCTTCCACAGCTCGACCAGAGCGCTGGCCCTTAGAACTGCATAGGGAGCGGATGAGCGCCGTTTGCTCTCTGTAAGCGGCCCGATCTTGGGTACAAGTACTCGCGCGGCGTGGTCTGAGGCGGACAGTTGCGTGCGTGGCGTATCGATCCGGGGGCCGTGGCAGGCGAGCCGGCGGTGCTCGGCGCCTCGAACCGAGCGGCTCGCCGCTGGCGCCGAATCCGGGACGGGTTTGCTCACGCTAGTCAAGGCGCGAACATTCGATCGGCGGTTTTGTCCGACGAAGTACGATGGCTCGCCGCGAGGCGGCCCGTTCGGAGACGGCGCCGAGGTTCGACCATCGCTCGCAATGAGACCTCGGTGCTTGCACTCATCGGGGGCGACGGCGAAAGTGGCTACGATGAGTGCCTCGCGGGTGGTTTGCTTTGCTCTCAATGGAACCGACACCGCGGTGGCTTGCCCCGACCACTGGACGCTGCTCGAGCTGCTGCGCTACGGCTTGGACCTGATTGGCAGCAAACAGGGTTGTGACAAAGGGGATTGCGGGGCGTGCACCGTGCAGCTCGATGGCGAGCCGGTACTCGCGTGCCTTACGTTGGCGGCCACGGTGGAGGCGCGCTCGGTGACGACGGTTGAGGGCCTGGCCCCGCCTGGGCAGGCGGCGCATCCGTTACAGGATGCGTTTGACCGCTACGATGCCGCTCAGTGCGGGTTTTGTACGCCAGGAATTCTGATGGCGGCCGAGGCATTGCTGCGACGAGTCGACGGCCCGGTCTCTCCTTCGCAGGTGCGCGAGGCGTTGGCCGGCAACCTCTGTCGATGCACTGGCTACACCAAGATCGTCGATGCCATCGTCGACTGTAGCGGGGCGATGCCGGCGGCGGATGTCGTCGCCCGCGAGGGCGCCGAGCCCGACTCGCCGCGGTGATCCGATGCCAGATCTCAAGCCAGATCCGAAGCCAGATCTCAAGCCAGATCCCGAGATCCTCGACGGCACGGATCCGCCGCCTTCGTGGCAGATCGGTGCGGTTCACCGCAAAGTCGACGCCATGGATCGGATGCGCGGGCTCGCGCGGTACACCGATGATCTCAAGCTACCGGGCCTGCTGCACGCCAAGATCCTGCGCAGCCCGCATGCCCACGCCAAGATCGTGGCCATCGACGCCAGCCGAGCCCTCGCACGGCCCGGCGTCCACGCGGTGGTGACCGGGCGCGATCTGCCCACGCCGTACGGCATCATTCCCTGGACCCCGGATGAGACCGCGTTGGCGCTCGACAAGGTATGCCACGTCGGGGACGGCGTAGCGGCGGTTGCCGCCGTGGACGAGGACACCGCGATCGAAGCGCTCGACCTGATAGAGGTGCAGTACGACGTGTTGCCGGCGCTGTTCGATCCGGAGGAGGCGTTGGCGTCGCCGGTGCAAATCAACCCGTTCGCCAAAAAGGGCAACTTGTCCAAAGACGTCGTGCTTGAGTTCGGCGATCCGCAGGCCGAAAACACGGCCGCGGATCTGCTGATCGAGGGCGACTACTTCTTTGAAGGCACCACGCACGCCGCGATCGAGCCGCATTGTGCCGTCGCATCGATCGAGCCGAACGGGCGGTTGACGGTCTGGTCGAGCACTCAGGTCTCGCACTACTTGCACCGCGAGCTCGCCAAGGGGCTGGACTTGCCACCGCATCAGATTCGGGTGATTCAGCCACCGATCGGGGGGGCGTTCGGCGGCAAGAGCGAGCCGTTCGATCTGGAGTTTTGCGTGGCGAAGCTCGCGTTGCGAACCGGGCGTCCCGTCAAGCTGTTGTACACCCGCGAGGAGGTGTTCTACAGCCATCGGGGACGACACCCCATGAAGATGCGCTTTCGCACCGGATTCGACCGCGACGGCAAGATCCGGGGCGTGCAGGCGCGAACGATCATCGACGGCGGTGCCTATTCGAGCTTCGGCCTGGTCACCACCTACTACTCGGGCCAGTTGCTGTGCGCGCCCTATCGTTTCGCCGCGTATCGCTTTCACAGCACGCGCGCGTACACCAACAAGCCGGCGTGCGGCCCGAAGCGCGGGCACGGGTCGGTCCAACCTCGCTTTGCGATCGAGGTCCAGCTGGACAAGGCGGCGACGGCGTTGGGCATCGACCCGATCGAGCTGCGGCGCCGCAACGATCTCGGGTCGAACGTCACGACGGTCAACGAGTTTGCGGTAGGATCGAACGGGTTTCTCGAGTGCCTCGAGAGGGTCGAGGCGGCGTCTCAGTGGCGTCGGCGCGACGCGTTGCCCTACGGACGAGGTCTCGGGGTCGCGGGGAGCACCTACATCTCGGGGACGAACTACCCGATCTATCCCAACGACATGCCGCAGGCCGCCGTCCAGATCGCCTTGGACCGCAGCGGACGCGTGCGCGTGTTCTCGGGGGCCAACGACATCGGTCAAGGGAGCAACACCATGCTGGCCGTGATCGCGGCCAACGAACTCGGCGTGGAACTCGACGATGTGCGGGTGCTGTCGGCCGATACCGACTTGTGTCCGGTCGACCTCGGGGCGTACAGCTCACGGATCACCCTGATGGTGGGCCAGGCCTGCCAGCAGGCGGCGCATCGGCTGCGTGGGCAGGTATGCCGCGCCGTGGCGCGGCGTTGGTCGGTGCCGGTGCGACGGGTGACCCTGATCGCTCGCCAGGCGCTGGACCTCGAACAACCCGAGCGCACGGTGCCGATCGCCGAGGCCTTTCAGTGGGCCGAGGCAGACGACGGGTTGCTCGGCGCGGTGGGGAACTACGACACTCCGAAGGATCGGCATGGGGACTATCGGGGGGGCACCATCGGCGCTTCGCCGGCCTACAGTTTCACCGCTCACGTGGCCGAGGTCCGCGTGGACGAGGAGACCGGCATCGTCGAGGTCGTCAAGATCTGGGTCGCCCACGACTGCGGGCGTGCACTGAGCCGGCGGATCGTGGAAGGACAGATGGAAGGCTCGGCGTATATGGGCTTCGCCGAAGCGCTATTCGAACGCCACGCCGTCGATCCCGAGCACGGCGGCGTGCATCTCGGACCGAGCTTGCTCGACTACCGCTTGCCTACCTTTGCGGATACGCCTGAAATCGAGAGTTTGATCGTAGAGGCCCCCGATGCCAACGGGCCCTACGGCGCCAAGGAGGCCGGCGAGGGGCCGCTGCACCCGAGCATCCCCGCGATCGCCAACGCCATCTACGATGCCGTCGGCGTGCGTCTCGACGACCTCCCGTTTGGGCCGGCGAAGGTGCTTGCGGCCATCGAGGCACGCAAGGCCGACGAGGGCGCCGCCGGCCGCCCGGCCTACAAAGCCGCCCGGAGTCCCGCCTGATGCTGCGCCTTCCGCCGTTCCAAGTCAGTTCGCCCACGACGCTGAGAGCCGTGCTCGAAGCGCTCGCGGAGGGACCGAACGCCCGCTTGCTCGCCGGCGGGACCGATCTTTTGCCCAACCTCAAACATCGACTCGCCGCGCCCGAGCGGCTGATCAGCTTGGCACGGGTGCCGGAGCTCGTCCGCATCGAGGATCAAGGGTCAGCCCTGTCCATTGGTAGCGGCGTGACCTTGCGAGCGCTGGGCGAACACGAACGGGTCCGCCGCGTCTTTCCCAGCCTGGCGACAGCGGCCGGCGAGGTGGCCAGTCCCGTGATTCGAAACATGGGCACGCTCGGGGGCAACATTCATCTCGAGCCGCGCTGCCGGTACGTGAATCAGTCGGCATTTTGGCGCCGCGGAATTGGCGGGGGCTGTCTCAAGTCCGAAGGGGATCGGTGTCACGTGGTTCCCAAGGGGCGCAACTGCGTGGCCGCCATGAGCTCGGACTGTGTGCCCGTCCTGATCGCGCTCGAGGCTGACTTCGAGCTAGCCAGCGTACGCGGGTCGCGTGTCGTCGCGGCGCGCGACTACTTTCGGGCCGATGGGCTACGCGCCACGGTCCGAGCCGACGACGAAGTGCTGGTCGCCGTGCGATTGCCAACGCCGACGGCGCGACGTCTCGAGCGCTATGTCAAGTGGACCGTACGCAAGAGCATCGATTTTCCCTTGATCAGCATCGCGCTGCGATTCGACCTGGAAGGTCCGAGTGACGACGCGTCGGTGCTCGATGCGGTCGTCGTGGTCGGGGTGCTGGGGGCCAAGCCGCGGCGGGTGGGGCGTATGGACGAGCTGGTGGGGCGCTCGGCCGGTGATCCGCAACTCGCCGAGGAGGTGGCGGATCGGGTTCACGCTCAGTGCAAGCCGCTAGAAAACGTGCCCTACGAGGCGGACTATCGGCGCAAGATGCTCCGATAGTCC
>QKPP01000182.1 GCA_006508105.1 Myxococcales bacterium FL481 | reverse complement strand
GGCGGAGCGGCAGTTTGCGCTGAGGGCTGCCGGCGGCGACGAACGAACGTCCTGGGTGGCCGCGCCGGACCGAGTTGCGCGGGGAGGACCGCTGGCGACGATGCGACGCCTCTCATCGTCGCTCCAACGCCGCGGCGCGCCGCAAGACCGACGACCGGGCTCATGGTGGCGGACGCCACACATCGACCGATCGCTTGCATCCGCTCGACGATCCCTCGCGCGGTGCGGGGTGGTTGGAGTTGGGGGCTGCGTCCACGGACGGCGTTGGGTTCGGGCGCGTCCGTCCTCGTGGTCGACGCTTGACTCCCGTTTTGCTATGGGGGTCAGCGCTAGTGACGAGCCCAAGCATAGAAGCGGAGGTCGCGCGGAGACGCACGTTTGCGATTATCAGCCACCCTGACGCGGGCAAAACGACGCTGACCGAGAAGCTGTTGCTCTTCGGCGGGGCGATCCAAGTCGCAGGGGCGGTCCGGGCCCGGAAAAGTGCCCGTCACGCCGTTTCCGACTGGATGAAGATGGAGCAAGAACGCGGGATCTCCGTGACGACGTCGTGCATGAGCTTCGAGCATCCCGTGCCCGACGCAGACCTCCACGCGCACGTGAATCTGCTCGACACGCCGGGGCACGCCGATTTCGGTGAGGACACCTACCGCGTGCTCACGGCGGTCGACTCGGCGTTGATGGTCATCGATGGGGCCAAAGGGGTGGAGGCTCGCACGGAGAAGCTCATCGAGATCTGCCGACTGCGCGACACGCCCGTGGTGACGTTCGTCAACAAGTTCGATCGCGAGTGTCTGTCGCCCCTCGAGCTACTCGACGAGATCGAAAAGAAGCTCGGTATGCCCTGCGTCCCGCGAACCTGGCCCATCGGCATGGGGAAGACCCTGCGCGGGATCTACGACCTCGTCTCGCACGAGCTGCACCTTTTTCGCCCGAGTGACGATGGTGAGATTCACGCTGGAGTTGCGCTCAGTGGGATCGACGATCCCCGGCTCGATGAGCTGGTGGGGGACGCGGCCGAGGATTTGCGCGGCGAGTTAGAGCTGCTCGAGGGGGCGTCCCCCCGCTTCGACCACGACGCGTTTTGGGCCGGCAAACAGACCCCGCTGCTGTTTGGCAGCGCGATGAACAATTTCGGGGTACGAGAGTTGCTCAACACGTTCGTGAGCTTGGCTCCACCGCCCACCTCGCGCGACGCGGTGAGCGGGTCCGGTGCGGTGGCTCCACCGGCGCCCGGCGAACAAATTCCTACACGAACCGTGGGCGCGTCGGAGCCCGGGTTCACGGGCTTTGTGTTCAAAATTCAAGCGAACATGGACCCGAACCATCGCGATCGCATGGCGTTTCTTCGGGTGTGTTCGGGTCGGTTCGAGCGCGGGCAAAAAGCCCATCACGTCCGTTTGGGTCGGGAGGTCAACCTGGGGAATGCCACCACGTTTTTGGCCCGTGACCGCGAGATTGTGGAGCAAGCGTTCGCCGGAGACATCATCGGCATTCCAAACCATGGCACGATCAAGATCGGCGATACGTTCACGCAAGGCGAACAGTTGCGGTTCGTGGGCATCCCCAGCTTCGCGCCAGAGATCTTTCGCCGGGTCATCCTCAAGACGCCGCTGAAGGGCAAAGCGCTGGCCAAGGGGCTGACGCAGTTGGCCGAAGAGGGCGCCATTCAGGTGTTCAAACCGCTGTTGGGCGCCGTGTACGTGGTCGGCGTGGTCGGCCAGCTGCAGCTCGAGGTAATGAAACACCGTTTGTTGGCCGAGTACAAAGTGGAGGCGGCCTACGAAGCCGTCGACTACTCGACGGCCCGCTGGATCACCCCAAAGTCCACCGGGAAGAGCAAGCAGGAAGTGGACAAGCTCATGGCCGAGTTTCGGCGCAAATGCGAGGAGCACTTGTACGTGGACGGCCATGGCGACCTGGCCTACCTCGCGCCGAATCGCTGGAACCTGCAAAAGGTCGAAGAGCGGTTTGCAGATATCGCCTTCTCGGCGACACGCGAGCACACCTAACGCGTCGGGTCATGTGCGGCATCGCGGGCTTTTGGGAGGCGAGCGGGCCCGATTGGTCCGCTGCCGCTCTGGCGCGAGTGCAGCGGATGGGCGAGGCCCTCGCTCACCGCGGGCCGGACGGGAAGGGCACGTGGATCGACCCGGCCGATGGCATCGCGCTGGCTCACCGCCGCCTCGCGATCATCGATCGCGGGGCGGCCGGGGCTCAACCGATGGCGTCGGCCGACGGTCGCTACGTCATCGTCTACAACGGAGAGCTGTACGACGACGGTTCACTGCGTGCAGCTTGCCGTTCGGGTGGCGTGAGATTTCGTGGGTACTGCGACACCGAGCTATTGGTCGAAGCGTGTGCTCAGTTGGGGGTGGCGACGGCGCTAGAGCGCATCCGGGGCATGTTCGCGTTCGCGTTGTGGGACAGACAGTCGCGGGTACTGCACTTGGCCCGCGATCGACTCGGACTCAAGCCGCTCTACTACGGTTGGCTGCAACGTCGCGCGGGGGTGCCGGCGGATGGGGCGGTGGTGGGCGGGGAGGGGCCGTTCGTTTTCGGCTCCGAACTCCGTGCCGTCCGGGCGGGCTTTCGCGAGTGGTCGCCGCGGGTCTGCCCGCAAGCCCGTGCGGACTACTTCGACTGTGGATACGTGCCGGCTCCGCGTAGCATCTATCGCGGCGTGTACACGGTATTGCCCGGGGAGCATGTGACGATTGTCGAGCGGCACGAAGTGCGACGGCGCTACTACTGGCGATTCGCTGACTGCGCCCAGTCGGCGCTGGCGAGCCCGTACTCGAATCGAGCCGCGGCGCGTGAGGCCGTGGGCCAGGCGTTAACGGGCGCGGTGGCTCGGCGTATGCAGGCGGATGTCCCGGTGGGGGTGCTGTTGTCGGGGGGGATCGATTCGGCCCTGGTCGCAGCGCTGATGGCCGAGCACGCCGGTTCCCCGGGTGAGGTGCACAGCTACTCGTTGGGTTTCGAGGAGCCCGAGTACGATGAAAGTGGCGTAGCCGCCAGTGTGGCGGCCTCGCTCGGGATTCGACACCATCGCTTGCGGGTGCGGGTCGACGACGTGGCTGCTCGCGTCGATCAGCTCGCGGATCTTGCCGACGAGCCGTTTGCCGACCCGGCGCTACTCACCACGCTGACCCTGTGCGCTGCCGTGCGTGAGCGGACGACGGTTGCGTTGACTGGAGATGGCGGCGACGAGGTCTTCGCCGGGTACCGGCGGCACATTCATGCGAGATGGATTCGGCCGCTGTTTGCGCTGGCCCCGGCGTCGTGGCGACGCGAGGCCGCGGGGTTGCTTCGGCGGTTCACCGCGGCGGAGCTCGGACGGTGCAACGCCGCGCTACCCCGGAGATGGCGGGTCTCGTTGGCGACGCACAGTGCGTCGACGTTCGCTCGCGTGTTGGGGTCGGCCAGCTTCGCCGCCGCTTACGGGCGTCAGCTTGGTCCCGGTCTCCACGGGGAGTGGCGTGGTGAGCCGACCTTCGGTGAGCGCCTCGCGGACGCGCAGCGGCCTCGGTGGGGGTGGGAGGCGGTCGAACCGGGCGCTTGGTTGCAATGGTTGGACACGGTCAGCTACTTGCCCGACAACGGCCTCGTCAAGATCGATCGCGCAAGCATGAGATTTGGCGTGGAGATCCGGGTGCCCCTACTCGATCCAGAGGTGGTGACGGCCGGCTGGCGCGTCCCGCCTCCCTGGAGAATCGATCGAGGTCGCGGCAAGGTGTTGTTGCGTGAGCTCGCGCAGCGGACGTTGTCCGCCGACATCGCCAAACACCCCAAGCGTGGGTTCGCCGTGCCCATCGCCGAATGGCTACGGGGACCGCTGCGACCTTGGGCGCGCGAGTTTCTGTCGGCGCGTGCTCTCGCGACAGCCGGGGTGGATCAGACGGCGTTTGTGGATCGGCTGTGGCGGGAGCACGAGTCGCGGCGGTGGGACCACGCGCCGGCGCTGTGGACGTTGGCGACCTACTCCGCGTGGGCGCAACGTTGGGGGGCCTGAGTCGGAAGGGGCGCGTCCTCGCCCCGAGCTGGTCCGCATCGGGGCCGTCGAAGCTACGACATGCCCACCGTACCGGTCGCGTCTGGCGCCCAAGCGGCGTTTCGGGCGTCCGACGAGCGGCCTCGGTGGGGGAGTGACTGAAGCGGGAACAGCCGCGCCTCAAGCCGTCGGTTTGGTCGGTCGATGGGACTCGCCGCGGAGTCGTCTCTTATGCGCCATCGCTGGACCGTCAACGTTGTCTCTCTACTTGCCGCTGGTGCGACATTCGACTGTGCTGGCCGTGATACTGACGTCGTGAGCCAGTCGGAGGGACTCGGCGGCAGCGGTTGGGGCGACTTCAGCGGGCTCCACGAGACCCTGACCGGCGTCGGGGATGACGACGACGGCAAAGGCGGTGACGATGACGACGATGACGACGATGACGACGATGACGACGATGACGACGATGACGACGACGATGACGACGACGGGACCGGAGACGACGATGACGACGATGACGGCGGTGACGATGATGACGATGACGATGACGATGACGACGGAAACGATGACGATGATGACGATGACGACGATGACGACGACGGAACCGGAGATGACGATGATGACGGGACCGGAGACGATGATGACGACGATGATGACGTCACCGGAGATGACGATGATGACGACGATGATGTCACCG
>QKPP01000257.1 GCA_006508105.1 Myxococcales bacterium FL481 | reverse complement strand
ACGTACATGCGGGACCACGCGCGAGTGCACGGCGTGCGTTTCATCGAGCTCGCCGAACTCGGGATCGTGTTTTCGGACCGCGATTTCTTGGACGCTCACGGCCACCTCAACCCGGTGGGAGCCGAGCGGTTCACGAAGGCGCTCAGTCGGGTTGTGGCGTCACTCCCGGGGGTGCGAGTGGCGACAACGACATCGTCATGGCGACGCTGAGGGGACATCGGGCGGGGCCACTGTCGGGAGTGGCGAATGCCACTTGTCCCGCGTGGCCGCTGGATCTTTTTCGGATCTGTGCGGGGCTCGTTTTGACCGCGTACTTCATTGACCTGCTACATGACGTGGAGACGTGGACTGGGCCGGAGCCCCTGCTGGGCCACGGTTTGGAGACCCGTACCCGGGCAACCAGACTGTGGCCCAGCGACGCCGAAACCTGCCGTTGGCTGTGGGGGACCGCGGCAGCGGTGGCCGGCGGCATCGTGCTGGGTGTGGCTCCTCGCTGGTGTGCCGCGGGGCTGCTCCCCGTGGTCGCGGCTGGGAAGCAATGGAACCACGCGGTGAGTTACATTGATGATCACCTCGCGGCCCTCATGCTGTTTTGGCTCTGGGTGCTTCCGGTAGGCTCCACGCTCGGGCTCGCCGCCTGGCGTGATCGCCGAGGGTGGCTCGAGGGGCGGGTTGCGGACTTGCCGGTGCGCTTGTTCCTGTTCAATATTGCCTTGGTGTATCTTGTGGCCGGCGGTTGGAAGTGGACCAGCCCGATGTGGCGCGATGGGAAAGCGCTGTTTGTGGTGCTCAAGATGCCGGGCGGGCGCTTTCAGGAGTTTTGGAGTCCCAACTGGTACGTGTGGACTGTCCCGCTTAGCTACGCGGCGTTGGTGGCCGAACCGCTGATTCCGCTGTTGCTCGTTTTGCGAGGTCGTCGTTATCTGCAAAGCATCGGGCTGACGATCCAAGTGGCGCTGCATCTTGGCATCCTGGTCACTGTTCGTGTGCCATTTGCGAACCTGTTTCTACTCGCTACGCCATTGATTTTTTTTCGCCACGAGCTCGGACGCTTGCGCGGCAGCAGCGACACGAGACAATGGATCCGCACATCGGCCGCCCTTCGCGCTCGGACCGGCTTGGCCGCGGTGTACTTGGCCGTCGTGACCGTGAGGTTTGCTTGTCAGGCTGGAGATTGGGCATGGGCACGGCAGGTGTGCCGCAAGCTGACCTCGTGGGCCGGGCTGAGCCAAGACTACCGCCTGTTCGATTGGGTCGATCACCGAGGTTATCAGCAGGTGATCACGCTGCGACGGGCTCGCTCAGACGGTACGTTTGAGGTTCTTGATCATCGGTCGTTGATTCCTGACAATATCCGGTCGGCGATTGCTCTGACCTATCTTCATGGCGTTGCGTGGAAATCGTACACGGCGAGCGAGCTCGCGGCGCTACGAGAGCGATTTGAGGACCGCATCACTCGGCGTTGGTGCGCAAGGCAACGTACGGGTGGGGTGGGGCAGCTCGTGTCCGAGTTACGCTGGTTCACTCAGGGGGAGCCCGGCTTGGGCCCGGCTCTCGTTGAGACCCAGGTCGTGGCCGAGTTGCGTTGCCAAGCGGGCGCAGAGCGTGGGGTTCCGCGGTGAACGGCAAGCATCCCTCGGCGTACACCAAGTCCGGCCTTCGGGGTCTCGAGGTGACGCGCCCGGGTGCTCGCCGGTCTAGACCACGCACACGGGGGCGTGAGAGGTCGGAGGCTCTCGCGGCTGGTCCTGCACCCGCACGAGGCCACGGAGGTGGTGGAATCGATGGCTGGCTACAAGCCCAAGAGCTCCGCCACTCGATTGCGTTCGTCGCCGCGGCGGTCGCCAGCGGGTTGTTGTTGTTCGCAATGCTGTACGTGCGACCGGCGCTGGAGGCGACCTCGCACGGGCTCGACTACGCTTGCATGGCGTCGGAACCGTTTCAAAGCCACAACCGCAATGTCTACCGCTTTCTCACGCCGTTGCTTGCCCATCTTCTCGGCCTGCGAGGTAGCGGGATCATCGTCTTGAACCTCTTGATGGCTTGGACGTTGTTGGTAATGAGTTACCGGGTCGGCCGGGCGGAAGGAATGTCGGCTGGACTGAGTCTCGCGACCGCGGCTTGTGTCGCTTGCTCCATGCCCACGTTTGCGACCGTGTACTGGGGCGGATATCCCGACAGCACCACTTACGTTGTCGTTTTCGCGATGATCGCGTCGCGGCGGTGTGGGCCGATCTTTTGGGCGGCATTTTGCGTGGGTTTGACGAACCGAGAGGCCATCGCATTTCTGCTGCCGTTTTTTTTCGTGCTTCGGTGGAAGACGGCGACGGACCGTCAGGCCGGGATTTCACGGTTGACCGTCGTGCGGCGCGACGGCCTTTTGTGCACAACTGCCTTGGGCGTGTACGGGCTCATCCGCGGCGCGATTCCCGTCACCGACCATGCGGTGGTGCACAACGTAGCATTTTACCTCGAACCACTCCTCCGCTCACCATGGTCCGGCCTCAAGCAGGTCCTGCCGGCGTACCACCTGGGCTTTTTCTCGGTATTCAAGTTTCTCTGGCTGGTGCCGGTTGTGGCGACCGGCGTCGCGATACGGCGGCGGGCCGGAATTCACGTTCTCTTGATCGTGTTGCCGGTTGCGTGCGCCGTATTGCAGTCGGTGTTCGCTCGCGACACATCACGGCTACTTTGCCTGGCGTTTCCTTCTCTATGGCTCGCAGTTCACGACCTGCGCAGCCGCGTGGGAGATCGACAACTCGCCCGCGCACTTTGGGTGTTGGTGGGCGCGAGCTTGCTGATGCCGCCGTGGTACGTCACGTCAGATACCGTCGTGACGATGATCGGAGGGTGGACCGGGGCAAAGTGGTTGGTTTTTGGGGGGGCGGAGTAGATGACGTTGCCCCGCCAAACCAGACACAGTCCCAGTTGGTGTGCGCCCGTCTCGAGCGGGTCGCATGGCTCATCCCAGCCGAAGCCGCGGCGAAGCTCGCCATCGCACCGGACCCGGCTAGTAAGTCGCGAAGCTGAGACTAAGATAGTAGTAGCCACCGTTGATGCCGAACGGTAGCGTCTCCCATCCGTACTTGAACCCGGCGTTGCGGAAGATCCCTCCGGTTGTCCACTCGTCGGGATAGACATCGAAGATGTTGGTGCCGCCTATGGTTACACGAAAACCGTCGAGTGCCGAGGGGGCGTAGTAGACCGATGCGTCCGTTAGCCACTTGCCGCTCCATTCGTGCTCGACCCCCGTGTAGGCCATCCCGCTGACGGGGCCGAAGTGATTGCCGGCCACGCGAAATCCGAAATCGCTGACTTTTGCCAGGGCCGAGACGACCGCTCGCCGCCGAGGCTGCCCCTTCTCCAGGCGCAGTTGCTGCGTCGGGCTGAACAGCGCGTCGTCTTCGATGAGCGAAGACTGCGAGTTGATTGCGTCGACCTCGGTCTTGACCAAGCCGAGCGCGCCCTGAAGATCGAGACCAAAGGAGGGCCACTCGAGCTCCCAGATCCCCACGATATCCGCCCCTATCGTGGTCGTGTCTACGCCGTTGGTGAAGAACTGAGCCGCGCCGAGATCTGCGTCGGCGAGCAGCGTCCGGATTTCCATCAGTTGTTCCGTGTCGTTCGCCGGGTCGCCATCCGGAACATCGCCGCTGATCATCTCGGACAAGATAATGCGATCCCAGATTTTGAGTAGGTAGAAGTCTGAGGTCAGTGTGAGGGCCTTCGTTGGCTTCGGTAGCCAGATATCCGGCTTGAACACAAACCCCGCGCTGCCGCTAAACGACCGTTCGGGCTCGAGCGCGCGTACGCCGAAGTTCTCGGCAAGAGCACTGCCGTTGGGAACCGTTCCTACGTCGACCAACGTCCCGCCAGCGATGGCCGTCAGCTCCTGACTGTAGAAGATCTGCTGAACGGCGGGGGCACGAAATCCATTCGATACCGAGCCTCGCAGCGACAAGGCACGTGCAGGATCGTAGCGGGTTGCGAGCTTGCCCACCAAGGCGATGTCGCGAAAATCGATCGCCTCCACCCGTCCCGCCGCACTCAGCAGCCATTTTGGGTGCAAGTCGGTTTCCGCGTCGAGGTAGGCCGCCAGACTCGGTCGCTTGTCATCCACTTCGGTGTCCGGTCGGTACCCCGGAAACCCCTGGATTCCCGCCTCCGCGACATCAGGTACGGGCAGACTGGTATTCACAATCGAGACGTCCTTGTCGTCCGCCCGACCGTACGACCACGACACACGATCGCCCTGCTGGATCTGGTAGCCGTCTTGTCGAAAGGCCACGCCCGTTCCAAACAGGATCGGCCGCTTCCACGGCGCGTCGAGGTAGGCCGAGAAGTCGGCGTTCGCCGTGAGGGTATCGGTACTCAGTGTTCCGTCATGAGCACTGGTCGGGCTGTCAAGATATGGTTCACCGGTGTCCGGATTGATCTCGTAAAACCAGCTCACGTTGACCGAGTTGCGCGAGCCCAGGCGAAACTGACTGCGTCCATAACCCGCACTGAGGTCCATCTTCCACCGATCGCTCAGATCGACCTTGAGACCGCCCAACGCGGAGATGTCGTCGGCCTGCGTCAGCAATGTCGGCAGGAAGCCTTGGGGGTAGAGCTCGAGCGGCACCCGTCGATGTCCTGGACCACGAAAAAAACCGTGCGATCGGCCCCACCGCCGCGAGATGCCCCCGAAGCTGTATACGCTTACTGTCGGCGTGATGCGAAAATCCGCGTTGTAAAAGCCCCCAATGGAGCGCATCCAGGCTTGTCCGACCCACAGACGCACCACGGGGTTTCCGTTTTCATCGCGCCAGTCGCCGATGAGTTGGCCGGCCTCGTCCTCTGGTGTGTCTGGGTCGTCCGGAAGGTCGGCCACGGTCGCGCGATTGGTGCGCGCGATTTCTCGATAGTCGACGCTCACGCTGAACGTGCCCCGGTCGCCGAGGGGTACCCCCACGTTCACCCCGGCGCTGAACCGATCGAGCAAACCCACGATGCTGTCGCGAGCGTTGGCCTCACCATGGATCGCGGTGTCCTCGGCGTAGTTTCGTCCCGCTTCCGCGTAGACCGCGAAGCCCTTTCTATCCTTGAGCACGATATTGATGACGCCAGCGATCGCATCAGATCCGTATACGGCAGCCGCACCGTCGCGAAGGACCTCGACTCGCTCCACTGCCGATACGGGAATCGCGTTCAGATCGTAACCAGCCGCTCCTTTGCCCACCGTATCTTGGACGTGTACGAGCGCCGTTTGATGGCGGCGCTTGCCATTGACCAAGACCAAGACCTGGTCTGGCCCCAAGCCGCGCAGTGTCGCGGGCCGCAAGAGATCGCTACCATCGCTGATGGTGTTTGAAGACAAGTTGAACGAGGGCGCAAGGCGTTGCATCGCTGTGCCGATATCCTTTGCCCCTGTGGATTCGAGGTCCTCGGCAGTGAGCACATCCACCGGAGCCGGTGTTTTGGCATTGGTTCGCGGCTTGCGGCGGGAACCGACCATGATCGTTCGTTCCTCCTCTTCGAGCCCCTCACCGGTCGGACTTTGGACCGAGCCTGCGGTGCCGGGGGTGGGGCGCGCAGCCCCATCCTCGGTCGCTGGCAGCTCGCCGTCACTGGGCGACTGAGTCGCGTCGCTGAGCGATGCGGCGTGGGCCAACGCCGGGGCAAACGGTCCCGCGGCAACGGACGAAAGCAAGAATAGGCCTCCCCGGGGGGAGATCCACGAGTGAATTATCATACCCTTCTCCTCCGCCGACGGGCCAGACCACCGCGGCCCGACGACAAGTTGTTGCACCAGGTTCGGGTGCGAATGAACGTGAACTCGGAACGCGCGTGGTGGTCAGGGCAGCCGGTCGATCTACAAGCGCAGCGACACGAGGGCGCGGCGACTATAGCCGCGATGCCACGGAGGACACGACGAGCCGCATGCTTGTGCGCGTCTCCCCGAAGCGCGACCTCGCGCTCGGCCAGCCTCGGTCCGAAGACTGAGCGAGGTGGCGTACATGAAAGCTCAATTGCAGGCCGTCATGCAGCCGTCTTCCTGCCTCGAACGCATTGGCGCATGCGTGCAATTGATTCGGTCCGGAACCTGATCCTGGGGCGAGACGTCGCAACCGACGAGCGCCGCGTGAGCCAGAGTCCACAAGAGGTGGGGCCCGATGGCGCCTGGGCACGCGCTCGCCCGTCAGCGAATGCACGAGCGGCGCAGCTACGCGCGGCTTTGCATACGCGATGGGGTTGAGGGTCGCTTTGTTTCAGTGAGATTGGAGCACGAAAACGAAGGCGGCCGTCGACGCACGTTGCTGCGAGCGAAGGCGAGGAAACGAGTGTTTCCCCGGCCGGGCCTGGAGCAAGTGATGATCGCCTCACCGAAGCCGCGAGGAAACAACGGTGGTCGAGTCCGCTTGCCCAACGCGATGCGAAAGAGGCGCGGTCATTTCGATGTGAATATGCGTTTGCGACCGTGTGACGTCCATGCTGTCGGTTTCGGCCGCGTCGCGGAGAGCGTCATGTTTCCCCGTCGGCCGAGCGCTGGCCATCGAACCGCTCGGGGACCCGCATTGCGATCGGCTGACCCACCGCGAGTCACCGTGCAGGCGACGGTCGTCGATTCAGCGGCATTCCCGCGTCTCACCGGAGCGGCTACCTGCATGGGTTCCGCCGGACGAGCCGCGCGCCGGCAAGCATCGCGACCTGTGACGTGACCGGCCACGGGCCGTCGGACTTGGCGCTCCTCGTCACCGGGCTGCGCGGCTGCGTTGGGGTTCAGAGACATGGAGCACGGCCCTCACGCCGCGCTGCGACAAGCCATCGCGCGGCGTGGTGCCATGTCGACTCGACCGTGGTGACGACCGCGGTGAGGACCATGGTGGGATTTACTCCCACCCCGCGCAATCGCTCCCACATAGTTCCTGCGTGCACTGAATGAGAAGTGCGGCACGACCGGCACCAAAGGAGGCGTTGGTGTACATCGCAATGATGTCTTCGCGAACGAGGGTCTGCAGGGAGTTCTCGATCAGCTCTTTGCATGGACCATCTGGCTCCAGCGGCGATCTGCTGTCCGCGCATTCCGTTACTTCAACGATCGAGCCGCAGTAGCAGCCAGTCGCCGCCGGTTGCGGAAAAACACATCCGGATTCGCGCATGCAGTCAAAGATGCGTCGGCATTCCCCGTCCTCGATCGGACACAGCTCGTCGTTGTCGGGGGAGCCAAATATGGGGGCTACACATCTTTGTTCTATGCATAACTCGCAGTGATCGGGCCAGCAACTCTCACAAGTGATTGAGCTGGCCGATATGTCCGAGCAGTTCGCATCGTCGGCCTCGAGGGCCACTGCTTTGATCCCGGGCGTCTCGCATTGATAGGTTGTGGTCTTCCCCGAGCCGACCACAACCCCGTCAACCCTCCAGGTGTAGCTGATCGCGTCCCCATCGGGATCGGTCGCTGAGGCCTCCAGCTCCACCTGCGAACCGACACACCGCTGGGGCGGACTCGCCACGATCCCGTCGATCGTTGGACACACGTTGATCTCGACGTCGACATCAGCGGCGCCTGGTCCGTCGGTCAGGAGCCAGCACGACATCACCACGTCGACCTGCGTGCGCTGACCGGCGAAGATTCGGAAGCTCGCGGCTCCCTCGCACGCTGCTCGCCCATCCGTGGACGTAGCGGTCACGACGATCTGGTAGTCGTCGCCGGGCTCTAGGCCGCCTTGAGAGAACCCGACTTCGCTGCTGTCGCCCACGGCAACGTCGCCTTCGATATGATCACCGTTGGCGCGGGAGATGTCGTAGTGGAGCACGGTGATCTCGCTGCCTCCGTCGAGAAGGTAGCGAAACTCGACTGACCCACTCTCGAATGGCGCGGTCGCGTCATCGGCGGAGCAGCCTAGAAACAGCGGTGCAGTGGCTACCAGCGATGCGGTCACGAGTAGGCGGGACAATGTGAACATTCGAATTGCCATCCTAGATTTTGACCTCGAACTCGCGGTCGCGCCGGTTCTCCGACGGTCATCAGAGCGGCCGGCGATCCGAGTCGCTTCGCTAACAACGCAAGTGGTCTGGTGGAGATTGCGCAGATATCGCGTGACTCAGGTCAATCGTTGGCGCCGCGCGATTCTGTGCCGAGTTGTGGCATTTGGCCGGGGCGGTGGGCCGAGGAGGACCGAGTGCGAGCCCGATGGCACGCGGGCACCGGGGAAGCTGCTCGCTCTCGCGCAGTCGGGACGTCTCGCTACAGCGGAGGAACCCCGCGCGAGCCGGGGTTGTGGAGGTCGTCTGCTGACGCCCCCGCGCCGGGAAGATCAAGCCCGGGCGACGCAGTCGACAGCACCGTGCATCGGCCGGCGCCGACCGGGGTCGACGGGTTTGTCTTGTCGTCTCCGCCCAATTGCGTACAACGAACGCGCCGATGAACGACGCCACGACCTCCGCGGCCCTGCGGGGTGCGACCGAACTGGTGCAGCGGGCCAGCAGCATCCTGTTTGTGACCGGGGCGGGGATCTCGGCCGACTCCGGCCTGCCGACCTACCGCGGCGTGGGCGGACTTTACGAGGGCAGCGACACCGACGAGGGCGTGCCCATCGAACGGGCCTTGTCCGGGGAGATGTTCCGTCAACGCCCGGCCATCACCTGGAAATACATTCACCAGATCGAACGGGCCGGCCGGGGCGCTCAACCCAATGATGCGCATCGCGTGATCGCGCAGCTCGAACGCGACAAGGACCGCGTGTTCGTCCTCACGCAAAACGTAGATGGGCTGCACCGGGCTGCTGGTTCGCGCAATGTCATCGAGATCCACGGGAACGTCCACGGGTTGTTGTGCTCGGCGTGCGCGTGGGAGCAGCGCGTCGAGAGCTACGCGGGCCTGGGCGCGTTACCCACGTGTCCGCAGTGCGGTGCGGTCATCCGTCCGCGCGTGGTCTTGTTCGGCGAGATGTTGCCCGACGTGGCCGTCCGCGCATTGTACCGCGAGCTCGAACGCGGGTTTGATCTCGTGGTGTCGATCGGGACGTCGAGTCTCTTCCCGTACATCGTCATGCCGGTGGTCGAGGCAGCCCGTGGGGGTCGACCGACGGTGGAGATCAACCCCGCCACGACCGACATCAGCGACGTGGTGACGCATCACGTGAGGCTCGGCGCGGCCGTGGCCATGCGCGCGATTGCGGGGGCCGGTCCGAACTTGCGTTAATGGTGTTTGCGTCGCCGGCCCCGACTTCGGCGCCGCGGTTGTCCGTAGCGCCAGTTCGGCGTCGGTGTCGCAACGCCCGATCGACGGGTCGTCGACCAGAACGGCGCTCGCGGCCCCCCCGATGGAGCCGGCCCCCTCGCGGGGACGGGCCACGAGGGGGGCACGCCGTCTTGCGCTATGGACAGTTAATCGGCGTGTCCGCAGTGTCGTAAAAACACAGATCGACGCCCGCTCCCCCATCCACGAAGGCGTCACCCGCGGAATCCCGTGCATGAACGGCATCGGTGCCTGGACCGCCGGACAGCAAGTCCCAGCCGGAATCGCCAGAGACGAGATCCGGGCCGGCTTCTCCGTAGACTTCATCGTCACCGGGGCCGCCCTCACAGATGTCTGAGTTTGCGCCGCCGAAGAGCTCGTCGTCGCCTTTGCCCCCATAGAGTCGATCGTTCGCATCTCCGCCGTCCAAGATGTCGTTGTCCTCTTGGCCGTAGAGCGTGTCTGGCCCTTCTCCGCCGAAGAGCTCGTCGTCGCCCAATCCCCCCCAGATGATGTCCATCGCATCTCCGCCGTAGATCGTGTCATCGTGCTGATCGCCGAACAGCGTGTCGCGTCCAGGGCCTCCGAAGATTCGGTCAGCACCGTTTCCGCCGTGAACTTCATCGTCTCCGCCACGAGCGCAGATGAGGTCGTCTCCGCCTCTGCCAAAGATTGTGTTGTCGCCGCCCAGGCCGACGATGACGTCGGGACCAGACGTGCCAACAAGTGTGCCGACTCCCCAGATCGTCGCCGGTTGGCCGTTGCACATAGGCACTGCGAGCAGGCTGCCCTGCGGGGCGTCGGCCGCGAGCACGGCAGTTGGAGCCAAGCTGGTGGCGAGTACGAGACGATAGAAATGTTTGATGTTCATTGCCGAGGTCCTTTTTTGGTGTTGAGTGGCTTCGAGCGCTGCATTGTGTGGCGCTGCACTAAACCAGTCGCGATCCGACTGAAGCGGATCGCACGGCCACGGTCTTTTTGGGTTCGGCTGCGCCGAACCCACACTCGTCCCTGACGGCGACGGCGATCCGTTCAGTCTTCCGCGGGCTCGTCTGTCCCACCGTCAAACGCGGTGTCACGCAGCATCGCCATCAGCTCATCGACGTCGCTGCCCTCGACTCGGCGTGCGTCCGTCATCAGTCCTTCGCTGAGTCGGCGCTTGTGGGCGTGCATGGCCAGTACACGCTCCTCCACGGTGTGGCGCGAGACCAGTCGGATCAGGTGGACCGGCTGAGACTGCCCAATACGATGGGCCCGACCTAGCGCTTGGTCTTCCGCGGCCGGATTCCACCACGGATCGAGCAGTACCACATAGCTCGCGCGCGTCAGATTGAGCCCGGTGCCGCCGGCCTTGAGGGAGATCAGCATGAGGTCCACCTCGCCGTCTTGGAACGCGTCGATCGCCGTCTTCCGTCCCGGCGCCGGCACGCTGCCGTCGATTCGAGTGTATGACGCCCCCGCTCGGGTCAGGGCTGGTTCGATGCGATCGAGCAACGACGTGAATTGGCTGAAGACCAAGGCAGCATGCCCGGCCAGACGGATTTCGGTCACGAGCTCGAGCAGGGCGGTGAGCTTGGCCGACCCGCGTTTCCAGCTGGAGTGGATCAGCCCGGGGTGACAGGCCAGTTGACGCAGTCGCGTGAGCGCTCGCAGCACCTCCATGCGCCGATCCGCGGCTCGTCCGAGCTTGTCGAGGCCGGCGACGACCCGGGTTCGGTCGCGTTCGTACGCGATCGCCTCGTCGCGCGAGAGCTCGACCCAGCGAATCGACTCAGTCGCGGCCGGGAGCTCGTCGAGAACTTGTTTCTTGCGCCGGCGTAGCAACACCGGGGCCAGCAGATCCGCCAGGGCCTGCTGCCGCCGGGCATCGCCGTGTTGCTCGATGGGAATGACGAAGCGCGCTTGGAACTGATTGAGTGTGCCCAGCAAGCCGGGCGCAACCACCCGAAAGATGCTCCAAAGATCGGCGAGTCGGTTTTGCACGGGGGTGCCGGTTAGGGCGAGCTTCCAGGCGGCGGGGATGCGTCTCGCTGCTTTGGCGACCTGGCTCCCCGGGTTTTTGATCGCTTGGGCTTCGTCGAGGACCAGGCTGGCCCACTCCACCCGGGTGAGCGCGCGGACGTCCCGTTGCAAGACGCCATAGCTGGTGAGCACCACCGTGTGGGGCGCCAGGTTTTCTAGCTGCTGCGCCCGTTGCGGCCCGTGGTACACGCGCGCCGCCAGCCCGGGAGCGAAGACCTCCGTTTCTGTGCGCCAGTTTTCGACCACGGACAACGGTGCGACGACCAGGGCTGGCCCGGCATCACCCCGATCGATCAGTACGGCCAGTGTTTGCAGCGTTTTTCCGAGGCCCATGTCATCGGCCAGGCACGCTCCGATGCCCCACTGAGCGAGCCGCGACAACCACGTGTAGCCAGCCAGCTGGTAGTCCCGCAGCGTCGCCTGCACTCGCGGCTGCGACGCCGGAGCGCCACGGCCACGGCGAATGTCGGCGCAGCGTTGCCGCCACTGGTCGCAGGCATCCACCGCGGGCCCCCCGTTGAGATCGTCGGCGAGCCAGACCGGCGCCGACTCGGGCAGCCGCAGCGGCCCGCCCTCGTGCCCGCCGAGGTTCACCATTTTGCCCAGCCAAGCGGCCATGCGCTCTCCCATGGTGGCGAACTGCTCCGGCGCCAGCTCGACGTAGCGCTTGCCTTGCTCCACCGCCTCGAGGAGATCACCTAGCGGCACTAGTCGGCCGGCGAGGGCCGCTTCACCGTCGACCTCGAACCAGCCGCCATGGCGCCGGACTCGAAGCACGACGTCAGTGGGCGCGACGGATCGGACGACCACGGGAGCGGTGGACCATCGTACCGTCACGCTCGAACCCAATCGTTCCAGTTGAGTCAGACAGGCCACCAGTCGCGCTTCCTCGACGATGGTGGCGCCCCAACGCGTCCATGGATCCGCGTCGTCGTGCGGCAGTGGCAAGCCAAGCTCGCGGGCAAGGGCCTGTGCCGTCGTGATCTCGTCCGCCAAGATCCGCTCGACACGTATGAGATCCCCGTTTTCACCAGCGAACAAGGTGGGCGATCCATGTCCCGGCGGTAGCTCTGCAAGATGAGGATGGGGCGCGACGACAAGTCGCACGCCAATGCCCCCCCCGTGGAGCGCCTCGAGCCAAACGACCGGTGTCGCCGACGCTGCGACGGTTCGAGGCGCCAGCGTGGGCGGCAGTTCGAGCCGCACGCCTTCTTGACGGCCGACAATTTGGCCCACAGATCCCACCACAGCCTCGGCTTGCTCTCGTGGAAACTGGCTGGCGTGTTCGACAAGCAGCAGCAGGCTGTCGACAACGCTCGGGTGGAGACGCCTTGTGACCGAGATTCGGCTGACGTCGCGTTGCACGACGGCGAGGTGTTCCGCGTCGAGGCGCGCCACGTCGTTGGGGTGCACGGGGGTGCCTCCGACCCGCAGGCGCACCTGCACCAAGCGGCGGTCGGGGCTCTCTTCCACGTGTACGGTGATGCTGGTGCGATCGACGGCGACGGCTTGGGTTGGCACATCGGCCCAGGTGCATCGTGTGTCGCCCACCAAGCGGCACAGTAGCGACCCCGTCTTGAGTCCCTCTTCCATGGTGCGCGTGAATCGGTGGCGGTCGACCTCTACGGCAAACGGGAGCAGCATCGTCCGCACCTGTTGCGAGAGTTCCGGTGGCCCGGTCGCGTCGCGAAGCCATTTCGCCCAGGTCACGCGCCGCCCCGCGTTCCAACCCTTGGTCGCACGCTGATGTTGAAACACCTGCACCTGGATCTGGAGGCGGCTTCGCGGACGTGCGATGCGGATGCGGTAGCGGTACGCGGTGTCTTCGGCGGATTCGGCGTCGGCGAGGCGTTTCGTGCTGGCGGCCGCGTGCTGGCGCAATTGCTCCAGCGAGTATCGCCACGCTTCCGCGCCGAGGCTGTTCACGATCGCCTTTGCCCAAGCCTGTGGGGGGTCCTCTGCCGACTCGAACGCTTCACTGACGTGCTCGAGCAATGCACGCTGATGGCGGCACCCGGCGTCGCTCGCCCCGTGGGGGCAGGTGCACGCGAGTTGCACGCGTCGGGTCCCAGCGCCGGGGTCAAAGCGGAGGCGCAACGCCACTGCATCCGCCGCTCCCTCGTCCAGGCCGCGAGCGGCGATCGTCCAGGTGTTTGCATCCCAGCAACAACGGTCGATGCGGACCTCGCGAGGCGCGGCCACCTGACGCGGCGCGGGGACGAAGCGCTGTCGGGCGAGCGCGTCGTCAATGGCCTCGACAAACTCCGCGACGAGTCGGCCGGCCGGAGGCGAGATGGAGGAAGGCGCCACCGCTTGAGCGTATCCGGCGCTGCGCTGGAATCGACGGGGTTTTTTGGGTCGCGGCGACGAGCGCAACCGGCTACGCGCGCTGCACGAAGAGAATCGGATTGCCCTCGGGGTCTTCAAGGCGGGCGATCGGGCGTGCGGGTTCTCGGCCGACTTGCAACCCGCGTTCCTCGAGCCGGGTGACGAGCCGATCAAGATCGTCGCACTCGAACGTCATGGCGTCGGTTTCGTCCGGCTCTGAGCAAAGACCGATCACAAACGGCACATCGAGCGCGTTACCGAGTTCGATGTACCGCGACTTGCGATCGCGGCGGCGTTCTTCGAGCCCCAGACGCTCGTAGAACTCGCGGCTTGCTTCTAGGTCGGACACGCTCAACCGGAGAACGAGTCGTCCGAGGTCCGGTTGATCCGCGGCCACCGAGCCATCCACGTGTTCGCCGGCGAACCGTTCACCCGCCTCGAACCGCACCCGTTCCAAGGGGACGCTGTCGAAGTACAACAGCTTCCCGTCGGGGTCGGCGATCAAGAAGTCGCCAGCGCCCGGCTGGGTGATCGGGCGGCCTTGTCGGTCCAAAGAAAACTCGCTGGGCCATTGGTCCGGGTCGAACCGACGCGGTCCGGCTTGGCGCTCGGTCGATGTCGGGTCGAAGCCAGGGCTGTGAAACGGGTCACAGCCGCGGTCGGAAAGCGCCTCGGCCAGGTCGATGACGTTGCCGCCGCGCAGATTGATCAAGTTTGCCTGCAAAAACGACATCAGCGTGAGCTCGGTGGTGCCTGACGCCATCGCGGCCCACCCCTGCTCGGGCTGGCCCCCGGTCAGCCGAAAGCCGAGAGCCTCGTAGAACGCTCGAGTCGCGGCAAAGGATCCAGTCCGAATGCACAGCGTGAACCAGCCGAGCTCGAGGGGAGGCAGCGCCATGCGGTGACCCTAACAAAGCGAACGTGCAGGGGGCCACCATCGCGCCCGCACGCCGGTCCCGCTCGCGGCCGGAAACCGCGGCGAAGGGGACGGAGGTGCTCGCCGCGATCGGTCCATGGTGTTCTCACGACGGACAGCGCTGGAGTTTAGCCATCATTACGCTGCCGGCGCGCCGCGAACGATCGCGTCGCGCGTTGGGTCGTCCGCCGACGCTGCGTTCGCTGAGTCGATGGAGCCCGAGCTCATCCGATGTAGTCTGGTGTCGGTTCCGCGCGCGTGATTCATGACCTGTGCCGGCCGCCTCAAGCCGCGGTCGACTCCTGCGAGTGGGGAGGTCACGTCGGCCGGCCCGCCCAGGTTGCGTTGTCGCGGGTCGGTCGGTTGCTGGCGGTCGAGCGCGCCGGCGGCTTGTGCCAGCGGGGGGCCTCGCGTTCGATCGTCAGCGTTCCAGGTGTCGACGCACGAACCAGGGCATGGCGCCGACCGACCGCGCGGCGAGTTGTTTCATCAACGCGTCATTGTGGCGCTGAAGATCCGGAGGCGTGCTGCGCCGGAACGCGGGATAGTCGAACAGGCGCTCGCGCCAGGCCGCGAGGTTCGGACACCCGGACAGAAACTCAAACCAGGGGACGGTTTCTTCGTACCAGGCGAGGCGCTGCAACACGGGGGCGTAGGCAGCATCGACAAGTCGAAACGTATCGCCGTTGAAGAAGGCGCCTTGCAGCTGGCGCTCGACTTTCCGGAGTCGATCTCGGACTCGCGCGGCGACTCGTTCGCAAGTGTCTCGAGTGGGAGCTAAGACAAGTTCATGACTGTCGACGTTGACCGCCGAGGCGACCGCGATCCAGGCCCGGTTCACCGCACGCTCCAGCGGATCGGCCGGATGCAGGCCCCCGCCAGCGTATTCGTCGACGAATTCGGTGATGACCGCGGACTCGAACAACGTGGTTTCACCCACGCGTAGCACGGGGACTTGGCCGAGCGGCGAGAGCCGGAGAAACCAGCCGGGTTTGTCGAACAGGTCGACCAGGCTCAGCTCATACGGCACGTGTTTTTCCTCTAGGACGATCGTGCAGCGCTGCACGTACGGGCAGATGCGATACCCAACCAGGTGAAGGGTGGTGCGGTCCATGGCCTTGGTCCGGATCGTGTTGGCCACACGTGACGGCGTTGCGTCGATGCGGTCGCGTGGCGAGGGGCGCTTCGCGGAGACGGCTGATCGAGCGCGCCGGCCGGACGGTCGCGGCCCCTGGGGACGGCGTCAGTCGTGATGACGACACTGCGTCAGGTCGACGTCGCACGCGGCGGCGGCCGGAGTCCCCGAGAGGTGGTGGCAGCCCTGTCGGCCCCCTCACTGGGGGAGGATGCCGCGGAGGCCAGGAGGCCGGGCGCTACGAGGGCGTCGCGGGGGGCCGACGCGTCAGGCCTTGTCGCAGCTCACTGGCCCATCGCTCGAGATCGGTGATGGTGGACTGCAGCAGCTGGGGAGACTCGTTGAACTTGCCAATTTCGATCTCGACCAATTGTTTCGCGCGGCGGATACGCGTACGTACCGTGCCCTCGGGCGCGCCGGTGATCTCCCCGATTTCGGCCGCCGTCAGTTTCTCCCAAAAGTAAAGTTCCAGCACTGTTTGTAGATCGATCGGAATTCTACGCAGCGCGGAAAGCAGGACTCGTTCCTCGTCGCGCTCGGCGAGGATCTGTGTCGGCGAGTCGGCGACGTCGTGAACCGAGGTCACGCCGAAGTCGATCTTGGAGTCTTTGCGTCGCTTACGGCGGAAGTGCTTGTACAGCACGTTGTGCGCGATTGCGAACAAGTAGGTGCGGAAACTGGATTGCCCGCGAAAGCGGTCGCGCGACTCGAGACAGGCCATAAACGTCTGTTGAACGAGGTCTTCGACGCTGTCGCTGGCCTTGTTGCAGAAGAATCGGCGAATGCTCTCGAAGTAGCGGTCGAAGAGGACCTCTCCGGCGCGGTTGTCCCCGCGTCTCCACGCGTCGAGCAGCTCCGTGTCCGTCGGCACGTTGCGGGTATAGCACGGTGTCGTCGGGTCGCGGCGGGCCCGGGGCCGGACTCGAGCGTTGAACGACACACCGCGGCAGCACGTCGTTGCGTCGCGTTCAGGGCGCGAAGCGAGGGCGATGCGCGGGCGTGCGACGTTCGATGACGCATGGCTGTTACTGCGTAGCACTCCTGAGCCATGACGGATAAAACCGAGCTGGATGTCTGGGGAATCGCGATCTGGTGAGGCGATGCGTTTTTGGTCTGGTCCGTTTCCTCGCGCCGCGGCGCGGGATCTCACCATCAAGTACACCAGCTTGCTGCAGATCGCCGCGCTAGAACCCGGTGCGGGCCGAGCCCGACGGCTGCGTCGCGCGGCGACGAGGTGGCCGGGAGCGCTGCGTGAGGCGGAGTTGGTGGGACCGCGGGTTTGCCAGGAGCGTCGCGATGCAATCGCCCGAGTGGTGGCACAAGCCGCTCCCGATGCCCTGCGGCGTCCATCGCCCCCGACTTTGTCTCGGGCCGACTGGCGCCGTCTTGGCGCTGGGTTTGCACCGCTTTGGTACGAATTGCACCAGATGTTCGCTGACCAGCTAAGCTGGCGCGCCGCTCGGCGCGGGGAGCCTTCATGGGCCTTGCACGACCCGCTCCAGTCGTTCGTGGCGTGGCTTCCAGTTGCCGCGCGGGAACGGTGGGGCGAGGCCTCCACCTTGGCGACTTTAGCCGGCTCGACGATGTCGGTTGGGCATGCGTACGCCCGCTTGGCACTCCGCTCCGGACTCGCGGAGACCGAGCTGCGAAAGCAGCTGTTCGCGGATCTTCCCCGGCCGGAGGAGGCGAGGACGTTGTCCGCCGGCGAGGCCGAGGGGTGAGCGCGGCGCGACGCGAGCGATACGATCCGGACATGCGGCACTCGCTCGTGACGTCGCACGAGCTCGGTCTTGCGGGCGGTTGAGGCAGCAGCGGGATGAAGCTTCAGTAACCGTTACGTGGCGTCAGTCTGACGGGAACCGCGTGGAGCGACGGGCGCTTTTGTGTCGACCTGAGGAAACCTCGCTGTGACTAGCCTGTATCACGGTGAGCCTAGGTTCGCCGCCTCCGGATCCGGAGAGGAGAGAACACACTCATGGCCAAGCCATCACCCGCTTCTGCCGTTCGCTCGACCGAGCGCACCCTTCGCCAACGCGCGTTCGCCATGCTGTCGACGCCCTTGATGCTCGGCACCGCCGCGCTGATTGCCAACTGCGACGTCGCCCCCGAGCCCGAGACCGACGAGTCCGTCGAGTCCGAAGTCGAGCACCGCGTTGATGGCGGCTGGCATGCACCCAAAGGTTCCGTGCAACTCGGACCTCGCCCGTACTTCCTCGTCGACAACATGGACGACGGGTGGCTCAAAAACAAGCTCAACTCGTGCAGCGAAGGCCCGTTTTACACCACCGATTTCTCGATCGGACACCGCGGCGCGTGCATGCAGTTCCCCGAGCACACCCGCGAGTCCTACGAGGCGGCGGCGCGCATGGGGGCGGGCATTTTGGAATGCGACGTGACCTTTACCCAAGACGGCGAGCTCGTCTGTCGTCACGCGCAGTGCGACTTGCACACGACCACCAACATCTTGGCCACGGAGCTCGCGTCCTCGTGCGAGCAGCCGTTTGTGCCGGCTCAGTACGACGAAGACGGCAACCTCATCGAGGCCGCCTCGGCGCGCTGCTGTGCCAGCGACATCACATTGGAGCAGTTCAAGAGCCTGTGCGGCAAGATGGACGCGGCTGACCCCCGCGCCCGGACGGTCGAGGAGTACCTCGGCGGGACCGCCGACTGGCGCACGGACTTGTACTCCACGTGCGGCGAGGTGTTGAGCCACAAAGAAAGCATCGACTTGTTCACCAAGCTCGATCGCAAGTTCACGCCCGAGCTCAAAGGCGGCGACGCCGACGACATCGCGGCCGTGTTCGGCAGCCAGGCCGAGTACGCGCAGGCGCTGATCGACGACTACGAAGAGGCCGGCGTCGATGCGTCGAAGGTCTGGGCCCAGTCGTTCAACCTCGACGACGTGCGTTACTGGATCGCCAACGCCCCCGACTTCGGCGAGCAAGCCGTATTCCTCGACGGTCGTTACTCCGACCCCGAGTTCGACGAGAACAACCCGCACAGCTGGTCGCCGACGATGCGTGAGCTCGCGGACGAGGGCGTGCAGATCATCGCCCCCCCGATGTGGATGCTGCTCAAAGACCGCAACGGCCGCATCCGTCCGTCGCGCTACGCTCGTCGCGCGCGCCGAGCCGGCCTCGACATCATCACCTGGACGATCGAGCGCTCCGCTCCGCTCGCGGCCGACGGGGCCTGGTACCACCAGACCACCGACGACATCATCAACAACGACGGCGACAAAATGCAGACGCTGCACGTCTTGGCCAAGCGCGTGGGCATTTTGGGCATCTTCTCGGATTGGCCCGCCACCGTCACCTACTACGCGAACTGCTTCGGCCTGTAGGCTCAGACTCAGGCCCGCTTGGGCCTCGCTCGAGGGGACTTGATCCCGGCGGCGAGTGAACCGCATAAAGCCCCGCCGGCAGCCTGGCGGGGCTTTTTTGTCGACTGAGACAGAAGGTGCCGCCGGCGACACGGCTGGGCCCGTTCTCGTCGGCCGAAACGAAAGCCCGCCTCGCCGGCGACTCGGCGGGGCGGGCTTCTTATCGAGCGAAACGATGCGGGCCCCGCTCACAATCCAGCGGGGCCCGTTCGTGGGTCAACGACGACTCGCTGGCCGTCGCGGCTAGCGGGTGACCGTGATCTGATCGATCTCGCTGGTCTGGTCGCGGTTGTCGATCGCCTTGGCCTCGATCACGTGTTCGCCCCGTCCGACGGTGACCTTGCGAACGTAGGTGTCGGTGGCGCGATCGCGACGAGCCCGCCGCCACGGCCGATCGTCCACGCGTACCCACACGCTCGCCACACGTCGGTCGTCGCTGGCCTCCACGCGGACTTGCGGGCGCCGGGGAACCTCATCGCCGTCTTCCGGAGCCACAATGGCCGCTTCGGGGGGCAGATCCGAGTCGAGTTCAAAGTCGACGATCAGCGGGTCGTGGTCCGAGGCGCGGTACGGGTCGGGTTGGTACCAGTCCGACACCTGCGACGCGGACTTGAACTCCACGTTGTAGTCGAGGGCGCGCGGTTCGTCGGCGTTGGTCGCCCAGTGGTGCGCGGCGACCACTTGGTTGGCCAGTGTGGGCGATGCGAGCTGGTAGTCGAGCGTGCCCCACTGCCCGCCGAACACGTACGAATAGGTCAAGCTGTCGTCACCGGGATCGAAAAGGTCGACAAAGCCTTCGCTGGTGATGGCGGCGATGGGGTCTTCTTTGGCGTATGCGTTGAGGTCACCCAAAATCAACTGATCCGGGTCGCGCACGCCGGTAGGGCGGCTCGCGAGCCAGTCCACCAGCGCTTCGGCGGCGAGCGTACGGGTCAGGTTGCAGTTGCCTTGCCCGTCGCCCACGTTCGGGTCGCCCACTGCGTCGCACGGGGAGCCTTTCGACTTGAGGTGATTGACGACCACGGTCAGTCGTTCACCGGTTTCTCGCACCTTGAACGACTGCGCAAGGGCCGGCCGGTTGAAGTCATCGTCGAATCGAGGATCGATGCTGGCGTCGAGCACCGCCGCCGCGCGGATGGCCTTGACGATGTCGACGTCGTAGATCAGCCCGACGGCGATGGCGTCGTCACCGAGCGAGCTCGCGGCCGGGGCGACGTAGTCGTACGTCCGCCCGGCGACCGCGTTGAGCCGAGCCACGAGTTCGGCGATCGCGGAGAAGTCATCGTAGCCGTCATTTTCGATCTCTACGAGACCGACGATGTCGGCTTGCATGTCCACCAAAGTGGTGACGATCTTGTCGCTTTGCCGCTCGAGTTCATCCGCGGTGTCGGCGCCGCGAGGGGTGGGGAATCCCCCACCCTGTCCGTCGCCGTTGAAGTAGTTGAGCACGTTGAAGCTGGCGACCCGCAGTGACCCCGCGGGGGCGGGGGCGTCTGGACGCGGGTTCGCGTCCACGTCGAAGTCTACCGGCTCGGTGGGGTGCAGGCGGTATTCCCCGAACGAGAAGTCGACCACCGCCGTCAGTCCCGTGACCGACGACCCGGCGCGCAGCGAGTTGTCGGCGCTCAGTTCCGGAGCTGGGTACACTACTGGATCTGGGTTTTGCTGGGTGCTCGCGTCGTCGAGCACCAGTCGTGCCAGGTCGTTGGCTTGCTGGAGCGCATTGGCGTCCGGGCCGGGGTCGGCGACCTGTGTGGGCTGGGCCTGGCGCTCGGGGGCGAGCACGACCTGGCCGAACCGCGCCAAGTTGTAGTGCTCGGTCACCACGAGCGTCTCCGGCACGGTGACCCGCATGCCCTCATTCGCTTCGAGTTGATCGTCGGCAACCAACGGAAGCGTCAAGGTGGTGGCTGCGGGGAGTGAGGTCTGTCCGACGACGCTAACCTCGGATACGTCGGTGAGCTCAGTGAGCCCGAAGAACTCGTCCACGCGTCCGGTGACGGTGACCACGTCGCCCACCGCAACGGCTTGCGATGCGGTCCCGGTGTAGACGAACAAGCCTTCCGAGGTCGTTGGGTCCTGGTCGCGGTCGGCCGTCTCTTCTTCCATCCAAAACCCACGCAGGCTGCCTTGGTGGTCCGCTACCACGACGCCCTCCACGGTCACGACTTCGTCGAGAAGCGGGCTGACGTCTCCCGATCCCTGAACGGCGTGGATGGCGACGATCGCGGGCGTGTCGTCGTCGTCATCGCCCGTGCTGCCGGTGTCGTCGTCATCTCCGGTATCGTCGTCGTCGTCGTCACCACCCACGACCGAGTGCGAACCGAGGTCGCTGATGTCGTTTTGCGGAAACCCGTTCCATTCCGTCGCCGGCAAGAACGCGTCGTCGCCGTTGGTGTCGCCCGCGGTGATTTCGGGTTTGCGGCGCAGCGTGGCGTTTTGGGTCACGACTCCGTTGTCGGACCACTGCGAGCCCGGATCGACGCCGATTTGGCCGAACACGTCGACGATGTCCGCCGCGTTGCGCAGCACGATCGCGTCGTCGCCGTTGTAGAAGCTGGCGGTCGAGACCTGATCGGCGAGGGCCAAGATCTCGGCGCTGGCGCTGCTGCGCGCGACCACGTAGGTCTCACCTGGCGCGACGGACCCGGCCAGCGGGAGCACGAGGCCCGCGGACGGGTTGCCGTTGAAGTACATCTCAAGGGTGTATGTGGATAGGTCGACCGTCGCCGACGTCGGGTTGTATAGCTCGATGGCTTTGTTGAAGCTCGAGCCCTCCACGTACTCGGAGATGAACACGTCCTCGCCGGCGCTTCGCGGCGTCGCCGGCTCAAGCGCGATCGCGTGGGAAGGAGTATCGAACGAGGGCTCGCAGGCGGCGGCGATCGTCGCGGCGACAAGGACGGGGAGGGTCAGGCGGGCCGCGAGAGCGACTCGCCGTGGGCAGTAGCGCGTTTCAGTCATCGTGAAGGTTTCCAGTTCGTGCGCGGTGTAACGCGCGAGGATCCGTTCGACGATGCTCGCCATCGTGATGGCACCCGAATTCACCCTGATGTCGCGGATTGAGTGAACGTCGCGAGTTTGTCGCCATTCGGGCGCGCAGAGATCTCGAGCCGCGCTTGCGACCGCCGGTCGGTTGTGGCGGGGGTGAGCTCTACCGACGCGGGGCGGAGGCTAAAACGACGAATTCGGTTCTTGGAGAAAGGCGAGTTCCGCCGCGCTCGAGTTGCGGCCGAGCGTAGCGTTTCGATGGGGAAAGCGGCCGAACTTGGCCACAATGTCGCGGTGGCGCACCGCGAAGTCCAAGTTGTTGCGCAGCATGTCGGCGTGTTCGGCCGGCGCCGCGGCGGCGAGGCGTTCGAAGCACTGGACGCATTGCTCTTGCAGCGCCAGGTTCTCGGCGTGCATCAGCGGCATGTACACAAACACGCGCTCAATCGCCGTCAGGTCGAGATCGTCGCCTGCAGCGATCGCCGCGGACGTGTGGGCCTGCGCCAGCGCATCGCTCGCGAAAGCCCGAGGGTCGTCACGAAACATGTTTCTCGAGAACTGGTCGAGCACGATCACCAACGCGAGTCGACCTCGGGGGGTCGTCGCCCAGTCGTGCAGAGCCCCGCGCGTGGCGCGATCGTGCGCCTCCGCGAAGCGGCGTCGCACCTCCTCGTCGAATGCGGGGTCTTTTCCCCACCATCGGCGCGAGACGGCCGGCTCGACCCGCTCGACGGGGCCCGGTGCACCAAACCAAAAGCGGATGACGTCGGCGGAGGAAACGGAGTCGTCGTTGGACATGCGCCGGTTGACGCTAGCACGGGTGGCGAGCGGACGACGCCGCGGCGTCCGAGCCGGTCGGTTTCGTTCGGGGTCGCGTAGGCTCGTGGCCGGCATATGGCTTGTGGTCCCGGACGAGGATCGCTAGCGTGCGCCGCGGCCATGGATTCCACACATGCTCAGCCGCAGGTTTGTTCCGCGAACGAGATCGTTGCCCGGATCGCCCCTCACGGCGATGGGGTACTCACCTTTGACGGAGACGGCACGTTGTGGACGGGCGACGTGGGGGAGGATGTGTTTACGGCCGCTCTAGAGCGAGGCATGCTGCTCGATGTCGCACGACCCGCCCTGGCAGCCGTCGCCGCGCGGCACGGTACCGACCCCGCCGGGGACGCGAATCGTATCGCTGCCGCGTTGTACGACGGCTATCGCGACGGTCGAGTCGGCGAGCTGGCGATCTGCGACGTGATGAGTTGGTGCTACGCCGGTCACCGGCTCGACGAGTTGCATCGTTTTGCCAGTGAGGTCTTGCGCGAGCGCGACCTGCCAGGGCGGCGTATCGATGAAGTGGGGGCGATCATCGACTGGGCTCGGGCGGCCGGCCGCCCATTGTTCGTCGTGTCGGCTTCTCCTCAGTTCGTGGTCGAGCAAGCCAGTCAGATCTGGGGCTGGTCCGCCGCGCACGTGGTGGCCAGTCCCGCCGCGGTGGACTCGAGTGGGTGCCTCCTTCCGCTGCTCGCCGCTCCCACGCCGTATGGTCCCGCCAAGGTGAGTCGGGCTCGCGCGCGGTTTGGTGAGTCAGCGCGCTGGCTGGCGGCCTTTGGCGACAACGGTTTTGACTTGGAGATGTTGCTGGCGGCACGAGTCGGGGTCGCCGTCCGCCCCAAGCCGGGTCTCGCCGGGCGGCTCGACGGATCGAACGGGATCGTCCATCTCGCGAGCGCCGCGGCGGTCCCTCGCGGGACACGCGATTGACCGGCCGTGCCGCTTGGCGCACGCGGTGACCCGTGTGCCGCGACGGTGAGGATGGCGCCTTTGTGTCAGATTCGCCAGAAGGCCGCGCCTCCGTGGGTCGCACGCGCGCACGGCGAACGGCGACGGTTGCACGCCACCGCGTTCGGAGCGATTTGTAGTAAAGAACATTGTTCCCTTGCCACCGCGTACCGAACTAAGCCGTTCAGTACGGGACGCAGTGGTCGACTCTTGTAGCCAACATCGGACGAGTACCACCATGACCGTGCAGACAACTGGAGACCGGACAGATCCCGTGGAAGGGCGGGTGTTGGTGGTGGAAGACAACGAGATCAATCGCACCGTAATCGTGCGAATGCTAAAGAAGCTGGGGTACGAGTGTGACGTGGCGCATGACGGTCGGGAGGGGCTGGAGACGTGGCGAGCACACGGTCACAACCTCATCATGATGGACTGCGAGATGCCCGTGATGAGTGGGTACGAGGCCGCGACGGCGATCCGTGCGGAGCAAGGGGAGGAAGGGGGCCCGCTGATTGTGGCCACCACGGCGTACGTGTCCAACGAGCACCGCGACCGCTGTGTCGCGGCCGGCATGGATGTGTTCGTCGCGAAGCCGGTGACACTGGCCAAGCTGCGCGAGGCGCTGACTCGCTGCGAGGCGCTCGCGGCAGAGCGGGCGGCGGGAGGCGGGAAAGAGACGGACAGCTCGTTCGGTCTCGTGGCCTCGTGACGCGGGGGAACGCAAGCGGGTCGTGCTGCCCCGTTCGCCGGTGGATGAGGAAGGAAGGCGTGACGCGAGGTAGCTCGACCGCGTCGGTCGAGGGCGGACTGCGCGTAGTGCGTGCGGATGGGCTCGGCGATGCCGTGGGCCGTTACACTCGCCCGCGAGCCGCTGACGTGGTCGTGGAGCCGTCGCGCGGGAGCCACGGAGGGCGTGTTTGACAAGGCCAGCGCGGCGCGTTACCGAGGCACCCTTGTCGAGAGTCCGAAACGCGCAACGCGGCGTTGCATTCGTCACCGACTGGCCATCACTCTCCATCGACCGTCTCTGCTTGATCGTGGACAGTCAGCGCGGCCTCCATGCGTAGGCCCCCGGCGTTGGCACGACAACGCGGCGCACGGCCACGCTCAGCGGATCCCGCGTCTGCCGCGAGGTCCCGGCTCCGGGAGGGGGGCGCGCGCTCCAAACCGCCTCTTGGGCCCCTTCGCGTGGTAGCCAGGAGGGCGCCCCGGCCCCGCGAGGCATGGGTACGCATCGAGCGGTCGCGTTCTCTGCAGTGCGAGCGGGTTTCGCGCGAATCCTCGTTCTCTCGTCGCCCAACTTTTTCACGCAGGTCTCATGTCTAGAAGCAACTACTCCGCTGGAAAACGTCGACGCGAACAGGACAAACAGCGCAAAAAACGCGAGAAGAGCGAACGCCAGCGCGAGCGTCGCGAGTCGGGGATGGCTGGCATCCCCATCGCCACGGTCGACGAAATCCAAGGTGGTCTGATGTCGATCGACGAGGTCGTCCAAGGACTCACGTCGCCGCCGGAGGGGGCGGAGCGGTCGACCGCGCATCCGAGCCGTTTGTTTATCGGCGGGCTCTCGCATCAGGTGACGGTCGGGGAGATGCAAGCGAAGCTCGAAGAGTACGGTCCAGTCGCTGAGGCGGTGATCGTGACCGACCGAGACACGGGTGATTCGCGGGGCTTTGGCTTTGTGACCATGGCCGATCGCCGCGACGCGGTGAAAGCCATTCGGGCGCTAGACGGACAAGATTTGTGGGGGCGGACGTTGGTCGTCCGTCAGGCCACCGAGCGCGGTCGCTAGGCCGGGCCGCACGCGCAGCGAGCCCCCGATTCGCGGCGAGGTTCGGCGCCGGGTCATGACGCACAGACCTCGGTCTGACCGCGAGCCGGGCCCGCCGTCACGGCGCTCGGGCCCCCACGACGCTCGCGCTCAGCCCTCGGCTCCGACGCTCGACCCACGACTCGCTTCGACAAGCGGGGGTGGCGAACGACGATCCGCGGCCAACGGGCGATGCGGTGACGACAGCCGGGTGGCACTTCGAGCCGAGTAACGGGGATCTCGTCGGCCGCGCCTTCCTCCTCTGTCCTGGACTACACGCGCACGTCGGCGGCGAAGCCTTGTCGACCCGCGCCGAATCGCTCGAGCAGCGGGTCGAGGTACTCTCCGAGGAATTCATCGACTTGTTGGGGGGCCCGACCGACGTAGCGCTCGGGCTGCAGCGTGTCGGGGTCGATGTGGGGAGCCAGTTCGGGATCGTTTTGCATGCGGTCGACAACGTCGTTCGCAGCGCCTTCTCGCTTCATTCGCTCGACGGCAGCCCGGCTGTGCTGGCGGATCCGTTCGTGCAGGTCTTGGCGGTTGGCGCCGGCTTTGACCCCTCGCATGATCACGTTCTCCGTCGCCATAAAGCCCAGCTCATCGGCCATGTTGGCCCGCATCACTGCGGGGTTGACGACGAGCCCCGACGTGACGTTCACACACAGGTTCAAAATGGCGTCGACGGCCAAAAACCCCTCCGTGAGCACGAGCCGGCGGTTCGCGCTGTCGTCCAACGTGCGTTCTAGCCACTGGTTCGCGTGGGTTTCGCGCGGACTCGTCGCCAGCGAATGCACGAAACGCGCGAGCGAGGCGATCCGTTCGCTTCGCATCGGGTTGCGCTTGTAGGCCATCGCGCTCGATCCGATCTGCTTGCTCTCGTAGGGCTCTTCGACCTCGCGTTCATGCGACAGCAGCCGCAAGTCATTGCCAAACTTGCTCGCCGACCCGGCCACGTCGGCCAATCCGCTGAGCACCCAGCTGTCCACTTTGCGGGTGTACGTCTGACCGCTGACGGGGATGGAGGCCGCGAACCCCAGCGCGGCACAGACCTTCCGATCGAGGGCCCGGACCTTCTCGTGGTCGCCCTCGAACAGGGCCAAAAAGGACGCCTGCGTGCCGGTGGTGCCCTTCACCCCACGAAACGGGAGGCGCTCGCGCAGCGCCACGAGGGTCTCGAGGTCGAATGCGAAGTCTTGCGCCCACAGGCACGCTCGCTTGCCGACGGTGGTGAGCTGGGCGGGCTGGTAGTGCGTGTACGCCAGGGTCGGCACCGCCTTGTGCTCGTCGGCAAACTGCCGCAGCTGTTTGACCACGGCGTAGAGGCGGTCGATCAGGAGATCGAGACCGTCGCGGAGCATCACCAGTTCCGCGTTGTCGGTGACAAAGCAGCTCGTGGCCCCGAGGTGGATGATCTTGCTGGCTTCTTCACCCGCCCGCTCGCCGTAGTGGTGGACGTGGGCCATCACGTCGTGACGGAGGTCGCGTTCGAGCTGCGCGACACGATCGAAGTCGAGCTCGGTGCGGGCCGATTCGAGTGCCTTGATTTGGGCGGAGGAAACCGGTAGCCCCAGTTCGTGCTCGCCTTGGGCCAACGCGATCCACAGATCGCGCCACAACAACGCCCGGCGATGATCGCCGAAATTCTCCAGCATCGCTTTGGTGGCGTAGCGGGACGCCAAGGGACTCGCATAGGTGGCATTCGAGGCGCTCATGGGCGGGCGAGGATACCCATGGCGTTGCACGAGCAACAGATCGGTAAGACCCCGTGACTGAGTCGCACGTTCGTTTGTCCCGCGCGCAGGCGCAACTTCTTCTCGACGAGCTCGCCTGCTACCTGCGTCCGCCCGGGGAGGGCGTGTTTGCCGTGAGCACCGGGCGAGCCGCGCGCGAGGCGGCGACACGCGCCTACCTGGGCGGCGACGCGGTGCGGTGGCGAGAGCACCTCGAACGGCTGCTCGACCTCGAATCGCCGGCGGTCGCCTTGCTGGCTGTTCCTTGCGACACGGGGGCGGGCATTGTGCGCGGGGCGAGTTGGGGCCCGGAGGCGATCCGAGCCGCGCTCGGTCAGGCGCCGGTCTTCGACTTGGGTGACGTGTTTGTCGTGCCGCAGCTGCTTCACGACGAGATGCACTCGCGGGCCCAGATCGAGCGCACCCAAGACGCGATCTACCCGACGGTACCCGTGGAGGCCCGACGTCGCATGCCGGTGTCTCCGCTGTCGGTCGCACAGCGGGTGTATGCGGTGCTCGGCGAGTTGCGGCCCGACTTGCGCGTGCACCTGCTCGGCGGCGATCACTCCGTGACCTGGCCGGCGATGGCGTACTTGCTCCAGGGCGGACCCGAACGCAACCGCGACTTGGCCATCGTGCACTTCGACGCCCATACCGATCTCACCCGCGAACGCTTGGGGGTGCGCTACTGCTTCGCAACCTGGGCGCTGCACGCCAACGACCTGTTGGGCGGCGGCCAGCGTTTGCTCCAGATCGGTATCCGGGCCTCGGGCCGCGAGCGCGCTCACTGGGAGCGCGAGCACGGTGTGCGGCAGATCTGGGGGCGCGCCGCGCAGGAGATGAGCCCCTCGGCGCTGGCGGCGGTTGTCGTCGATCACCTAGGGAGTATCGGCGCGCGTCGCGTGTTCATCAGCAACGATATCGACGGCACGGACTGCCACTGGGCGGCCGCGTGCGGCACCCCCGAGCCCGGCGGCCTACGCCCGGAGCAGGTGCACGCCGTATTGGGAGGGTTGGCCGACGCCGAGGTGGATATCATTGGCGCCGACTTGGTGGAGTTGGCGCCGGTCTTGTCTTTGGACCGCGCGGCCGCAGATCGCAGCACGGAGACCGCCACGGCGTACGTGCGCGATCAATTGAATCTGCTGCAGCGGGCCGCACGAGCAAAGGGCGCAAATGGCGCAGAAAGCCCGGGGAATACCCCGGGGGGGCCCGAGGTTGACTCCGCGTGACGCCAGCGCCTGACCGCGCCTCCTTCGAGGCCATCGCCTTGCCGCAACTCGATGCGTTGTACGGCGTGGCGCTGAGGCTGACGCGCAACGACGCCAAAGCGCAAGACCTGGTGCAAGACACCATGCTCCGTGCGTATCGGTTTTGGTCGCGGTTTCAACCGGGGACGAGCGTGCGCGCGTGGCTGTCCACCATTTTGCGCAACACGTTTATCAACGACTATCACCGCGACGGCAAGCAACGGGCGGGGGCCCAGGCGTTGGCCGCCGCGGTGGACCGGGTCGGTCCGCAGCTCGCCGGGGGTCGCATCTCCGGGGCGGATGCGGAGAACGGGCCGGACGACTACGTGCAAGACCGGGCGACGAAGGCTCGTATCGACGAGGCTTTGACCGCCCTCCCCGAGGACTATCGGATGTGCGTGGTGTTTGCCGATCTGCAGGGTCTCTCGTACAAAGAGATTGCCGAGGTCGTCGGTTGTCCGATCGGCACCGTCATGAGTCGGTTGCATCGCGGACGCAAGTTGCTGCACAAGCTCTTGTACGACCATGCTGTGGACGCGGAGCTGATTCCGTCGCCGACGGCGAAGCCGGACGACAACAACACCGTGGCGCTATCACGTTACCGCGCCAAGAAGAAACGGAGCCAGGGATGACGACGAGCGAAACACCCGCTTCGTGTACCGAGTGCAACTCGACGTTGCAGCCATATGTAGACGGCGAGTTGGCCGACAGTGAGCACCGTGCATTCGCGGTGCACCTCGAGAACTGCCGCGAGTGTCGAGTGGCGGTGAGCGAGCAGCAAAAGGTACGCGCGGCGCTTCGGGCCTTGGTGCCTGAACTGGCGCCAACGGGGCTTCGTGAACGGATTTTGGAGGACCTCGACGCCATCGATGCCGAGTCCGTCGCCCCGCCGACGCTGCCTTGGCGCGACCGGTTCGGTGCCTTCTTTCGTGGCGGTTTGGTGTTCGCTCCCGCCGCCGCCGTCGCAGCCATGCTGTTTGTCGGTGTGCAGCAAGGGGCGTTTGACGAGCCGGTGGATTCCGATATGACATCGGCCTTGATGCCCGCGTCGCCCTCTGTCGAGGCGGCCAAGCCCGGTCAGCTCGCGGCCGCCTTCGCGGCCGATGCCGGCAAGACCTTCGAGATTCAGGTGCCGAGTGCCCGTTCGTTGCCCCGCGATGTTGAACTCGTCGGGGCGTCTGGCGCGGGTCCCGCGGATGTCTATCACGCGCGAGTGGAGTACGCCGATCGATCGGGCGACGTACGGTTTGTCGACCATCAGCGTCGCGGCGGTCAGCTTCGGCCTCCAGCGACGCATCGCGTGTTCCGAGGTCGACATCTTTACTATCTCGCTCGGGATGCCCGGGGGCGGGCCTTCCTCGAGTTCACGGTCGATGGCGTGCACCATCGCCTGAACCTGCACCGGTCCGAGACGGTCCCGGGGGATCGCTCGCTCGATCTCAGCGCGGCCGATTTCCGGGCTTTGGTGGGGCTCGCCGACTCGCTGGGTCACGCTCGCGGCCGCGACTAGTTGTCGGGCCTGCTTGAGCCCACGCCGGGTTGTCCACTTCACAGGGGCTGAGCTGACTGGAGAGTGTCGGCCGCTGGCAGCGGCCAGACGTCCCACCTGAGGCGGGCGCTTGCAGTTCGCGCGGTCCGGCGGCGGTAGCGTCGCGCCCCACCAGCCGCTACTCTCGGGCCGTGTTCTCAGCGTTGATCATCGATGCCGATCCGTCCGCGCGCTCCCAGATCGAGCAGACGCTCACCCCGTACGGATTCGAGTTCAATTTCAGCGAGGACGCAGGCGAGGGAGTCGCTCACGCGCGCGAGCAGGCGCCCGATGTGATCTTTTTGCGGGTCGAGCTACCGAGTGCGTCGGGCTTTTCGGTGTGCAACAAGCTGCGGCGCAACGATGAGACCAAGTACATCCCTTTGGTGATGTACGCCGCCGACGTGGCCGAAGATGTATTCGAACAGCATCGTAACCTGCGGACCCGAGCCGATGGCTATTTGCGTATGCCGCTGTCGTCCGAACAGTTGGTCAGCACAGTCGGTGGCATTATCGAGTTGCCCGCTGCCGCGCCGGGCGACGACGTGGAGGACCTCGAGGTGGATCTCGATGAGGTGGAGATGGTGCTCGAGCCGGCGGCCTCCGCCGAGCCCAGCCGCGAGCCGCTCGCAACCGAGGAGCCGTTCGTCGGGGAGGTTTTACCGGCCGCGGACACGTCGTCGCTGCACCTCGCCGAGGCCGAAGCGGACGGGCTTTCGGACGAAACGGATGCCGCGTTCGCGGCGTTGACCCTCGACGAACCCGAGTTGCCCGCACCCGAGCTCGTCGATGCCGCCGCCGAACCGCCGGCCGCCCATGCCACGGAGTACGAACCACCGGCGTTCGACACCGACGGCGACGCGGACGCGCAGCTCGCGCAGCTCGAGCCAGCGGCCGAACTCCCGGCCGCGACGACGCCCGACGCGACGGCGCCCGATGACTTTGAGCTTCCGGCCGGTCTGGGCCTCGAGGGCGAGTCGACCGATGCGACCGATGCGACCGATGCGACCGAGCTTGAGCCGGCCGAGGCCGACGCCGAGTCGACGGACGCACCGGTTGCCGTCGTTGCGGCCGGGGGGGCTCCGCCGCGCGGTCGCTTTCCTCGGGGAGAGGCGACGTCCGCATCCCCGCCAACGAGCCCAGCCTCGGAGCCCGAGCCGGCGGACGACGCCGCCGGGGAAGCGTCCTCCTCAGAGGCGTTCCAAGCTGGCGCCAGCGCGTCAGGGGCCGGCGGCAACCTCTCGATGCGGCGTGAAAACTTGCAGCTCAAGACCGAGATCGTGGCCCGGGACCGCGAACTGCTGCGACTCAAAGACGAGCTGGCCGGCGCGAAGCGTGCGGTTCTCGACGCGGAGAACCGCGCTCGCCGCCTGGAACACGAGGTGGGCGAGCTGCAGTCGAAGTTGTTGACGTCTGAAGAACAGGCCTTGACCGCCCAAGAGCAAGGCGAAGCGGCGCTCGCGGAGCGTCGAGCCCTGCTCAAGCGCGAAGAGGGCCTCAAGGTTCGTTTGGACGTGCAGCAAAAGAAGGCCCAAAACCTCGAGAAGGAACTGGGCACGGTGCAAGCTTCGATCGCCACGACCCAAGCAGAGCACGAACAGCAACTCGCTGCGCTGCAAGAGCAGCTCGACGGTCAGCGCAGCGAGCAAGAACGACTGCGTGATGAGCACGGCGAGGTCGTCGGCCAACTGGCTCGCGTGGAAAAAGAGCGGGCCGAGCATGCGGAGCAACAGCAGGTGGCCGCCGCGGAGACGGAGCGCCTGGTCGTTCGAGTCGAAGAGCTCGAGGGCGATCTCTCTCGCGCGAAACGTCAGGCCGAGGCGGACTTCATCGCCGCCCAGGAGCAAGCGGACATCGAACTCGAACAGAAACTAGCGACGCAATCCGAGGAGCATCAGGCGCAAATGGAGTTCCAAGAGCGCGCGAACCAAGAGCGGGTCGACCGTTTGCGTGGCGAGTGGGACAGCGAGCGCGAGCGATTGCAGCAGGAATCGGACGAGCGGGATGAGCGAGCCGACGCCTTGCAACTTGAGATCAACGAGTTAAACGACAAACTGCAGGCGGCAGACGACGTGGTGCGGCAAAAATCCGAGGCGATACAGCGGGCCCAGCAGGCGTTGGCCGTTGCTCTCAAAGTGCTTGATTAGTGGCTGCGCCCCTCGTATTCGGAGATACCACCAGCCTCAAGTCGAGCCACGCCAAGGCGCTGGCGAAACTGGGTGAGCGTTCGGTTCCGGCGGACTCCGTCGTAAGCGCCGCGCTGGCCCGAGAGCTGCTCGAGCTCTCACACGAGCTCAATCGCCGCATCGGACTATTCGTCAACCGACGGGGGAAGATCGAACGGGTGATTTTGGGGGATGCGCACCGATTGCATCTGCCCGAGTTTAGCCGGGTCCGCGGTGCGGACGGCCGACTTCGCGGCGTGCGGTTGGTCGCGACGCACCTGACCGCGGAGGTCCTCGATCGTGAGGAGCTCGCCGACCTTAGCAAGCTCAAACTCGATCTGTCCGCGGCGCTGCATCGCGGCGCGGCGGGCATCAGCGTCGACATGGCCTGCTTGGTGCCCAACCCCGGGGCGGATGGCTACAGCGTACACTCGTTTCCCCGGTTTGCGCTTAGCGAGCTGTTGCGTGAGGCGGATGGGGTCGAGGCGTTGGCGCGTCCGGTGCCATTCGGCGACTTCGTGCGCGAGATCGAGGCCGCGTTGGTCTCGTCGACCGCTCGGGCTCGGACCGAGCACACGGGGACACGCGCGTTGATCCTCATGTCGCACCCGGGTGGGGCGAGTTTGGAGCCGCGGCAACACGAGCTGCACGAACTGTGTCGCACGGCCGGAATCGGCGTGGTGGATATCGTGCTGCAAAAGCGGCCCCACCCCGATCCGCGAACCTTTCTCGGCGCGGGCAAACTCGACGCCGCGTTGGTATTTGCGTTGGAGCACGATGTCGAGTTGCTGATTTGCGACCCGGACTTGTCCGCCAGCCAAGCGAGGACAATCACCAATGCGACCGATATCAACGTGATCGATCGCACCATGTTGATTCTCGACATCTTCGCTCAGCATGCGACCAGTGCCGACGGTAAGCTGCAGGTCGAGTTGGCCCAGCTGCGGCACCGATTGCCGCGAATGCTCGGCAAGGGCACGATGATGTCGCGTCTCGCCGGCGGCATCGGTGGCCGCGGCCCAGGCGAGACCAAGCTCGAAGTCGATCGACGCCGGGCCAAAGACCGCATCACCGATCTGGAGCGACGGCTCGATCGACTCGAAGCGCAACGCGATCAAAAACGGGCCCGACGGCGTCGACGAGGCGTGCCGGTGGTCGCGATCGTCGGGTACACGAACGCTGGCAAGAGCACGCTGCTCAACACGGTGACCAACGCCGAGGTTCGAGCCGAGAACAAGCTGTTTGCCACGCTCGATCCCACGGTGCGGCGCCTGAGATTTCCGCAGGAGCGCGAGATTGTGCTGTTGGATACCGTGGGGCTGATTCGCGACCTGCCGCCGGCGTTGCGTCAGGCGTTTCGGGCCACTCTCGAGGAGATCGCCGACGCAGATTTGCTCTTGCACGTGGTGGACGCATCCGATCCCGATGCCGAGCAGCAGATCGAGACCGTGGAGGGTGTGCTCGACGAACTCGGTGCGGGCGACCTGCCGCGGTTTTTGGTGTTCAACAAGTGCGATCGCCTGGCCGATGGAGTTCCTCACGCCAGCCCGGCCGGCGCGACCGACCAGTTCCACATCAGTGCCCTGGATCGCCGCAGCACCCGCCGGCTCATGGAAGCCATCGAATCGCGGTTTTGGTCGCGTCAGCCGGCCGTTGGCGTCGGCCCGGAGGCCCGCTAGACCGCGACCGATCGGCGTGGCGGTCGATATCGGACGCTGCCCAGATTAAACGCGGGATCGAGGGCCGATCGAGCCTCCCTGGGCAACGTTCGCACTCGGATTCATCCCTCCGAACCGACTTTCGGCCTCGGGGGAGCCCGGCGGGAGTGCCGATTCGGCGCCGGGGCGCCGTGTCGGCGAGGCCGTTGCGGGGTCGGGATGCGGGCAGATTCGGGTGCTCCCGCCTGCGACTGGGCCGCTGCGCGGATGCGGGCGCCAGACACTGCACGGGGTCGAATCAGCGCAGGCGAGTCTGGGCACGGGCCCGCGCTGGCGCGGCCGTTGCGTTGTTTTTCGGGCGGTTCTACACTCCTAGCGTTGACCGCGACTTCCCAGTCATCCGGTCCCGAGCGCGCGCTCGACAAGCTCGGCCAGGCTCATGAGCGTCTGGCCGCCGGTGACGCGCGGCTGGATGCACTGATCGCGGCGCTCGATGACGGGCTCGCACGGATCGACATCGGGCTCGACTACATGCATCCGCGGCCGTTGGCCGAAGCCGTCTCACGCGACGAGACGGGCAAGCGGATCATTGAGCTGACGTACCTGTGCTACCGCCCGGTACACGGTCGACGGCGGTTGGCAGTGCGTACGATCAAGGTGATCGAGTCCAAGGTGGCGCTCGCGGCCACGGCTCCGGCTCAGGTCGTCGCGTTGCGGGCGGCGGCGCTGCCTTTGCGCCAAGCCGCGATGGAGGTTCTGGGGGAGATGCTGCGGGGTCTGACCGCCGAAGTGGAGCGGTTGGCCGATCGCCTCGAGCACCAGTGCGACACCGCGAATCGCTTGGTGCAGGGCCTCCCCGAACGTCGGCGACAGTGGCGAACACCGGCGAGCGCCCGGCGCAACGCGGTACAGCCCTCGTATCCCCAACTGAGTCGTCGCCGCACTGACCCTCCGATCCGCGTCACGCGGGCGGGCTACTAGTCCCCCCGGCGACTCGTGGCCGACGGGGACGGACCCTGTGTCGCGGGGGCCTGGCGCTGCGTGCTAAAAGCCGCCGCATGAGCCGTCGCGTTCTTGTTACCGCCGCGCTGCCTTACGCCAACGGGCCGATCCACGTCGGCCATATGCTCGAGGCCATCCAGACCGACGTGTACGTGCGGGCGCGCCAGCTCGCCGGGGAAGATGTGGTGTTCATGTGGGCGGACGACACCCACGGGACGCCGGTGCAGGCTCGCGCGCTTCGAGAAGGCCGCCCGCCCGAAGACATCATCGCCGAGGCCTACGAGGAGCACGTTTCGGTCTACCGTGATTTCGGCATCGGGTTCGACATCTTCCATTCGACCCACTCGCCCGAAAACGAGCACCACGCCGGCGAGATCTTTCGCGCGATGGAGGCCAACGGCTACGTGAGCGCGCGGGACGTCGAGCAGTTCTACTGCCCTCACGACAAGATGTTCCTGCCCGATCGATTCGTCCGCGGCGTGTGTCCGAAGTGCGGAGCGCCGGATCAGTACGGCGATTCGTGTGAAAAGTGCGGTTCGACCTACGCGAGCACCGAGCTGGGCGAACCGGCATGCGCGTTGTGTGGCACGACCCCGATTCGGCGCAGCACCGAGCATTTGTTCGTCTCGCTCGCACCGTTTGAGGAGTTTTTGCGTCAATGGATTCACGAGGATGGGGGGCGGTTGCAGCCCACCGTGCGCAACTACGTGTTGGGCTGGATCGAAAACGGTCTGCGAGAGTGGGATATCTCGCGTGACGCTCCGTACTTCGGTATCGAGATTCCCGGGCACCCCGGCAAGTATTTCTACGTGTGGTTCGACGCCCCGGTGGGCTACATCTCGGCCACCGACAAATGGGCGCGAGACGGCGGCCATGATTTCGCTGCGTACTGGCAGTCGACGCCCGACGACACCGAGATCGTGCACGTGATCGGGAAAGACATTGTGTACTTCCATTGCCTGTTTTGGCCCGCCATGCTCAAAGCCTCCGGCTACACGGTGCCGTCGCGAGTTCAAGTGCATGGTTGGGTGATGGTCAACGGCGAGAAAATGTCCAAGTCGCGCGGGACCTTTATCACGGCGCGAACCTATCTCGAGCACGCGCCGGCGGCGTACATGCGCTACTACTACGCCTCGAAGCTCAACTCGGGGCAAGACGACCTCGACTTGTCGTTCGAGGATTTCGTCAACAAAGTCAACGCCGAGTTGGTGAACAAGGCAGCCAATCTCGCCAGTCGCTGCATCAAGTTCATCGGCACGCGACTCGAGGGGCGGCTTGGAGAGCTTCCGGCGGACGCGGCCGAGTTCGCACAACAGATCCGTGCCCGCCTACGCGACGCGCCGACACACTACCAGGCGTTTGAGTCGAGCAAGGCCGTGCGCGGGGCGGTGGAGGTGGCGGAGATTGCCAACTTGTATGTGACGGAGCAAGCTCCCTGGAAGCTGGCGAAGACTGACCCCGAGCGGGCCCGGTGTGCAGTTTCGGGGTGTGGGCCAGTCAGGTGGTCGCGGCGATACTCAAGCCGGTGTTGCCCGAGTGGGCCGAACGGGTCGAGCGGATGCTCAAGCTCGCTGAGCCATTGACGTTTGCCAACGGGGCACGGGTCCTCGCGCCCGGACACGAGATCGGGGCCTACGAAACGTTGGCCGAGCGATTGGACCAAAAGCCATTCGATGCCATGGTCGAAGCCAGCAAAGCCAGTTTGCCGCCGAGCGCCGAGGTGCCCAACGCCGAGTACGAGGTCGACGCGCTGGGGCCGGAGGCGACGATCGAGCAGTTCACGCCGCTGGATCTTCGCGTCGCAAGGGTGGTGGCCTGCGAGGCGGTCGAGGGGTCGAAGAAACTGTTGCGATTGACCCTCGATCTCGGGCCCCTCGGATCGCGCAACGTGTTCTCCGGCATCGCCCGCAGCTATGCTCCCGAGTCGCTGGTGGACAAGCACGTGGTGGTGTTCGCCAATCTCAAGCCTCGCAAAATGCGGTTCGGGGTCAGCGAGGGGATGGTGCTGGCATCCGGGGCGGACGATGACGCGATCACGGTGCTCGAACTCGATCCGAAGTCGAGTCGTCCGGGCGAGAGGATCTCGTAGCCGCCGTGTCGCGACGCCCTGAGTTCCAATGGGAGACGCCACGCTACCGTGCGCGGCGTTTGCCAGTCCGGCCGGATGGGGCCTGGCACGGGGACTCGCGGGCCGAAGCGTTCGAGTTGGTCGAGGCCGACGGCTCGGTTGCCGGCACGTGTACGCTGGGCATTCACCGGCAAGCCGTCTCTCGCGGCGTGACGCTGGACCCCGGTCTCGAGCTCGCGGTCTCGGCATGGTTGGTGGCTCGAGGCCAACGAACCCGGCGGGTGTTCGACGATCGCGGCATCGAAGTGGCGGCGGGAGCCATCGATGTGGCTGGACTCGGGGTCGATCGTTTGGGGCGGGAACCCGCGCGGTTGTGCACGCTGTCACCATCGAACGCGGAATTCGTCCACGCGCTGGGTGAGTTCGGCCGCGTGGTGGCCTGCGAAAGCTCCAGCGACTATCCCCCCGCCATCGCTGAGGTGGAGCGTCTGGGTCCCGACTTGGCCCCCGACTTGGACCGGATCGTCGCGCTCCAGCCGGACTTGGTGGTCTCCTCGCTGACGGTCCCCGGCATGGAGCGGGTGGTCACGGGTTTGGCCACGCGGGGGGTCGCGCAAGTCGTCTTAGCCCCGCGCTCGCTGCAAGACGTGGTCGACGACGCGCGGCGGCTCGGCCGGCGGCTGGGCGTGATGCAAGCGGCGGCTCGAGTCGCTGACGACTTTAGCCGTGAGCAAGCCCGGCTTGCCGCCGCGGCGAGATGCCACCGTCCGGTTCGCGTGTATCTGGAATGGTGGCCGAAGCCGATGTTTTCTCCCGGGCGAGACTGCTACAGCAACGAATTGATCGCGTTGGCCGGTGGAAGGAACGTGTTCGGCGATCGGCCCGGGTCCAGTCTTGAGGTCCGCGCATCGGAAGTGGTCGCCGCACGGCCAGATGTGTGTTTCGTGTCTTGGTGTGGTGTCCCGCGGTCCAAGCTGGATCCGGAGCGTCTCCGCACTCGACCTGGACTTGAGGCGTTGGCGACGGTGCACCGCGGGCACGTGGCTGCCGTCGATGAAGCCTATGCGGGTCGTCCTGGGCCGCGGTGCCTCGAGGCGGCCCGACTCATGGCGACCGCCATCCAACGGCGGCGCGCCGTGATGAGCTAGACCGCAGCCGTCTTGAACCGAGCCTCGGTCCCCGCCCGCCGGTTCGCCCTAGCCGGGTGCCGCGGAGCGCGAACCGTTGGGAGCTTGCGTCGCGCGGCCAGGCCCGTTGGCCGCGGCTTCGTCCGATCCCAGGTGCTCATGCAGTGCGACCGCCAGCGACTTGCGGTCGGGGTGGAGCAACGTGGCGACGCACCGCCAACCTGAGTCGAGGGTCTCATCGGGTTCGGTGTGGATGAGGGTGCCGTGGCCGTCGATCCACACGCTGCGATGCCCGTTGAACCCCGCCAACGTGGTGACCAACCAGTCGAGCATTTCATCTTGCCCATTCACGCTAGCCGTCGACATACGAAAACCGTGGCACGCCGCACCGACGTCGGCAAAAAACCACCGAAACCCGCGCTGGATCCTGGGGTGTCCGGCCGGCGCGTCGCCGTGGGCGCAGTGTTCGTCCGCGCGCGGTCGGGTTGACCCTGGGGGTCGACTCCTCACCGCCGTCTCCTCGGCATCCTCAGGGATCCGGGCCTGGGGCTCGGTGTCACGGGACCGAGGTTTTTTGCGCGTCGGGGCGGGTTCGCTATCTTCGCGGACCCTAGCCCGCCTCTCGCCAGTCGGTTCCTCATGCCCAATTCCGCATCATCGTTTGGTCCCCAACGACGGCTCCTCATCGCCGGGGGAGGTACCGGTGGCCACCTGTTTCCGGGGATCGCGGTCGCTGAGCGGGTGCGGGCAGACGGCGGACAAGTGCATTTCGTCGGCACCGCTCGCGGCGTGGAGTCGCGTCTGTTGCCGGAACTCGGCTGGCCACTTTCACGGATCAAGGTCGCGGGCCTCAAAGGGCGGGGTCTGTCGGCCAAGCTGGGCGTCGTCGCCCGGCTTCCGGCCGCCTACTTCGCTTGCCGTCGGCTGGTGCGCGAGTTTCGACCCACGGCGGTGGTGGGAGTTGGCGGCTACGCGAGCGGTCCAATGGTGATGACGGCCTGGTCGATGGGCATTCCGACGGCGATCTTGGAGCAAAACAGCATTCCTGGCCTCACCAATCGCTGCTTGAGCCGAGTGGTGCGGCGAGTTTGCACCATGTTCGAGGACGAAGCGCAGGCGTTTCCCCCCGCCAAGGTCAAAGTGACGGGGAATCCCGTGCGGGCGGCGCTCATCGAGCAACTCTCGGTCGGCGATGCGGCACCGCGAACCGAGAGCGCGCGATTGCTTGTGTTCGGTGGCAGTCAGGGGGCCCGAGCGATCAACGAGGCGATGATGAAGCTGGCGCCGCAGCTGGCCGAGCGGGTCCCTGGGTTTGAGCTGTGGCACCAGACAGGCACGGCCGATGAGCCGCGGGTGCGTGCTGCCTACGAGCAGGCGGGTCTCGATCACGACAAGCATCGGGTGATGCCGTTCATCACCGATATGGCCGCAGCCTATGCTTGGTCCGACGCCGTGCTTTGCCGCGCGGGGGCGACCTCGGTCGCGGAGCTGACCTTCTCCCGCCGCCCCGCCGTGTTCGTCCCCCTGCCGAGCGCGGCGGACAACCACCAAGAACACAATGCCCGCGCCGTGGTGGAGGCGGGGGGAGCGTGGATGGTTCGCCAAGACGAGTTGGGGTCGAGACGAACAATCGACACGATTGTCTCGTTACTGACAGATGCGGACCAGCGGGCGACGATGGGTCAGGCGATGCACAGCCTGGCGCGCGCGGGGGCGGTGGATGCCGTGTTGGCCGAGATCGACGCCATCAGCGTCTATCCCCGGTGAGCTAGCCGCGGCTCGGTCCGGCGGGGCCGAGCCCGTCGCGTTGGCCGTGAGCGCCGACTCCGTGCGAGGGGGGCTTCTTTGGGGATCCAAGCCCAATGACGAGCCATGTGGTCAGCGACATGGCCGGCGTGGCCGGCGACGGACGGGGCTGCGGGAACGGCCGGGCCCCTCGAGCGACCGCGTCACGGCGGGATCGCGGGGCGCGTCTTGAGCCTCGCCGGTCGACGGGGAGCAGCGCCCACCGGGTCTACGATGTCCGCGCAGTCGCGGCTCGACAGTGGCGACGCGGCGCGATCGAATCGGTCGCGAGTTGCAGTACATTGCGCCGGCCCGGCTTTCGCCGGCTCAAGCCGATGCCCTGGAACACGCCCAACACGTCCTTTGTCAGCAAGCTCGCCGCTTCGGATCTGCTCACGCCCCGGCACATTGGTCTCCGCGAGGCCGACGTGGCGGCGATGCTCGAAGCTCTCTCCGTCGACTCGCTCGATGCGTTGATCCACGCGACGATTCCGTCCGACCTTCTCGTGGACAAGCCGGTGCAGCTGGCGGGACTCGACGGTCGGGCGTGGGGGGAAAGTGAGCTACTGGCTCGACTACAAGACCTGGCCGAACGCAACGATGTGAAGCGGTCGCTGCTCGGCATGGGCTACCACGCCTGCATCACGCCCGGGGTGATCTTGCGCAACGTGCTGGAGAACCCGGGTTGGTACACCGCGTACACGCCGTACCAGGCTGAGATCGCGCAAGGGCGGCTTGAGGTACTGATGGCGTTTCAGACGATGGTGGCCGATCTCACCGGATTGCCGCTGTCCAACGCGTCATTGCTGGACGAAGCGACGGCTGCCGCCGAGGCGATGGCCATGTGTGCTGGCCTCGCCCGGGGCAAACGCAGCGCGTTCTTCGTGGATCGCGATTGTCACCCTCAAGTGATCGCGGTTGTGCAAACTCGCGGCGCGGCGGTGGGCATCGATGTGCGCGTGGGCGACTACGCGTCGATCGATTTTTCGGGCGACGACCTGTGCGGGGTGCTCGTGCAGTATCCGACCACCGACGGTCGCGTGCTCGCGTACGACGATTTGGCTCAGCGCACCCACGACGCTGGGGCGTCGCTGGTCGTCGCAGCCGATCTGATGGCGTTAGTGGCCCTGCGCCCGCCCGGCGAGTTCGGGGCCGATGTCGTGGTCGGCTCGACCCAGCGGTTCGGCGTGCCGATGGGGTTTGGCGGTCCGCACGCGGCGTTTCTGGCTACTTCCGAGGCCAACAAGCGATTCATGCCCGGGCGGCTCATCGGGCAGTCGAAAGACGCCCGCGGCGAGCCGGCCTTTCGCATGGCGATGCAAACCCGTGAGCAGCACATCCGCCGTGAAAAGGCGACGAGCAACATCTGCACCGCGCAGGTGTTGTTGGCCGTCATCGCGGCGTTTTACGGGATGTACCACGGGCCCGCCGGGCTGCGCCGCATTGCCGGGCGCATCCATGGCCTGGCCGAGGCGTTCGCCGTCGGCGTGACCCGGCTTGGGCACGCGGTGGCGTCGGAGCCTCGGTTCGATACGGTGCGCGTCAGCCTGCAGGGGATGACCGCCTCGGAGGTGGTCGCCGCGGCAGCCAGCCGCGGATTCAACCTGCGACAACTCGACGAGCAAACCGTGTGCGTCGCGTTTGACGAGTGCTCGAGCGTCGCCGAAGTCGACGCCTTGCTGGCCGCATTCGTCGGGGTGGGGGCGGACGCGTCGGTCACCGTGGCCTCTTTGGGTGAGCTCGACACCGAGTTCCCCGTCCCGCACGCGCGAACCAGCGACTTCATGCAGCATCCCTCGTTTTCTCGCTTCCACGCCGAGCACGAGATGCTGCGGTACATCCATCGCCTGCAGTCGCGCGATCTTTCGCTCACCACATCGATGATCTCGTTGGGGTCGTGCACGATGAAGCTCAACGCGACGAGCGAGATGATCCCGGTCACATGGCCCGGCTTCGGGCAGCTGCATCCGTTCGCGCCGGCCGAGCAGACGGCGGGGTATCGCGAGTTGTTCGACGAGCTCGAGACCTGGCTCGCTGCAATCACGGGGATGGACGCGGTCTCGCTGCAGCCAAATGCCGGTTCGCAAGGCGAGTACACGGGGTTGATGGTGATTCGCGCCTACCACCGGTCGATTGGCGAGGCGCATCGCGACGTGTGCCTGATCCCCGTGTCGGCCCACGGCACCAATCCCGCGAGCGCAGTGATGGCGGGGATGAAAATCGTCAAGGTTCAATGCGACGATCGTGGGAACATCGACGTCGACGACCTTCGAGCCAAAGCGGACAAGCACGGCGACGCGGTCGCGGCATTGATGGTCACGTACCCCTCTACCCACGGCGTGTTCGAAGAGCGGATCCGCGAGATTTGTACCATTGTGCATGACGCCGGCGGCCAAGTGTATCTCGACGGGGCCAACATGAACGCCCAGGTCGGCCTGTGCCGACCCGGCGACTACGGGGCGGACGTTTGCCACCTCAACTTGCACAAGACATTCGCGATTCCGCATGGCGGAGGCGGACCGGGGATGGGACCGATCGCCGTCAAGTCGCAACTCGCCCCGTTTTTGCCCGGGCACCCGGTGGTTCCCTGCGGCGGCGAGCAAGCGATCGGCGCGATTGCGGCGGCGCCTTGGTCGAGCGCGAGCATCTTGCCCATCTCGTGGATGTACATCGCCGGTCTTGGTGACGAGGGCATCGCGGCGTCGACTCGGGTGGCGATCTTGTCGGCCAACTACATGGCTCAGCGCCTCGAGCAGCACTATCCCGTGCTGTACCGCGGCGCCAACGGTCGTGTCGCCCACGAGTTCATCTTGGATCTTCGGCCGCTGACCGCCGCGACCGGCGTCGAGGCGGAAGACGTGGCCAAGCGGCTGATCGACTTCGGTTTCCACGCGCCGACGATGTCGTTTCCCGTGGCCGGCACGTTGATGATCGAGCCGACGGAGAGCGAATCCAAAGCTGAACTCGATCGCTTCTGCGACGCCATGATCGCGATTCGAGAAGAGATCGCTGCGATCGAGCAAGGGGCGTCGGATCGCAGCGACAATCCGCTCAAGAACGCACCGCACCCAGTGGCCGTGGTCGCGGCCGACGCTTGGGACCACGCGTACTCGCGGGAGCAGGCGGCCTATCCGGCGCCGTGGTTGAGCACCCACAAGTACTGGCCGCCGGTTTGTCGCGTGGACAACGTGTGGGGTGATCGTCACCTCGTCGCGACGCTGACGTCGGAGGCGGACGACGGCGAGACGGCCTAGGCGGCGCTCGTTCGGTCGTTCCTCGCGGCGAAGCCCCCGGCCGTGGTGACGACGTGGCGGGGCGGTTCGCCGCGCATGGACACGGTGGATGCTGAGGTCGGGCCCTTCGCGGCGCGTAAGCGCCTTCTGGCGACGGGTCTGGCTCGGTCTCGCCGGCCGAGTAGCCCTCGGCGTCGCCGCGCGATCGACGAGATCACGACGGCGACGGCGGCCGGCCGAGGCGCGGCCGCGATCTCGGCCGATCTATGGCAAGCTCATGCCCCATTCCGGACCGCGTCCGGCCACGTTTGAGGACAGATCATGACCAGGAAGTTTTGCAGCGTGTTGTTGACCACTGCTTTGGCGTGCCTGCCGGGCTGCGGCGACAAGGACAAGGCCGAGGACGCGAAGGCGAAGGACTCCAGGTCCGACGTGGCGGCCAGCAAGCGTACGGGGAAGACGGGGAAGAAGGGCAAGAAGGCGCAGAAGAAAAAGGACGAGGCGTCCGAGTCGAGCAAGGTCGCTTCGCCGGAGCCCAAGGCGCCAACCACCGCTGCCGGTCACCTTCAGTGGCTCAAATACGTCCCGGCGGAGGCCGATTCGGTGGGGCAGATCGACATCAAGCGACTTTCGAGTACGGAGATCTGGAAGAGCAATCGCGAGGCGCTGACCAACGATGTCGACGGTCGCCGGGTCTTGGCGGCACTGGAAGCCTGCAAACTTGACGTCGACGCGCTCGAATCACTGACGCTGGGCCGCCTCGGCGAGCAGCTTGTGCTCGTGATCGTGGGCCCCGGGCTCACCAAGATCGACAACTTCGCTTGCATGCGGGACGCGGTCAAAGCCGACGGTCAGGCAGACGCGTGGAAAGTCGAGGAGCGTGACGGCGAAAAGGTGGTCGTGTTCGCTAACGAGGCCGCGCCGGAGCAACCGATGGTCGGTCGCATTGCGAATGGCGAGGCCTTCGTGGTGGCGAACGAGGGGTGGCAGACCGCGGTCAAGGCTCTTATCGCGGGGAGCGGGAAGCCGGCGAGCGGCGGTCCACTCAAGGATTTGGTCGCTCGCGCCGACACCAGTCGCACGGTGTGGCTCGCCACGAAGCTCTCCAGTGAGGATCGCAACCAGCTGGAACCGCCGTTCAACGAGATTCAAGACGTCGTCGCGTCGCTGGATCTAGGCAAGGGCTTGGCGCTCGATGTCGGTGCGCGGGTTGGGGACGCCAAGCAAGTCGACTCGATCAAGACGCAGGCCGAAGTCACGTACTCGCAGTACAAGGGGCTGGCCTTGATGATGGGCGTGCCTGAATCGATCACCAACAAGGTCGCCTTCTCGGCAAAAGGTGATCAGGTTGTGATGAGCCTGGCGCTGACCGAGGCCGAGCGGACCCAGCTCGAGACGCTGGGCGAGCAAGCCGTCGCGGCGCAGGCCCAAGCCGCCGCAGCTCCAACGAGTGCGGGCAGTGGCGCGACGGCGGCCCCGGGCGCCGGGCAGGCGACATCCGAGACGGGCTCGAAACCCGCCAAGCCGGCCGGCGCTGCGGCGAAGGCCAAGCCGGCCGACGGAGCGAAGGCGAAGCCGGCCGACGGAGCCAAGGCGAAGGCGGCCGACGCTGCCAAGGCGAAGGCGAAGCCGGTCGACGCAGCGAAGGCGAAGGCGAAGCCGGCCGAGACCGGCCGGTAGCGGCGGGCCGGGGCCCATTGGGGGCTGACCGGCGCTGGTGGGAGGAACCGCGCGGGCGGAAGTCATCATCGACTTTCCGTCGCGCGGTCGGGGTCAAGGGCATCGTTCCACGTCGGCGAGAACGGGACACTTTGGGCGGTATCGCGGCGCGGGGGCCAGGCCGCACCTGGCGTTGAACTCGCACGGCGTCACGTTCTGGTTCGCCGATCCGAAGCGCCCGTCCTCGTCGTGAATCGGGCTGCGGTGGGCAGATCGGTGTTGAGGCGTTGTGGACGGTTCGAGAAGCGAACCGTCGGAGCCGCGTGTGCCCGCGCGGAACGAGGTTCAGCATGGTCACAGTGATGAGTATCGCGGCGGAATCACAAGCTGACGCCGGCGCACGACCACCGGTTGTGGTCGGCTTCGCGAGGACGTGCTCGCCGGTCGAGCCGTGCCGAATCGCGACCTGGACAAATCCCTGGGCCGTCGCGGGAATGTGGAGAGCAAACCGTTGTTTCTGACTGTTCCCGAACCGTGGCGCAGCCCGGCCCTGGCCGAGTTTCCGTCCCTGGGCCTGGGCGTCGCGTTACGCGAGCCGCACTTCGAGCAAATCCTGACGCAATGGCCGGCCATCGATTGGTTCGAGGCCACGCCCGAGAACCATCTCGGTCCGGCTACCGTCGCCCGAGCGGTGTTGCGTCGAGTGGCCGAACGCTATCCGGTGGCGCTGCACAGTGTGTCGATTGGGATCAGCGGGCTCGCTGAGCCGCGACGGACCTATCTGCAAGCGCTCAAACAGTTGGCGGACGAGGTGAAGGCGGTCTGGATCAGTGATCATCTCGGGCCACGCGACCGGCTAGCAGCAGACGAGACTCGCGTCGCCTTCTTGGATGAAGACCTGCTCGCCCGCACCTGTGCTCGCGTGCGCCGGGTGCAAGACGCGCTCGAACGGCCGCTTGTGCTCGAAAACCCGAGTTCGGTCGCGGGGTCGCAACAAGCAACGATGAGCGAGCCCGAGTTTCTGCGTTGCTTGTGCGAGGAAACGGACTGTGGCCTGTTGCTCGATGTCGCCAATGTGTACGCGAGCTGTCTCAACGGGGGCGTGGACCCCAGACTCTACCTCGATGCAGTTCCGTGGGAGCGGGTCGTGCAGCTTCACGTTGGCGGGTTGGAATGGAGCGGCAGACAGGTGGTCGATACGCACGAGGGGCCCGTCGACGTCGCGGTTTGGGAGCTGTTTCGCACCGCCTGGCGGCGAAGCGGGGGCGCTTCAACCTCGCTTGAATGGGACGGGGCCGTTCCCGCCCTGCCTCGCCTGCACGCGGAAGTGCTGCGCGCCCGAGCGTACATGCCAGGGGGCAGCGCCAGCGACGAGGGGCTGGTCGAGCGCCGGCGTGGCGAGGGCGACCTCGTGGCGGCGCAGGCCCATCTCGCGACCAAGTCGGTTCTCTAGGGCGACCGGCGGCTCGAGCCGACGGCCGACTACTGGGGCGTGCTCCCAGCGGGGCCGACAAACGCGACTCGTCCCCCGCCGGTGATCATGATGATGCGCCCGCTCCAAAAGTAGGGGTACACGTTCCACGCCCCGTTCATGCCGGTCTCCCCGTCGGGGCGGGTGTCAAACCACGCGACCTGGCTGAGTTTGCCTTGCGCGACCTCGCTGAGGTCGAGTACCTGCAGCCCGCTGCCGTAGTTCGCCTGGTACACGCGGTCGCCGATGATGTACATGTTGTGGTCGGTGGCCTTGGTGGTACCTTGATGCTCCGCGATGAGATCCGGGTTCTCCAGGTCTTCGATATTGAAGATCAGCGTCCGGGTGTACTCTTGCGAGTTCCCCTCATCGACCTCATCACCGAGCAGAAAGAATCGGTGGTCGTCCGTCGCCCAGCCCTGGTGCGTATAGGCCGGCTGCGGGTACCCGGTGCGCGAGATCTCTTTGGGGGAGCTCTTGTCGGTGACGTCCACCACGCTAAAGTGTCGGCCGCCACCGTTTGCCGTCAGGCACAGCTCTTTGCCGCCGTGCTCGCTGTCCGGTCCGTCGTACGTGAAGCAGTGCGCGTCGTGGATGTACCCCGCCTCGCCCCAGCAGCCCAGCTTCTGGGAGTTGAGCGGTTCGGAGACATCGATGATGTGTAGACCGCCGGAGCAGCTGTTCGTCCCCACGCCGTACGCGTAGGGAAACTCCGGGTTGATCACGATGTTGTGCGCGCTCCCAAACTCGTCGTAGTGCGCATCGTGTTCGAAATCTGTACCCGGGGACGCATCAATGAGGCGCGTGAGATCGAAGACCTGCACGCCGTGGCCCTTCGCTTCGCTGACGACGAACGCCCAGTTTTGCCAGACCTTGATGTCGCGCCAGATCTTCGACTCGGATGCGGATTGCTTCATGTGCCCGATGAAGATGGGCTCGCAAGGGTCGGTGATCTCGAGGAACGAGGTGCCGCGGGTTGTTCCGACAATCGCAAACTGGCGTTCGCGGTAGCGCCAGCCCCAGCTGTCGCTAATGCTGCCACCGCCGATGTCGTCGGCTCGGAGCATCGAGAATAGTTCTACGTTCTCGCACGGGTAGCCGTTGATCTCGCCGTCGACGCACGCCTGAGGTTGTTTGTTTTTGCAGAGCTCGTCGGGGCCGTCGTCGTCGTCGTCGTCGTCGTCATCGTCGTCGTCGTCGTCGTCGTCGTCGTC
>QKPP01000107.1 GCA_006508105.1 Myxococcales bacterium FL481 | reverse complement strand
TGGCACTATCGCTTCGCTGACCGACGATCCAGCCGCTCGAGCCCGTCTTCGAACTGGGGCCCGAGGGTCGAATCCATCATCAGCGCCATCCAGCCCATGAGCGGGTTTTCGTCGAAATCGCCGGACATCGTCCATGTCACGCGGGTCGTGCCGTCGTCGATGGCGTCGAACAGGAACTGGCCGCTGGCGGTGCCTTGGTCGCCGAAGTCCAATTCCGTGTCGACCGAGCGATCGGGTTGTAATCCGACGATGGTCATCTCGCCGGTTCCGTGTTGTTCGCTGGCCCACGCATAGCTCGCGCCGACCCCCTCGGTACGCTCCCCGAACGTGACCTCCATCTTCGGGTCGGCGGCAAGCCACGGGTTCCACTCGGCGAAGCTTCGTAGGTTGGCGACCGCGCCGAACAGTTCGTGGGCTGGTGCCGCGATCTCGCGTTGCCGCGAGACCTCGAACGACTTCGGAAGCAGCATGCCGACCGCTAGGAACAACAGGGTTGTCGCCCCGAATGCGAGCAGGCCGCGTTTGAGCGCGGGTCGGGCTTCGTCGTCTTCCGTCGATGGCGGCATCCGGCGATTTTGTCTCTGGGGTCGGAGCAGCGCAATGCCCAGCCGATTGTGGTGCGCTCGCTCGTCCATCCGCGACCAGACTTCCCGCCGAGGCCATTCGAGAGCGGGTGGCGTCGTCTCGAGCTCCCCGTCGCGGACCAGCGTCCTCGCAACGATGACCCGATGCTTGCACCCGTTCGGTCCGCGGCATCGCCACCACCGTCACGCAGGCCCAACGAGGCAGGGCCGCGCCGTTCCCGCCTCGCGACCCGAATGGATGCGCAGACGCTGGGTCACGCGATCGAACGCTGCACGGAGCGGCTTGGGGTTGATGCGCTGCAGACGAGGCGCTGCCGGCACGGCTCGATCGCCACGCCGTCGCCCCAGCGTTTTGCACTCAACCGGCCGGAGCAACGCGAGCCGGCGGGTCGAACTCAGCGTTGTGGCGCTCGTAGCTTTGCATGGCCCATCCGGCTGGCGTCGGTCGAGGGCACGTCGGTTGAAGTTGATGGCACAGCGCATGAACGAAGACGTCCGCCCACGAAGTCCACGCGTGTCGGCCTTCGAAGGTCAAGAACTGATGCGGTACTTCGTGTTCGCGCAGATGGGTGTGGAAGGCCTGGTTCGATCGAAGCACGCCCCTCACATCTCGCGTCGCTGCGCCGAAAAGGAGGCGGCTCCCCCCGAGGCGATCCGCCGAGCGCAGTTCCAAAAACGGGTCCACGCCGTCGCCGTCGCCTTCGGGGCCAAAGACCTCTTGGATGGCGCGTTTCGACATGAAGCGCCGAAGAAAGCGTCGGGTTTCGTCTTCGTTCAAGATCGGGGCGCTCAGCAGGCTCGCGGACGCGAATTGCTCGGGGTTGGAGAGCCACATCTGAAGCCCGCCGCCGCCCCCCATCGACACCCCCAGGATGTGGAGCGCCTCTCGCCCCGCGATTGTCGGGTAGCGCCGGCGAAGGTCGGGCAGGGCTTCCTCGAGTACCCAGTCGCGGTAGGCGTGTTGACCGTTTTGCCAGTTCACCCAAAACCCCCGGTCGCCGTTGGGCGCGAGCAGGATGAACGGCGGCAGATCTCCCGTGATGATGGCCTCGTCGAGGGCGTCGAGCACAATCTTGCGGTCCGCGGAGGTCTCGTCGTCGCCCGCGCCGTGCAGCAAGATGACCACGGGCAGCTCGGTGCGCCCGTCCCATTGCGGAGGCAGGTAAACCCCGTACTTCATCGGGCGATCTTCGCTCTGGCTTTGCAGCGTTTGGTACTGCAGTCGGCCCTCGGGGCCGTGTGCACAACCGAGGGCAGCAAGCAGCGAGAAACAGACGGTTGCGATCCACCGGCGCACACCAGGGATGTAGCAGAGCCGGGGTCCTTCGCACGTCATCCCGGCCGCCGTCTCAGGATCAGCGCGGCTCGGCTCGCTGCGTGAGGACCCGCGGCGTCACCGCCAAGGTCGCGATCGCAGACGGCCGAGTCGACGACTCCGAACGATGTTGCGATTCGGCCGTCCAGTTGGCGATCGCTGGCTGCGGTCGCGTGGCTCGCGATTCGGTGGTTCAGCTGGCGACGGCCCGGGTGACGCGCAGCGGCGCGTCACGACCCGGTCGATCGACTGGTGTCGGATCCGACGTTGACGTCGTCTTCGGCGGGGTCTTCCGCGTTGCCGGGAACCGCGTCAAGGACTGCGTCTGTCTCAGGGTTCGCGTCGGTGGCAGCGGCGGGTCCCGTGGCGGGGACGTCGACGCATCCGTCGGTCCGAGGGTTCGCGTCGGTGGCAGCGGCGGGTCCCGTGGCCGGGGCGCCCACGCATCCGTCGGTCCGAGGGTCCGCGTCGGTGGCAGCGGATGGTCTCGCGGCCTCGACGTGAGCGTTCACGTGGCCGTGGGCTTTCGTGTCGAGGGCAGCGGTGCGGACCACGGGCGAGCTTTGGCCCGCGACGGTCGGCGACGGCGTGGTGGTCTCGACTTCGGTCGCTTCTGCTTCCTCCGCCACTGTAAGTCGAGTCGAGGCGAGTATGCAGCGGTTTCGGCCGCTGGCCTTGGCCTCGTACAGAGCCTCGTCCGCTAGCCGGACCACCGTCGCCGCGTCTGAGATCTCGCAATTGCGGATCCCCGCGATGCCGATCGACGCGGTGACGTCGGGAAGATCTTGCTCCTCTTGAGATCGCCGCTCCAAGGTGGTGCGCACGCGCTCGGCGAGCACCCGGGCATCGGTCGGTGACGTTTCGGGCGCGAGGATCAGAAACTCTTCCCCGCCAAAGCGCCCCACCAAATCAGTGCGCCGTACACAATCGCTCAAGACCCCGGCCGCCAGCACGAGCACGCGGTCGCCCACGGCGTGGCCGTGGTTGTCGTTGACCGCTTTGAAGCGGTCGATGTCCAGCAGGCACACGGAAAAGGGGTGCTTGTAGCGCACGGCGCGGGTGAACTCGCGTTCGAGCGCCTCGTTGAGGCTGCGACGGTTGGCGATTCCGGTCAGCTCGTCGGTGACCGCCAGTTTGGCCAACTGTTGCCGGGCGCTTTGAATCTGGTCGGTCAACACCTTGACTCGCAGCATGGCCTTGATGCGCAAGTCGAGCTCGAGTGGGTTGATGGGCTTGGTGAGAAAGTCGTCCGCGCCGGCGGCTAGTCCACGCTGTTTGGAGGCGAGGTCGTCGAGGGCGGTGATGAGGATCACCGGCACGAAGATCCGGTCTGCCTCGTTTTTGAACATGCGCGCGAGTTTGAAGCCGTCGATGTCCGGCATCATGACGTCGAGCAGCACCATGTCCGGGGGGTCTTGGCGGAACACGCGAAGCGCTTCACCCCAGGACATCGCGCAGAGCGGGGTGTAGCCGGCCTCTGCGACCATGTTGCTCACCGCGGACAACATGGTCTTGTCGTCGTCGACGACGAGAATTCGCGCTGTTTTCATGGCCCCACCGGGCGACCGTCGCCCATCCGTCGACAGCGTATCAGCGGCAGGGCGGGGCCGTGCGCCGACGGCCGCAATTGGGTGGGTGAAACGTCGCTCCCATACGGGATGCGTACGCGACGAAACTGACGTTCGGGGGGAAGGTGGCCGCATTCGAACCCCATCGCGGCTCGAAGGCGACGCAGAAGCGTCCGCGTGACGAGGCCTGTGGCTACGCCCGCGGCCGGAGCGTACCCATTTTGCCCGCACGGAAGTCTGCGAACGCCTGCTCGATTTCTTCGCGGGTGTTCATGACGAAGGGTCCGTGAGCCACCACTGGCTCGCCAAGCGGCTCGCCGCTGAGCACTAGTAGTCGAACCCGTGACGACCCGCTCACCTCGATCGCCCCCGGCTGGTCGCGGTCGAACACGATCAAGTCCTTCTCGTTCGCGCGGTGGGTTGTCTGCAGCTTGGGTTGACCTTCTAGGACCAACGCGAGGGTTGTGTGGCCCGCTGGCAGTTCGACGGATGCGGTGCCGTCGGCGGGGAGGTCGAGTTCGAACGCGGTGATCGGGGTGTGCGTCCGCGCGGGGCCGCGTTGACCGTGTAGCGACCCGGCGAACAGCCGTGCTGTCGCGGCCCCCACGTCGACGCGAGGGAACTGCGCCGACGAGAGGGCCTGGTATCGCGGCGTGGTCATCTTCAGTCGGGCCGGTAAGTTGACCCACAGCTGGACCATCTCCATGGTGCCGCCTGCCGCGGTAAACGCCGGCGACTGGAACTCCTCGTGAACCACGCCGCTGCCGGCGGTCATCCACTGCACGTCGCCCGACCGGATCGTGCCGCCGCCACCATGCGAGTCGCGGTGGGCCACTTCGCCCTGCAACGCGAAGGTCACCGTCTCGAACCCACGATGGGGATGCTCACCTACTCCGCGCGGTTGCGAGCTGGGCGGGAAGTGACGCGGCTCCGCGTAGTCGAGCAGCACGAACGGGCTCAACGTCTGCGGATCGAAACCATGCGGCGAGAAGATGCTGTGGACGTGGAACCCGTCGCCGACCCAATGCTTGTCGCGGGCGGGGATGATGGCGGCGATCGGTTGCAGAGTTGTCGGACGGCGGGAATGAGTGGAGTCGGGCATCGCGGCCTCTGGACGCCGAGTGGCCCAGGCGGCGGCAGCCGTGACGAGGCCAGCGGCGCTAGCGCGAAGAACCGTGCGGCGGTTGGGCGTGTTCATGGACGTGTCAGTAGCTTGGCGCCACGTGGCCCTGTCGACAGCCGCGCGCGTGGCAAAACACTTTTGCACGACTCGGCGGTCGCGGCGGATGGAGGGCGCGGCCTCGGCCCGGTTGGTCCAGCCCGCGGGCTCTGCCGACGACGGGTCCAGCGGGGGAGCTCGCGTTGCGGCGACGGCGGCCAGCTCGGACGGTGGGCACAAGAAAGCCGCGGACGCGTGGCGCCGCGGCGTTTCGGGATGACCGGCGACTACTGTCGGTCTTCGAGTTCGGCGAACTCGTAGGGGCCCGCGTCGGGGTCGGCGTCTGCGTCGTCGGCGACCCACTCGCGCGACTTGGCTCCCCAGGGGTTTGCGAAGCCAGTGGTGCGCGCCAAGATGCCCTGAAAGATCGGGGCCAAGGCGAGCAGCAGTCCAGCGCTGCCGACGAGGGTGCCGAGCATGGCGAGCTGCGACCAGCCGCTCAGGGCGTCCGCGGCCGCGGCCCCGCCGATCTCGTTGGCGCCACTTGGAAGGCCTTTGACGCCAGCGACGAGCTGCGCGCAAAATGCGAGGTCGAAGCCGACGAATGCGAGCACGCACGCGAGTCGGCCGGTGCTGTCTGCCACCGTGTTGCCGGTGACGGCTGGCCACCAGTGGCACAGGCCCGCGACCAACGCGAGCGCGACGCCGCCGACGAGCATGTAGTTGGTGTAGGCCTCGGCGAACGCGGTCACCCCGAGGTGCACGCCAGACCCCATGGTGGCCGGGATGGTGCCGGCCAACACGCCGAACGAAAGCATGACGAAGCTCGACAGCGCGAAGACCATCGGCGTGGTGAGGCGAATCGAGCCGCGGTGCAAAGTGGCCGCGCAAGCGCCCAGGGCAACGAGGCTCGGGACCGCGACCGACAGGGTGAGAAACGCTTGGCCGGCGATGGCCTGTGTCGAGCCGCTGCTCGCGAGCTGAAAGTGCAGCCACGAGAGCGAGCCGATCATGGCGATGAGCAGGCTGCAAAAACCGATGCCGGCGTAGCCAGCCACGCGCCGCCGGCTATGGACGGCGAAGATCTCGGCGATGACCCCGATGCCGGGGACCGCGAGCACGTACAGGGCTCCGCCCGATTGGAACCAGGCGGCGTGGCGTTCGAGCACGGGGCCGATGCCCAGCATCGCAGCGCCAGTGCTCTCCCATAACTCGAGAAGTACGGCGCCGGTGATCACCAGCCCCATCAGCGGCGCCAACATGATGTTGAACACCGAGACGCCGTAGATCGACCAGCAAAACACGGGCATGCGGGCCAAGCTGACCCCCGGCGCCCGGCGAAAGTGCATGGTCAGCACGAAGTTGACGCCCAGGCAGAACCCAGAGAACCCGGCGAGCGAGGCTCCGAGCGCAGCCACGGGGACGCCAGCGACGTCCGGGTTGCCGCCGAGCTCGCCGCCCAGCAACAGCAGACCGCCGCCGAGGTAGCATGCGTACGCCAGACCGCCGATTCCCGGCCATAGCAGCCCCGCGGCGCCAATCGTGCGCGGAAGGATGAGGTTGCCGAGTCCGCCCAAGATCGCGGGAAGGCCGACGAGAAACACCAGGGTCGAGACGCGCGCGGCGTCGAGGGCTTGATAGGTGGCCAGCGGCAGCATCGTGCTCGACGACGTGGCCACCTCGAGCGCCAGCACGACCTCGATGACGACCGCGAGCAACAGAAACGCGAGCGAGGTCGCGAGGAAGCGCATACCGAGGGCTCGTTGAGCCGACGCGGAAGAAGATGACGAAGCAGTGGTCATGGCGGGCCTCGGACTATTTGAGCGACTTGATGTAGGCGACGAGACCGTCGATCTGCCGCTCACGCAACCGGCCTTCGAAGGCGGGCATGACGGGCTGAAAGCCCTTCACGAGTTTGGCGTTGGGCTTGAAAATCGATTCTTTGACGTAGGCCTCGTCCATCGTGGCGTTGGATCCGTCGACGAAGGTACGCTGGGTCCCGAACTGACCGCCAAGGGGCGGGCAAGCCTTGCCAGCTTGATCGCCCGTGTCGCTGTGGCAGGCGACGCACCCTTGCTCCGCAAAGACCATCTTGCCGTACTCCGGAAGCGGTAGGTCCGATCCCGGCGCGTTGTTGTCGAGCCAGGTGCCGTACTCGTCGTCGCCCAACGCGGACACCTGGGAGACGATCAGATCGTCCGAGCAGCCGGCGGTGCACCACAGGTCGAACTCACCGGCTTGTGTGGCTTCGAACCACAACGTGGCTACCCCAGTTTCGTTGGTGCTGGCGCTGGTTCGGAACGCGGGAATGGCGAAGGTCTTCGCCGCGTCGCCGCCGTGGATGGTGAGCTTCACCGGTTGATTGAGCGGCACGACGAGCTCGTCGGCCTTCACCGAGGACGGGACAATGTCGTAGTGCAGTCCGTCTTCGTCGACGTTGACTTGCACATCGATGGCGTTTCCGGGGGCGACGGTGGCGTCGGCGTAGTTTTCCAAGCCACGCTGGAACATCAGCACCAGCATGATGCCGGGGATCAGCGCCCAGGAGAGATGCAGCAACAAGCTGCCCGATCCAGCGCTGGTGACTTGCGGCAGCCCGCGATAGCGGTACTTGATCACGAAGAAGATCGCCGAGCCGACGAGCACCAGGAAAACGAGGCTCGTGAACGCCAGCATCAGCGAGTACGCAGCGTCCACGCGCGGCGCCAACGTCGACGCGCTCTCGGGCATCCAAGAGGTCAAGTTGTTACCTAGAAGTGGGGTGGCGGTCATGTGGGGCCTATGCGCGCATCTAGTCGAGGAGCGAGGGCGGAAAAGAAGGGTTCCGATTGACCGGGGGGGTGGGCTCAATCGGAGTTTGAAGCGCTCGCGCGCTACTGTTCGGCGGCCGGCTTGTTCGGCTTGCCGTGGAGGGGCTTGGCGTGCAGGCCGGCGTCGGTGGGCTTGGCGTCGGTGGGCTTGGCGTCGGTGGGCTTGGCGTCGGTGGGCTTGGCGTCGGCCGGCTTGGCGTCGGTGGGCTTGGCGTCGGCCGGCTTGGCGTCCGTCGGCTTGGCGTCGGTGGGCTTGGCGTCCTTCGGTTTGTCAAAAAGCGCCGCGTCGTCGACGATCTGCGGTCGCTTGGCTGGCTGGCCCGCTCCAGGGGCGGTGTTCACCGGCTTGGCGGCGGCAGCTCCGGGATCGCCAGCCGCGGCGGCCGTCGAGTCGGCGTTCGCGTCTGCGGCCGCCGCCGGTTGCGGCGGGGCGGCTTTGGGGACCGGCGCACGAAGCAGGTTGGCATCGCGGGCCACGACCTCGATCGCGCGATCAACGGGAATCTTGTAGCGCCCGGCCTTGGCATCGAGCATGGCATAGCCACCGAGGGCGTTGGCAGCCTTGTGGCGGGTCGCACGAAGTTGCTGGTGCGCGACATCGGCCTTGCGAAGTTCCTCGGCCCGTTGCACTTCTCCCGAGCGGCCCGATGCCATCAGGGCGATCGTGAATGCGACGGAACCGAGAGCCGAGACCCCGGCCAACAACCACCCGAGATACTTGCGGTCGGCGACGATCGACGCTCGGCGGCGAGCCTGAGCGGCCGCGTCTTGGTCCGCGTTATCGGCCGGCACTGGCGACATGTCGTTCATGCGGGCGAACATTCCCCGCGGCGCCGGAATTATCAAGCCGCGAATGCGGGGCTCGCCCGCTGATTTCGCGCTGTGACGGGGCTGATCGGCGAGCGAGATCTGAATCGGCAAGCAAGTCGCGGCCGAGCGTGCCAGGACTGCGAGCCTTGCGCGTGGGCGCCTCGCGGGAACCACGCGGCCGCATCTCGGGCGCGGCCGCAGCTCGGATCGGCGCATTTGACGCAGAACCGTCGTCCATGATGACACCCTGATTGTCAATGACCCGCAGGCTGAACGGTGGCTCGTAGCTGTCGGTGGCATGCCGCCCGGCGACACGCCGTGCCTCGCCGCTACATCCGCTCAAACACCGCAGCGGCGCCCATGCCCCCGCCGATGCACATGGTCACCATCCCGTATCGCCCGTCTCGTCGCTTGAGCTCGGCCAGGAGCGTGGCCGTCAGCTTGCCGCCGGTGCAGCCGAGCGGGTGACCCAACGCGATCGCGCCGCCGTTGACGTTGACCTTGTCCTCATTGAGTCCGAGCTTGCGACACACGGCCACCGCCTGACTGGCGAACGCTTCGTTGAGCTCGATGAGGTCGATGTCGCCGAGGCTCAAGCCGGTCTGCTTGAGCACTTTGGGGATCGCCGCAACGGGTCCGATTCCCATGATCTCTGGGGCCACGCCGGCCACGGCGAAGCCGACGAATCGGGCCACGGGTGTGAGTCCGAGCTCGTCGGCGCGTTGACGGGACATGATGACGGTCGCGGCTGCGCCGTCGCTGGTTTGGGAACTGTTGCCCGCGGTCACGGAGCCTTTGGCGTGAAAGACGGGTTTGAGCTTGGCGAGCGCCTCGAGCGAGGTGTCGGCGCGGGGACCCTCGTCGGTGTCGAATAGCCGCCCTTCGGCGGTGCGCACGGGAACGATCTCGTCTTTGAACTTGCCGTCCGAGATCGCGGCCAGTGCCCGTTGGTGGCTGCGAAGGGCGAAGGCGTCTTGATCCTCGCGTGGGATCTCGAACTGCTGCGCCACATTCTCAGCGGTGAGGCCCATGGAGATGTAGATCTCGGGGCGCTCTTCGACAATGCGAGGGTTGAGCATCGGCTTGACCCCGCTCATCGGGACCATGCTCATCGATTCGAGTCCGCCGGCGAGGGCACAGTCGATGGCCCCGACCATGATGCGCTCGGCGCAGATCGCGATGGACTGCACGCCGGAGGAACAGAATCGGTTGATCGTCATTGCCGAGGTTTCGTCGGGCAGACCGGCATCAAGTGCGATCGAGCGGGCGACGTTGAGACCCTGTTCGGCCTCGGGCATGGCGCAGCCCAGCACCACATCGTCGACGAGGTTCGGGGGGAGCCCCGGTAGGTCGACGAGGGTTTGGCGGATCACCTGGGCCGCGATGTCGTCGGGCCGGGTGTTGCGTAGGGTTCCGCGGTGCGAGCGACCGACGGCGCTGCGACGCGAGGCGACGATGACAGCTTCTTGGATGGCAGACATGGCAAGTCCTCGTGGTGGCGCTGGGGCGGATCAGTTGCGCAGCGGTTTGTTGTGCTCGAGCATGTGCATGATGCGGGCGGCGGTCTTCGCCTCGCCGCACAGCGAGACAAACGCTTCCCGCTCGAGGTCGAGAAGCGTTTGAGCGGTGACCGTGGTGGCTGCGATGGGCATGCCGCCCGACAGCACGCGCGCGATCTTGCGGCCGATCAGCTTGTCGTGCTCGCTGGCGTAGCCGCCCCATTCGAACAGTTGGGCGCCGAGCATGAAGCTCGCTCCGCGCGGGGCCCCGACCACGTCGATCGGCGCGTGCGGGTCGGGCGGGGTGTAGCCGCGCTCGGCCAGCGCGATGCAGCGACGCTTGGCCGCGGCGAGCAAGTGGTCGCGATGAAACGTGACCCCGTCGCCGGGGGAGAGCAGACCCATCTGGCGGGCCTCGAAGGCGCTGGTGGAGACTTTGGCCATGGCTGCGTTTTCAAAACCACGGCGCACGAACGGATAGGGGTCGGGGTCCGGGACTTGCCGGGCCCACGCGCTGGCCCGGCGACACACCTCTTTTAGGCCGCCGCCGGCGGGGAGCAGCCCGACCCCGATCTCGACCAGACCCATGTAGAGCTCGGCGCTGGCTTCGATCTCGTCGCAGTGGAGCGACAACTCGACGCCGCCACCGAGCGTGCGCCCGTACGGGGCGGCCACCACCGGCAAGGCGGCGTGCTGGAGGCCCATGAATGTGTCTTGCAGCAGTTTGACCCCCGACTCGATCTCGTCGAACTTCTTTTGGTTGATCCAGCCGAGTATCTGGAGCAAATTCGCCCCGGCGGAGAAGTCGCCGGACTGGCTGCCGATCACCAGTCCGCGAAAATCTCCGCGCTCGAGCAGCGTGTCGGTGGCGGAGCCGAGCATCCGGAGCACACCTTCGTCGAGGGTGTTCATCTTTGAGCGAAACTCGAGACACGCGATCCCGTCGCCCAGATCGATCAGGTTCGCGGTCGGGTTCTTGTCGAGGATCGAGGTGTCCCGCAGCGCGTCGAGCTGAATCACGCCCGGGGCGAGTGGGAGCTCGCGATGCGCCGGGCTTCCCCCCACGAACACGGTGCGGGCCCCAGGGTTGCCGCCGTACCAACTCGTCTGCTCGGTCTCGAGCAGTTCCTTGGCGAGCGGTGCCAGTGTATCTCCGCGGGCCTCGATGGCCTCGGCGGCCCAGCCCAGCCCCGCGGCATCCCACAAGGCGAACGGGCCCAGCTTCCAACCGAACCCCCAGCACATCGCATCGTCGATCTGCTGCGGCGTTTCACAGATGGTTCCGGTGAGATGGGCGGCGTAGTTGAACAGGGGCAGGTAGACGTCGCGCAGGAACTCACCCGGCTTTCCTTCGGCTCGCAGCGCGGCTGCGATCCGGGCCTCGAGCCGCGGTGTACGGGCGATCTGCTTGAGTTCGTCGAAACGCGGCCGCGTGGACTCGCGGTACTCGAGCGTCTCGAGATCGAGGGCGGAGATGGTCCGCTTGCCGGCTGCATCGCGGCCCTTGCGGTAGAACCCGCCGCCGGCTTTGTCGCCGGCCATGTTGCGCGACAACATGGTGCCGATCATCTCGGGCAGCACCATTTGGTCGTACAAAGGGTCGTAGTTCGGAGCGGCGCTATCACCGCTAAGTGCGGTCCGGAGGTTGTCGACCACGTGGGCGACGACGTCGAGCCCCACCATGTCGCCCAGTCGAAAGCTGCCCGTCTTGGGACGGCCCATCAGTTTGCCGTTGAGCAGATCGACCTGCTCGACCGAGAGTCCATGCCGGGTGGTCGCGGCGAAGGTGAGCAGCATCTCGGCGATGCCGATGCGATTGCCGATGAAGTTCGGGGTGTCCCGGCACAGCACCACGCCCTTACCCAGGGCTCGCTCGCAGAAGGCCGAGGCGGCGGCGACAGTGCCGGGGGCGGTGAACCGCGACGGCACCACTTCCAGCAGGTGCATAAAGCGCGGGGGGTTAAAGAAGTGGAGACCGACAAAGCGCTCGCGCGCGGCCTCGGGGAGCGCCTCCGCGATGTCGCCGACCGGGATTCCACTGGTGTTGGTGGCGAGCACGGCGTCGGCCCGCGACGCGGCGGCGACTTTGGCGAACAGCTCCCGTTTGACATCGAGGCGCTCGACCACCGCCTCGATGACCAGATCGCTCGCCGACACCGCCGTCTCGAGGTCGTCTTCGAGGTTGCCCGCGGTGATCCGCCCCGAGAACTCGCCCAGCATCAGCGGAGGTGGGGTGGTTTTGGCCAGCTGCTTGAGCCCGCGCGCAGCCAGGCCACTGCGGTCCCGGCCCGTCGCGCCGGCCGGCACGACGTCGAGGAGATGGACACGGCATCCGGCGTTCGCCAGATGGGCCGCGATTTGTGCGCCCATCGTGCCGGCTCCGAGCACCGTGGCGACGATCTGGTGGGGGGGGAGGTTCAAGCTCACGCCGTCACCTTAGAACGGGATGGCGCGCGAGACGAGGTTCGGGCGTGCGCGACCCAAAACGGCGTGAACCCGAGGAAACGACGCGACGCGGGGCGTGGCTCGCAGATCGCGGGCCTGGCCCAAACGTGTCCGCGCGGCCGCGTGCTTCGCCGCATCGCGTCACGTGGGGCGTACCGGCAGAGAGATCAGGCAGACCGGCATACGCCCCGGCTGATCGATGCGAGCGCGACTGCCTGAGCGGGCGCAGCGAGCTTGTACCCGCAAACTTGGTCATCTTGGAGCGGATACGCAAATGGAGGGGTGGAAGGCGACGTGCTAAATTTGCGATTGTTAGACATGGCTTCCTCGTCGCGCCGAATCGTTGGGCTTGCCGTGCTCGCCGCTGCGTTGGTGGCGGCCGGAAAGGCCTGCTCGCGGTCGCAGGAAGAGCTGGCCACGGTGGCACCCGCGAAGGTGCCCGCGTTGCCGGCCGAGCGCCCTGAGCCGACCGTCTTGACGGCGCCGCCCGAGGAAGCGGTGGAAAAGCCGGTGGCCCCGCGGCCGTGGCAGCCCCCGGCCGCGCCAGAGCTCGAGGGTCTCGATGGTGCGGCGCAGCGGCTGATTCAAGGCGATACCGCCGGTGCACTGAGCAAGCTGCAGTCGGTACCCGAAGCCAAACGGGGTAGTGCGGAGTGGTTTCGAACCGCGGCGGTGACCGGGCGCGCGCAACGGTTGGGGGGACAGTTCTCGGCCGCGGTGGAGACCCTCAACGCGGCCGTCAAACACCCGCACCGCTGCCGGTACTTCGCCTGTGAGCTGCTCTACGACGAACTCGCCCAGGCGCGAGTCGATTGGGTGGATAGCGACACGATCGACGATGTCAAAGCGCGTGACAAACTGCTGCGCGCCGCGGCCCTCGACTGGCGCCGCGCCACCAAGCTCGACCCGAATCGTCGGGTCGCTCCGATGCGCGTGTCTCGGGCGTTGGCGCTGGCCAACGTGCAAGGAACCACTGCGAAATCGACTCGCTCGGCGGCGGCCACGGCTTTGCGGGCGCTCGATTCGGTCATCGACGACTATCCGAACCACCCCAACATTGCTCAACTCGAGTTGGAGCACGCGCGGGCGTTGAGCCGCCTGGGGCAGGTGACGAAGGCGGCTTCGCGCTTTCGCGAATTGGCCATCGCCTACACCGGCGCGCCGCAAGCCGACACGGCCTGGCAGGAGCTCAACGCGTTGGCCGAGCAGCACCGTCGCATCCGGGCGCGCGATTTCTCGACCAAAGAACAACTCGAGCGCGCGGCGGCAGCCCGGCGCGCTCGGTGGGTGGATACCTCACGGGAGCTGCTTGACCAGCTGCTCGCCAACGAGTCCGCGCCGGCGTACGTCAAACACAACGCGAGGTTGTCCCGGGCTTACACGGCCTACAAACAGCGCGACTACAGCCGCTGCGCCGACGACTTCGGAGCTCTGTACAAAAGCTCCGGCGCGATCAAAATGCGGGACGAGTATTCGCGTTGTCTCGACCGTGCCGCCCGGTACGACGAAGCGATCGACCTGTGGACCAAGACGGCCCGCAAGCGCAAGGCCAGCAAGGGCGCGAAGGCGACCGGGTTGTGGACGGCCCTCAACATCGCGTTTCGCGGGGGCGACTACGAGAAGACGCAGGCGCTGCTCAAAGAGTACGAGCGCAGCTTTCGTTCCCATCGGTCGCGTCGCCACTGGCTCCACGCCTGGCTGCCGTATCGCCTGGGCGACCTCGACAAAGCAGAGCGAGAGTTCGAAGAGCTCGAGCGGTTTCGCGACTATCGGACGATGGCTCGCTACTTTCGCGGACGTATCCTGGTCACCTCCGAGGATGTCGAGCGCCTCGACCAGGGGGAGGCCCTCCTGCGCGGCGTGATGCAGGCCGAGCCGTTGAGCTACTACGGCGTGGTCGCCCGGCAGCGCTTGCTCGACGCGGGCATCGACCCCGGTCCGTTGCCCGCGGTCGAACCCATGAGCGACGACGGGCGGGTGTTGGGCTACGCCGAGACCCGGGCGATCACGTCAGCGCTGGCCGAGGATTTCCGCCACTTCAGTTCGGCGGTTCGGCGGCTCGATCAGTTGTGGTCGGCGGGGTGGCTGGAAGAGGCGCGGAGGGAGTACCGCGTGGTGGCGGACACGTACCAAAACGGCATGGCCGCGATCAGCAAGCAACGGCGCTGGATTCCCCGCAACGAAGACCTCGTCGAGGGGTTGGGCTGGCGGGCGGAGTGGCCCTCGTCGCCTGCGCCCAAGCCAGGACGCAAGGGCCGGGCCATGCTTCGCGATCGAGCGCAGTCGACCGAGCTCGGTCATCAACTGCGTGAGCTGGCGATTGCGATGTCCGACCCGCACCGTTACGCCAAGCTGACGCCGAGCGACGCCTATCCGTTTCGCTCGCGCTGGTTCGTTCGGGCCTACCGCGAGGTGATCGAACGCGAGGCCGCCCGGCGGGAAGTCGATCCGTTCGCGTTGTGGTCGTTGATGTACACCGAGTCCCGGTTTCGGCGGCACGTGGTGTCACCCGTGGGGGCGCGTGGAGCCCTCCAGATCATGCCATGGACGGGGCGACAGCTGACCCAGCGACTGGGTGGCCCGCACGAGACGTTCGACCCCGACGTGTTGTTCGACATCGAGACCAACGCGTACCTCGCCAGCTACTACGTCGATCAGCTGATTGAGAAGTTTCACGGCCAAGCGCCGCTGGCCTACGCGAGCTACAACGGCGGACCGTCCAACGTGGCCCGTTGGGTGGAAGCGAAGGCGCGGATGGCGGGCGAACTCGCGCTTGACGATTTCATCGAGGAGATCCCGTTCCGGGAGACCCAGCGCTACACCAAGCGCGTGATCGAGGTGCAGGCGGCCTACACGCTGATGTACACCGGAAAATGGGCGCGGATCTCCAACGAGGTCGACCTCAACGTCGGGACCAACATCGACTTTTAGCGGCAGCCCGACCGGCGCGCTGGGTCTCGGTCGACGCGTCGTTGCGCCGCGTCAGATCGTTCGCGGTGACAAGTACCGTGGTTGAATCGGTCCCTGACGCTTCTGAGGACCACGACCCGCACGGCGCTCTTGCGCTTCGAGGACCCGTTTTATGTCACAAGGAATCGCCATCGGTTCATCCGCACCGGATTTCACGTTGTCGGACCAGTTTGGTCGGCCCGTGTCGCGTTCTCGCTTCAACGGGACACGCAACGTCATCATCGTGTTTTACCCCCTTGACTGGACGCCGACGTGAAGCCGCGAGGTACCCGCCCTTGAGGCGGCCCTCGACCGTTTCGCAGCCGCCGATACCCAGGTGTTGGGCGTCAGTGTCGACAGTTTGCACTCTCACGCCAACTGGGGTCGAGATATCGGGGGCGTGTCCTTTCCCCTGCTCGCCGACTTCCATCCGAAGGGCCAGATGGCGAGTCAGTATGGGTACTACCTGGCCGACAAGGGTATCACCGACCGAGCCACGGTGATCGTCGACAAGCAGGGCATCGTTCGCTACTCCGCTTCGGTCGGCCCCGATGGCGAACGCGACATCGGGGAGCTGGTCGCGGCAAGCGAGGGGGTGCAACGCGAGCAGGCTTCGAGCGCGGCTGTCGCGGCGGTCGGGCTACCGTCGCAGACCACCTTGTACGTGCGTTCGCGCTGCGGTCACTCGCAACGAGCTTTGCTCGCCCTCGAGAACCTCCATCTTCGCGACGGCGTGACAGTGAGCAATGTCTCGGAGGACGCGGAAGCCGAGGCGCGTCTGCAGCAGCTGGGAGGCAAAGCGCAAGCACCCTGCCTCGTCGTCGATGGGTCGCCGGTTTACGAGGCCGTCGAGATCACTCGCGCGTTGGCGGAGCGAGTGCGGCCGCTACCGTAAGCTCGCCTGGTGGGCGAGCCTCCAGGTCCGGGCCTTGCACCACCCTAGGAGCGGGCAGCCACTCGCTGGTGGTGCGAGGACCCACTGGCACGTGACGCGCTGCGAGGCGCCTGCGGCCGCGGGCGGGTCGTCATCGCTGGGCACTTCGTTGCGTTGGGGCGCGTTGGGCCATCGCGGTCCCGGTGGCGCAAGCCTTGGCTGAGAAGGGATGCCTGTCGATCTGGGCGGTTCGCTCGTCCGGTTGTCATCGGACTACGGTCGACCAGCTTCGGGGCGTCGAGGCAGATCGGAGCGTGATGGTGACTTCAACGTGACAACCGGTCAGTGCCATGAGAGCAATCCTTGCGTTGAGCTTGGCTGTTTCGGCGGATAGCGTCCCACGCCGATGGACCACGCTGGGGATCTACATTGGCCGACCGTTGCTCTCCTCGGGAGCACGTTGATTTCAATCGTCGCGTGCGGCGCCGACACGTCGTCGCCACCGAGTAGCGAATCGAACCCCGCGGCGGAGTCGGATAGCGCTGAAACGGAGGACACGACAGCGGGCTCAACCGAGAGTGACGGTGACGATGACGGTGGCAGTGCTGATGACGACGATGACGATGACGACGATGACGACGATGACGATGATGACGATGATGACGATGACGATGATGACGATGACGATGATGACGATGATGACG
>QKPP01000131.1 GCA_006508105.1 Myxococcales bacterium FL481 | reverse complement strand
ATGCGTTGGACGAGACTGGACGTGGTCATCGTGTTCCTCAAATCGAGCTGGCCAGGGTGGGCCGCGAGAGCGCTCAGCTGCGAGCCGGGTGTGTCTAGAGCATACGCGGTAAATGGGATGTGCAAAGCCAACGCCACCCTCGCAAGCACAGCTTGCGCTCCGAAGTGGTGCTACTCTCAAAGCGTCGGGATTCCGCATCTTTCGCGCCCCTTGGCCGTCGATGTGGGACCCGCGCTTCGCCAGCTGCCTCGCCAATGATCGCACGCATCGAGAAAGACCACCGGCGCTTCCGCGAGATCGTGCGCGGGCGCATTCGCGAAAACCTGCGCAAGTACGTCTCCCGCGGGGATATGATCACGCGGCGAGGGAAAGACTCGGTGTCGATCCCGATGCCGCACATCGATATTCCGCGGTTCGTGTTCGGCGAAAAGCAAAAGGGTGGCGTCGGTCAGGGGGAGGGGCAGCCGGGCGACCCCGTTGGCGGCCAAGAACAGGACGGGGAGGGCGGCGCGGGCAAGGCCGGCGAAGGGGAGGGCGACAAGGCGCTCGAGGTCGAGGTCTCCCTCGACGAGCTCGCGCAGATCATGGGCGAAGAGCTCGGTTTGCCACGCATTGAGCCGCGCGGCAGCAAGAGCCTCGAAACCGTCAAAGACCGCTACGTAGGGCTGCGCAGCACCGGGCCGGAGAGCCTGCGCAATTTCAAGGCCACGTTCAAACGCGCCCTCAAGCGCCAGGTCAGCACCGGGGCCTACAATCCCGACAACCCCATCATCGTGCCCATCCGCGAGGATCGTCGTTATCGCTCGTGGAAAAGCGAACCCCGGCCAGAGTCGAACGCGGTCATCCTGTACATGATGGACGTGTCCGGTTCGATGGGCGACGAACAAAAGGAAATCGTGCGGATCGAGTCGTTTTGGATCGACACGTGGCTCCGCAGCCAGTACAAGGGCCTCGAGTCGCGGTACATCATCCACGACGCCACGGCTCGCGAAGTCACGCGCGAAGTGTTCTTCAATACGCGCGAGTCAGGGGGCACCATGATCTCGTCGGCGTATCGCACCTGCGCGGAGTTGATCGACAACGAGTTCGATCCCGAGCAGTGGAACATCTACGCGTTTCACTTCAGCGATGGCGACAACTGGTCCGTGGACGACACGGCGACTTGCATCCAGCTGGTGCGCGAGTCGTTGTTGCCCCGTGTCAACCAGTTCGGCTACGGGCAAGTGGAGAGCCCGTACGGTTCGGGCCAGTTCATCAAAGATCTCACGGCGGCGTTCGGCGACCGCGAAGAGCTGGTGACCAGCGAGATCAAGACCAAAGACGACATCATGGACTCGATTCGCGACTTTCTCAAAGGAGGTCGCTAGCATGCCTAGCCTCTCGCCCGCGCTCGTCGAATTGCAGCGCGAAATTCAAGGCTACGCCGACGAGTTCGGCCTCGACTACTTCACGACCATCTTCGAGATGATCGACTACCGCACCATGTGCGAGGTGGCGGCCTACGGGGGGTTCCCCTCCCGCTACCCCCACTGGCGGTTCGGCATGGAGTACGATCGTCTCATCAAGAGTCACACGTACGGTCTGTCGAAGATCTACGAGCTCGTCATCAACGCCGACCCTTGCTACGCCTACCTGCTCGAAGGCAACAGCTTCGTCGACCAGAAACTGGTGATGTCCCACGTTTACGGGCACTGCGACTTCTTCAAGAACAACCGGTTCTTCGCGGTGACCAACCGGCGGATGATCGACGGCATGGCAAATCACGCGGTTCGCGTGCGCAAGCAGATGGATCGGCACGGGGTCACGCCGGTTGAGCGCTTTATCGACGTGTGTCAGTCGCTCGACAACTTGATCGACCCGTGGCTGCCCTTTCGCCATCCCGGCGGCGGGCCGACGCCCGTCGGGTCGGGAGACGACGCCGACGACGAGGAACTCGGGCGGCTTAAAAGCGAGCGTCACTATCTCGAGAAGTACATCAACCCGCCGGAGTTCATCGAGGCGCAGAAGAAGCGACGCGAGCGGGAGCAAGCGGCGAGTCGCAAGATCCCGCCCACGCCAGAGCGGGACGTCCTCGGCTTTCTCCTCTCTCACGCTCCGCTCGAGCCGTGGGAGGCCGACGTGCTGAGCATCATGCGCGAGGAGGCGTACTACTTTTTGCCCCAGGGGCAGACCAAGATCCTCAACGAGGGCTGGGCCACGTACTGGCACTCGAAGATCATGACCACTCGTGCGCTGCGGGACGATGAGATCGTCGACTACGCCGATGCGGCAAGCGGGGTGGTGGCGATGGGGCCGACGCAGCTCAATCCGTACAAGATCGGCGTCGAGTTGTACCGCGACATCGAGGAGCGTTGGAACAAAGGGCGGTTCGGCAAGGAGTGGGCCGACTGCGACGATCGGGCGGTCCGGGACTCGTGGGACCGTCAGCTTGGCCTGGGGCGCTCGAAGATCTTCGAGGTTCGTCGGCTCTACAACGACGTGACGTTCATCGACGAGTTTTTCACCGAAGACTTCTGCCGCCGACAGCAGTTCTTCACGTTCGCGCCAAACCGGCGGACGGGACGGCACGAGATCGAGAGTCGGGATTTCCGCGCCGTCAAAGACAAGCTCCTGCAGCAGCTCACGAACTTCGGGCAGCCGTTCATCTATGTGGTGGATGCGAACTACCTCAATCGTGGGGAGCTCTTGCTGGGACACCGGCACGAGGGGGTCGATCTCAAACTGGACTACGCGCGGGACACTCTTCGCGGCCTCGAGCGCATCTGGCGACGCCCGGTATCGCTGCTGTCGGTCATCGACGGCAAACCGAAGCGGCTGCGCTACGACGGCACCGAGATCACGGTCGCCGAAGAGACCGCGGCGTTTCGCGTCTAACCGAGCCCCTTGCGAGCCCGCCGCAGACCAGGGGCGGCCAGGTCGGCGCCTAACCCGCGAGCCGACGGCGCCAGATCGGCTGATCGTTCGCCCGCACCACGCGGACCGTGATAGCTTCGAAACGATGCGTCTAAGCGCATGGCCGACGACCGATGTCGGGCGGATTCGGAGCCACAACGAGGACGCGTACCTCCTGGATCCCCGTCTCGGCCTATACCTGGTGGCAGATGGCATGGGCGGGCACGCCGGAGGAGCGTACGCAAGCCAGACCTGCGTCGATGTGTTCCGTCAGGTGGTTAGCCGCGGACTCAGCTCGCTCACGTCGGACCCTCGCGATCCGGGTGAGGTCTTGCACGAGTTGCTTGCCGCCGCTGCAGCCGAGGCGAGCGCGAGGATCTTCGACGACGCTGAAGACGAGCCGTCGTTGCACGGGATGGGGACGACGCTGACCGGCATGCTGTTTTACCAGGACCACGCGTACATCGCCCATGTCGGCGACAGTCGCTGCTACCTGCTGCGCAACGGCAGCGCCCGGCAGCTGACGACGGACCACTCCTGGCTCAATGAGCAGATCGAAGCCGGTCTGCTCACGGAAGAGCAGGCGGCGGAAAGCGACCTTCGGCACATCATCACCCGGTCGATCGGGTTCGAGCGTGAGGTCGAGCCGGACTTGCTGGCAGTGTCGGTCAGCCCGGGCGACGCGTTCTTGCTGTGCTCGGACGGGATGTCGAACTACATCGAGTCCCAAGAGCTGGGGGAGCTGGCCCGCGACCACTACTACGCGGAGCTGTCGCAGGCCTGCACTGACGTGGCGCTCGAGCGGGGCGGCGAGGACAACATCACCGTCGTCACCGTGCTGGCTTCGAACGACGTGGATGATCGGGAGCCGGTGGGAAAGCCATCGCGTCCGGTGGTCCCTGAGACCATCGTGCCGTAGCGACGGGGTTCGGTTCAGCCTGGCGTCACCGGACGCGCCGTCAACGAGTTCGCCCGCGTTGCTCGTCGGTGACTCATCCCGACGGACGTGCGCCTTCGGCTTCATCAACGCCGCGTCGGGCTCGGCTCGGCGAAGCCGGTCAGCTCGCGAGCTGTTGCGCCGGCGGCACCGCCGTTGGCGTGGGCTTCGGCCCGTGCTAGGACGGCGGCGGGAAGCGGAGGTCGAGGGGATGAGGTGATCGCGGCGCGGGTTTCGGTCCGTGTCGAGGAAAGTCCGGGCTCTATCGGGCAAGGTGCTGGCGAAAGGTCAGTCGGGGCGACCCGCAGGAAAGTGCCACAGAAAGCAAACCGCCGACCGCGGCGTGCCGTCGTCGGTAAGGGTGAAAGGGTGTGGTAAGAGCGCACCGTGCCTCTGGTGACAGAGGTCGCAAGGTAAACCCCACCTAGAGCAAGGCTAAACAGGGGCCCGCATCCGTTCGGATGCAAGGGGTGGCCCATCCCGCCCCGGGTAAGCCGCTTAGACGAATGATCACCACCTGGTCAGGGCAACCGATCCAGGGACAGGACCCGGCTTACGACCCCACTCGGCCTCCGCTGCCCACTTTTGTGGCCCTTGGCGTCAGCGATTCCCCAGCCGCGGCGCGGCGCCCGTCTTGGGCCCGCCCGCGCGCGGCACAGAGTCGGCCGGCCCGATAACGTACCTCCACCGTTTTGCCGCGCGGGCCGATGTGAGCCGAGACATGTTGCGGCATTTGGTTCCGTCTCTTGGTTTGCTGTTTGTCCCGCTCGCTTGCTCCGTCGGGGGCGATGGCGAGAACCCCGATTTCGGTTCGGTCGGGACGCAACCGTCGTCGACCGGAGGCCTGGGCGGCTCGGCGACCTCGAGTCTGGGTGACGGGGACGGCGATGGCGATGGCGATGGCGATGGCGACGGAGATGGCGATGGCGATGGCGATGGCGATGGCGATGGCGATGGCGATGGTGACGGCGA
>QKPP01000157.1 GCA_006508105.1 Myxococcales bacterium FL481 | reverse complement strand
GCTGAGGTTGGGCAGGTTGTACGAAGCCAGCTTCGTCGAGCGGAGCAGCCCGCACCGGGAAACCCGACCCTGGGACACGGGCAACAGCCACACCCCGGTCGCCCGCTGTGGCCGAGCCCCGCAGCGAGTCTCGTATGTGAACGCAACACCCTCATCTCGTCGTCGACCAACAATCCCTGTGAGCTTGCCTCGTCGCGTTCTTCCGGGTGCCATCAAGATGATCACCCGTCGCTGTTCTGAGCGCCGCTTTTTCCTGCGCCCCGACTCCGACGTCGTGCAAGCCTGGCTCTACTGTCTCGCGCTCGTCCAGCACAAGTACGGACTCGTTGTTCACGACTTTGTGATGATGTCCAACCATCACCACATCATCGTCCGCGACCAGTCCGATTCCCCCGAGTGCTGGCGGGATCTCCATGCCCTGCTCGCTCGCTGCCTGAACGCCCGTTTCGGTCGCTGGGCCGCGTTTTGGGACGACCGCCCGTACAACGATGTCCGACTGGTCGACGAGCACGACGTGATCTCGAAAGCCGCTTACGTCCTCTCCAATCCCGTCGACGCGGGCCTCGTTAAGTACAGCTGCGATTGGCTGGGCGCCACGTCGTGTCGGCTCGCGTACGGGCAGAGCATCGAAGTCCGACGACCGAAGTTCTTCTTCTCGAACGACATGCCCGAGACGCTCACGCTGGCGATCACCCGCCCCGACATCCTCCCTGCGCTTTCCGACGCCGAGGTCCGTCAGAGGGTGCTCGCGGCTACCAAGGACCGCGAATGGTCCGGCCATGAGCGGCTCCGCAAAGCCGGTGGCACGTATCTCGGCATGAAACGTGTCCTCAGGCAGGACCGCGAGGCTTCCCCCAACTCGCGCGAACCCAGACGAGGCATCCGACCGACGGTGGCTGCCATGAACCAGTGGGCCCGGATTCAAGCGCTTCAATTGACCCGTCAATGGCGTGCTCAGTATGAAGACGCCCGTCGTCGCTGGTTGGAAGGGGAGGCTCACGTCCTGTTTCCCTATGGCACATACCTGCTGCGGCGCGTGCATGCTGTTTGCGTCGCCGCGCCGCCCTGAGCTGGGTGCCATGTCTTCTCAGCCGGGATGAGACATCATCCCGGCTTTCGGCGCTGGTTTGAGTTCAAAGCGGGTCGAGTTTTCCTGGTGCTCACTGGGTTGTACCTAGGAGTTCCGGCCGGAGCACGGTGACTTTTGTTCCGTCTGCTCGGCAGCGCGCGCTACGAGGCGGGCCGCGGGTGTTTTCGTGCCACCCATCCTCGCCCTCTATCTCGCTACCCTGGGTCCGGTTTCTGGCTACCCTGGGTCCGGTTTCTTTGAAGCTCGACCTCTCGACCGCCGACGAACTGTTCGACCGTTGACGACCGCGACGGGCGAGGCCGAGTTGTCCGAGTTCATGCTGGCGCAGCACCGGCTCGATCAGCTTCGGGTTGCGGGCGATGGCCTCGCGCACGATGATGCCGACGCGCTTCTTCGCCTGGGAGCCCGCGGCCCGGCTGATGCCCAGGTTACGGGCCACGGCAGCGTCGTTCATACCCTTGTTGGTCGCCGCGACCAGCGCCTCGAAGATGCGCCGGTCGGAGGGACGGGCCTTTGCCTCGATGATGCCCCACAGGCTCCGATGGAGCACCTCGTGCATCCGATCCGCCGGGTCCATGAGCACCCCGATGATGGTGTCGAGCACATCCGTCTTCCTGCCCGGCTCAACTTCGTCTCCATCAACGCGAACCATCTGGGGCCTTCGAGCTTGCGTCCGGAGCACGTCGATGGCCCGACGCCGGGCATAGGCCCGCGCGACCGGAAGGACATCCCGAGGACCGAGGGTGCCGGCCTTCACCTTCGCTACCGTGAACCCGGGTGCCTTGCCGACCCCGTAGAACAGGGGCATCCGGCTGCGCTCGCCCGATGCACCCAGGCCGATGATGGCCGGTTGGAGGATGTCATCGGCCGTGGTCGTCGTGTTCCGGAGCAACGGCTCCAGTGACCGCCTGACGGCCGTCACCAACCCCGAGTCGCGGGCCGACAACCAGGTTTCCTTCACGCCATCGCCGAACACTTCGACGATCTCGCGCTTGGGAATCGTGTCCTTCATCCAGGTGCCCGGCTTCACGCCTGCGATGCCTTCGAGGACGGAAACCCGGGCGAGAAGATCAAGGCTGGTCGTCCTCGCGTTCCGAAGGAAGGCGACGACAAGATCGGCGACGTAGAGGCGGGACATCCTGCCCTTGCTGAACGTATCGGCTTCCTACCGCCCTCCGACCGGAACTGCTCAGCGAGGCGTTCGGCATCTCCCAACAGGGCTCACTGTCGAACCCCGGTCAGTCTACTTCTGCTTCGTGACGACATTCCGCGCCCCGCAGTTGGGGCAGGTCATGTGCAGGTCAACCTTCGAGCCATCGGGCCATTCAACGACCTGTACCGCCAGCTTCTCCTGCCCGCAGACCGGGCAATCCACAGTCGCGTCAGGATCCGCCGCGATGGTTGTGCCCGCTGCAATCCACCGGCGACGAGTATCCGCAGGGTTACTTTCGGAAAAAGACATTGAACGCTCGTTCTGCGAATGAAGCCGCGGCTTCCGTTTCAGCCGTGGCGGCGGCTTGGGTGACCGCACCGGAGGCGCCAGCACTGCTGGTCCGAAGTCGGAACACTTCTTGTAGCACGGTTTTGCTCAGTTCGGCCTCCGACGCGAATGCTTCACGCCCGATGACGAACCCTTCCTCGCCGAATAGAGTCATGCCGGAAACCGGGGCGTCGGGTTCAAAGACAATAGTCCGACCACCGATCTTCACCTCAACAGGTTTCCCGGCGGCCTGTGCTGCGCGTATTTTCGCAAACTCCGGCGACTGGAGAATCGACCTCGCTTCCCCGGCAACAGCCTGCTCCGCTTTGGTGAACCTTGCTCCCCCCCCTGCGGCACGACAATCCCCCGTCTTCTCCCCACTCAACCCAAACTCATCCACCCACCCCGTCGGGTCCCCCACATACCCATAAACCCCAAGCCCCCCCGCAAGCCCGATCGGATCCTCACTAATAAACCCCCCACTCTCCGGGTCGTAGTACCGAAACCGGTTATAAAACAACCCCGTCTCCGCGTCCTCATACTGCCCCGGGAACCGAAACGGGCACGCCATCCGATCCCCTTCCACGGCCCGCGGCTCCCCATTGACCTTCCACGTCGCCCGCCACCGCGTCTCCCCGGTCGCGTCATACATCGCCAGCGGCGACCCCAGGTGATCGCAAACGATACTCAGCCGCTCGCGCTCCGTGATCTTTGCCATCGGAGCCATGCGATCCGCCTCAAACACCCACGTCACCAGGCTCCGGGGCGCCTTCGCATACTCCTCGCGCGGAATGTCGAACCACTCCAGCAACGGCGGCCCGCGAATCCCATGCGCGGGGTCATGCGCCGCCAGTGTGGCCTCCGGCACGTACCCCAACTCTGGCCCCGCCTCCTCGTCCACGCCCGCCCCTTCGCGCCACTCGTGCAGCGGATTGTTCCCGTCCCACACCCAGCGTGTCGTCACGCCGCGATACGTCTTGCTCACCCGGCGCCCCAAGGCGTCGTACGCAAAGCACACCTCATCCCCATCCGGCCGCAGCACCGCCTTCAACCGGCCGCCCGGGCTCCAACGATACGTCCACCTCGCCCCGTCCGGCTCCACCTTTTCCACCCGATTCCCCTCGGCATCGTAGCGATACACCGTCTTGCCTTGCGGCCCTACCGACTCGAGCAGCTCCCCGCTCGGTCCGTACACGCGATCCTCCCGATCCGACCGGCGAAACAAGTTCCCCACCGCATCCGGCAACCGCAGGTCCACCGAACCATCCCCGTACCGCGCCGACTCCAGGTTCCCGAGCTCGTCGTGTCGATACACCGTCGTGCCGAACTGAGAATCGGTGATCCGTTTCAACCTCCCGGCTGCGCCCCAGCTGTATTCGAGTTCTAGAGCAAATTCCGAGGCATCGCGTCGTTGCCCGATCTGATGCTTCACCGGCCGCCCCATCGCATCGCGCTTCCAGCGACTGCGCAACCCGCCCGGCAACGCGCGCTCCAACTCCCGCCCCAGCAAGTCACGCTCAAACGAAGCCTCCCAGACCGTCGTCGCCTCTTCGCGTGTGACCAAGTCCTGCACCCGCACGCGCTTGACGTCGCCCGCGACGTCGCGGGTCAACACCTGGGCCGCCCCAAACGACGACCACAAATGCGTACGATCGCCCGCCTCGTCATACCGCGATGCCACCCAGTGCGCGCCTTGGCGTTCCCTTGTCACCCGCCCCAGCCGATCCCGCTCGAACGCAACCTCGGCGTCGTTGTTTGCCGCGACCATCATTTCGCCGTCCGCCCGGTACTCGAACCACTCGGCCGAACCGTCCGCGTGGTCGATTCGCAGGACTCGCCCCACCGCGTCGTACTGAAACGAGCTGTCTTGCCCACTCGGGCGACGAATCGCGATCAGATTGCCCGCCGCATCCCGCTCGTAGGACCGCGTGGCCCCTCCAAACCCGCGCTCGCGCACCACCTTGCCCACCGCGTCGTGCTCAAAGGCAAACGCCCGGCCGTGCTGATTCACCACCCCCGTGAGCTGTTCTTCGGTATCGTACTCGAAGCGCACCGTTGTCCCGGCCTCACGACGCTCGCTCACACGGCCCAGGCCGCAGTAGCCTAAACGCACATCACGCCCCGGCTCTCGCGCCCGCGTAACATTGCCCTCGCGGTCGTACTCAAAGTAGCGCTGCGTGCCGTCGGGGTCCTTGGTGCGAACCACCCGCCCCAGCAAGTCAACGCTGCGCTGATG
>QKPP01000177.1 GCA_006508105.1 Myxococcales bacterium FL481 | reverse complement strand
ACGACGACGACGACGACGACGACGACGACGACGACGCCACCGACGACGACGACGACGACGCCGCTGACACCAGCGGCGCCCAGGATGTCGGCAGCGATGATGAGCTCGCGAAGGACGCGAGCAGCTGCAGCTGTGACTCGTCCGCGGCGGACGGGGGCGGGTATCTCGCTTTGTTGTTCGGTCTAGCGCTCGGTCTGCGGCGTCGTCGCCAGCCGTAGAGGCGAGCGACGCCTCGCCGGACGGTGCCACGGATGCCCGGCGGAAATCGGGAAGCACAGACACCAGGGCCGCGACGTAGGATCGGACCGGCCGCTCTCCCGGTCTCTCGACGGCGGTCGCGGGCTGGTGGGGCTGGCCGTGCTCGACGTGGTCGCGCCCACCCGGCTCCGCGCCGGCGTGACGCGATCGCCCGAGGATTGGAAAGCGTGTACGCTCAGTCGAAATGAAGATCGATCTCGGCGGGATCCTCGACTCGGTTCAGCGTCACCTCGAGCAGGCGGGGGTGGCGGTCGATTTGTCCGGTGCAGCCAGTCAGGACGCGGCGGCGGACGCCAAGGTCAAGGTCGTTTGCGTCACGCCGGATCTCGCCGAGGAGGCGCGCGAGATGGGCAACGCGAGGCGCGAAGATGCCGTCACGATCCGGATCGACGACGCGACACGCGAGGCCCTCGATGCCTGGGTCGACGCAGGGGTGGTCGAGAGCCGTCGTGAGGCAGCCGCTTTGTTCCTCCGCGAGGGGCTTCGCACCCGCGCCGAGGAGCTTGAGAAGCTACGCGACGCGCTGCGGGAGGTGGAACGGGCCCGCGAGCGGTTGCGCGATCGGGCCAAGGATGTCTTGGCGCGCGACGACGACTAGTCGTGGCCTGCGGATCCGCGCGCTTGAGCTAGCCGTCTCGGTCCGCGTTGCGCTCGAGGTTTCGTACCACGTGGCCGGCGAGCACGAACAGCGCCGTGATCGCGACGCACACGTACCCCACCTCGACCCCCATCACCCCCGGCGGCAAAAATAGCCACGACAAGACCCCCTCGAGCACGAGGAAGAACGCGAAGTAGAGGGCGAGCAAGCCGCGGCGGTGCCAAGCACGAAAACGAAACGCGAAAATCGCCGTCAGCATAGAGGCGATCGAGATCGCGACCAGAAGGCCTTGAACCGCGAGCATAGACGCGTCGAAGCGTAGCGCATCCCGGCCGAGGGGAACATGTGCGAAGTTTTGCAACGATAGGCTCGTTCACGACGGCGTGTCGGCGAGCTCGGTCCAGCGCTCGCCGTGGTACCCTGCGCGTTGCTGTGAGGCTGTGATTTTGTCGCTGCGAACCAGTTCCGTCGCTGTCATGTTCACTGAGGGCCGAACGCCGTGGATGGCGGCGGTGGTCGGGACCACCTGGTTGCTGCCGGATTTCGCTCACGCGTACGTCGGCCCCGGCGCCGGCATCGCCGTGGTCAGCACCCTCGGATGGCTGCTGTTGAGCATCGTGGTCGCCGCGGGGGCCTTGCTCTCGTGGCCCGCGCGCCGGGCGTGGCGATGGTGGACGCGGGTCGCCCTCGATCACGCTCCCGCGGTGCGGCGGGCCGTGGTGGTGGGGCTCGACGGACTCGATCCGGGTCTGGTCGAACGGTTCATGGACGCTGGCAAGCTGCCCAACATGCGACGGTTGGCCGACCGCGGCACGTTCTCCCGCCTCGCGACGACGTACCCGGCAATGTCCCCCGTGGCTTGGAGCACCTTCGCCACCGGCGTGCATCCGAGCAAGCACGGCATTTTCGACTTTCTCAGCCGGGACCCCAACGGCTATGGGCCGGCGTTGTCCTCGGCGCACGTTGGAGAGGCGCCACGTCACCTGCAGCTCGGGCGTTTTCGCATTCCCCTCGGCAAACCCGAAGTTCGACTGCTTCGCAAAGGCAAGCCGTTTTGGGAGCGACTGGCGCAGTCACGCGTGCCGTGTTCGATTCTGCGAGTCCCGATTACCTTCCCGCCGACTCCCTTCGACGGGACGCTGTTGTCCGCGATGTGCGTGCCTGACTTGCAAGGCTCACAGGGAACATTCGCGTACTACTCGTCGCGGTCCGACGATCCGCACGCGGGGGCCGACGCCGATGCGGAGGACAAAGCCTACAGCTTCGTCCGAGTCGAGCTCGTGGACGGCCAGGTTCGCACTCGCATCGATGGTCCGGCCAATCCGCTGACCGGCACGGGGGAACGTCTCCACGCGGCGTTGTCGATCCGGGTTGACGCCGCTCGACGTGCGGCCACCTTGTCGCTGGGCGACGAGACCTTTGAATTGGCCGAAGGGGCGTACAGCGAGTGGATATCCGTGAGTTTCTCGATGGGGTTGGGCCTGCGTCTGCGCGGGATCTGCCGGTTTCGTTTGCTCGAGGCCGGGGAGCACGTGCGCATCTACATGTCGCCGTTGCACATCGATCCGTCGCGTCCGGTGCTTCCCATCGCCCACCCGCTGGTATTCTCGGTGTTTCTGGCCAAGCGACTCGGACAGTTTGGCACGCTCGGACTGGCTGAAGATACGTGGGCGCTCAACGAGCGGGTGCTCGACGAGGACGCCTTTCTCGAGCAGGCGTGGGACTTTCACCGCGAGCGCGAGTCGATGTTTCGCGAGATGGTCAAGCGCACACCGGAGGGTCTGGTCACCTGCGTCTTTGACGGCACCGATCGCATTCAGCACATGTTCATGCGCTATCTCGACGACGACCACCCCGCCGCACGCAACGCGCCGGCGCCGGGTCGCTTTGCGTCGGTGATCGAGGACACGTACATCGAAATGGATCGCATGCTCGGTCGCTTGTTCGAACAAGTAGATCTCGACGATCCGAAGAACCTGGTGCTGGTGCTGTCGGACCACGGTTTCGCCACGTTTCGCCGCGGGGTGAATCTCAACGCCTGGTTGGCGGCGAATGGCTACCTGGTGGTCCGCGAGGGTGGCGATCCGAGCAAGGCTTGGCTGGGAGACGTCGACTGGTCCAAAACGCGGGCCTACGCGTTCGGGCTGGGCGGCATCTACGTCAACATCCGAGGTCGCGAGCCGCAGGGCATCGTCGAACCCGGCGAGGAGGCGCACGGGCTCGCGGACGAGCTGGCAGCCGCACTCGCGGGCCTCCGGGACGAAGCCGCGGGCGGCGTGGCCATCCGGCAGTGTCACGTGGCGCATCGGATCTACGACGGTCCGTATGCCGACGAGGCCCCGGACGTCATCGTCGGTTACGCCACCGGGTGGCGGGTGTCTTGGGCTGGGGCACGCGGCGTGGTGGCCGGCGAGCTGTTCAACGACAACGACAAGGCGTGGAGCGGAGACCACTGTATCGACCCCGAGTTGGTTCCCGGCGTGCTGATCGCCAACCACAAACTCGGGTCGCGGGATCCGATTCCGAGCATTGCGGATATCGCCCCGACCGTGCTCGACCTGTTCGGGGTGCGAGCGCCCAAGAACATGGACGGCCGTAGCCTGGTCCCCTCATGATCACGCGATGCGGGTGGGGGCGCGTGGTCGTCGCGCTCTGGTGCCTCGGCCTACTGCTGATGGCCGGGTGTCGCTCCGCGGAGGAAGCTCGCCCGCGAAAGCTGGTGATCTTGGCCGTTGACGGGGTGGATCACGGCTATCTGACCGAACTGATCGCGGCCGGGCGCACGCCTCATCTCGCGGCCCTGGCTGAGCGGGGCAGTTTCAAGGCTTTGGGGTCCAGCGAACCGCCCCAAAGCCCGGTCGCGTGGTCGGACTTTCTCACTGGGCATCATTCGGATGCGCACGGTATCTACGACTTTGTCCATCGCGACCCGGGCACGAGGACGCCGTACTTGTCCACCGCGCGCAGCTCCCCGCCGCGCACATGGTCGATCGGCCGATGGAAGATCCCGGTGGGGAGCGGGTCGGTCGAGCTTTTGCGGTCGGAGCCGGCGTTTTGGGAAACACTGGCGCGGGCCGGTCACACCTCGACGGTCTACAAGATTCCAGCCAACTATCCGCCGCCGGCAAGCCCCGGCGCGCGCGTCCTGGCGGGCATGGGCACGCCCGATCTGTTGGGGACCTACGGGACGTTCTTCGTGCTGACGTCGGACCCGAGCATCACCCCGGGACCGCGCTCGGGAGGCACGGTCTACCGTATCGAGCTCGACCCACAAGGGCGCGGCGAGGTCCGATTGCCCGACCCGACGGATCCCGAGCAAGGCCCGACCGGCCCGCGCCTCGCCTTGCGAGTCGACCCGTCGCACGACCAGGTGCTGGTCGAGGCCGAGGCTGAGCGCCGTTTGTTGCGGCCCGGAGAATGGAGTTCGTGGCTTCCTTTGCGATTTACCGGCGCCTCGGGGATGGCGTCCATGTCGGGGATGGTGCGCGTCTACGTGCGCCAGGTACGGCCGCACCTCTATGTCTACGTCAGCCCGATCAACATCGATCCGCGAGCGCCGGCGCAGCCGATCGCTTCGGATGATGAGTACCTATCGGCGCTGGCGAGCGGGGTCGGGCGGTTCTATACGCAAGGCATGCCCGAGGACACGAAAGCCCTCGAGGCCGGTCTGCTCACCGACGAGGAGTTTCTCGCGCAGGCCCAGCTGGTTCTCGACGAAGACGCCGAGGCGTTGCGCTGGCACCTCAAGCACGATCGCAGCGACTTTCTGTTCTTTTACTTGTCGTCGATCGATCAGGTGGGGCACATGTTTTGGCGCGGTCTGGAGGGCTCGGCCGCCGACCGGGCCGCGTGGGGACACGTCATGCCGGACCTGTACGTTCGGATCGACAAGTTGGTCGGGGAGGTGGCGGCCGCCTTGGACCCGGACACCACGTTCGTGGTGATGTCCGATCATGGCTTCACGGCGTGGAAATGGGCGTTCCATCTCAACACGTGGCTCGCTCAGCGTGGGTATTTGGTTCAACGCCCGGGGGTGCCGTACCGAGCGGGCCATTGGTATCATATCGACTGGTCTCGTACTCGAGCCTACGCGGTGGGGATCAATCAGTTGTTTTTGAACCTCAAGGGCCGCGAGGCGACGGGCATCGTCGACCCGGCCGATCGCGATGAGCTGGCGACGGAGATCGGACAGGCCTTGTTGGACGAGGTCGACCCGGTGACCGGCCAAGCGCCCATCAGCCGCGTGGTCGCTCCCGCGGTCGGGCGACACCCCGGACGGCGCCCCGACCTTCTCGTGCTCTACGCGGACGGCTACCGCAACTCGGACTCGTCCGCGATGGGGGCGGTCGGCTCCGCCGTGATCACCGAGAACCGCAAGAAATGGAGCGGAGACCATTGCATGGATCCGCAAGTCGTGCCGGGGGTGCTGCTCAGCTCGCGTCCAACTCGCTCGGACGCGGCGTCGCTGGTCGATCTGGCGCCTTCGGTGCTCGAGTTGTTCGGCCTGCCCGTGCCCGACTCCATGGCCGGGCGCAGTGTGTGGCCGAGCGCAGCTGCACCGTGACCGGTTCGCAGGGCAGGGGGCAGCTTCGACCGGTTATGGGTCTGCACGGCGAGGGGGCCGGCGTGCGCGGACCGGCGAGCCTCGCCGCGCGCCGGGGCCCATCCCGTCGTCGCATCCGTGGCGGGTGCGGCCGTCACCCACGTAGACGCTGGCGACGAACCTCGATTACGATCACGGCCAGCCATGCTTCGTAAACGACGCAAGCCCCCGAAGCATCTCGTCTCGCGCTTGTCTGCGGTGGCGAAGGACCACAAGTTTTCCTCGGTGGACGCCGTTGTCGAGCACTTTCTCACGCGCGGGCTGGCCCAGTTCCCCTTTCTCGACGCGTCCGCCCCACTCGATCGGCAGCTCGATCAGCTGGTCGACGAACGGGGCTACGCGGGGGTCGATGAAGCCATCGAGCACCTTTTGTTGCGTGGTCTTCGGGCGTACGAAACCACCACCAGCGACCCGAAAGCGCTTGAAGAACGTCTGCGCGGACTGGGGTACATCGACTAAGGTCTTCGGTGCGGGTTGTCGCAGCGTTGCACGGGGTGATCGAGTGGGGGCTGCGCCCGTTCGATCGCTTGCCGCCGTGGGTGGCTTTGCTGTTGTTGTCGGTCGTGACCGGCGTCGTGGTGCTGTGGTGCGTGGGGAAACTGACGGCCCAGCGACGCCTCGCTCGCGCACGGGAACGCGCAGTGGCGTGCATCTACGAGATGCGGCTGTTCGCCGACGCCCCGCTCGCCGTGCTTCGGGCCCAGTTGGCGCTGATCTATTGGAGCGTGCGCTACGTGGCGCTGACCCTGCCGGCGTTGGTCGTGCTCGCGGGGCCGCTCCTCGTCGGATTCGAGCACCTCGACGCTCGCTTCGGGCGACGAGCGCTCGCGGTCGGCGAGACGGCGGTCGTGCGCCTGCGCGGTCCGGTCCTGGCTGAGGCCGACGTCACCGCCGCCTGCAGTGAGACCTGCGGCGTCAGCTTGCCGATCTTCGTCGACCGACCGGGGCGCGACGCTTATGTCCGGGTCGTGCCTCGCCAGCCCGGTGTGGCCAGGCTGACCCTGATGATCGACGCAACCGCGGTGGACGTGCCGTTGCTTGTCGACCGCGAGGGTCCGGTGGTGACGGGTCGTTACGCGGGGCTGCCCGCGTGGTGGCGCTCCGCCGTGGGAGAGCCGCTGACGGGCCCGCCGGGTCTCCACGCCGTGGAGGTTCCGTTTCCCGTTCGAGCCAGCGACTGGTTTGGGCTGGGCCTGCCCTGGTGGGCCGCGTGGATGGCGATGGCAACCGCCGTGGCGCTCCTTGTACGGCGTCGCATGGGGGTTGTGCTGTGAGCGTGGGCGCCGGCGAGGTGATCGTGGTGTCGGGTCTGCCTCGCTCGGGCACCTCGATGATGATGAAGATGCTCGCGCGGGGCGGAGTGGACGTCCTGGTAGACGAGGTGCGTGGGCCCGATCCGCACAACCCGGGCGGCTACTTCGAGCTCGAGGCGGTCAAACGCCTCGCGCGCGGCGAGGTGGACTGGCTGACGGGTGCCCCGGGTCGTGCGGTCAAGGTCGTCGCGCCGTTGTTGCGGTACCTCCCGGTCGACTACAACTATCGGGTGGTGTTCATGCGCCGCCGCTTGGCCGACACGCTGGCTTCGCAACGGGTCATGCTCGACCGTCTGGGTCACGACCCGGCGCCCGATGGGCCCGACCCGCACGAGGCCGTGGTCGCGCAACTCGATGACGTTACGGACTGGCTCACCGACCAACCGCAGTTCGAGGTGCGCTACTTCAGCTACGAGCGGGTGCTCGCCGATCCGCTCGCGGCGGTCGAGTCCCTGATCAGGTTTCTCGGGCGCCCGCTGGATCGACAGCGGGCAACGGCGGTCGTCGACCCGGCGTTGCGACGTCAGAGCTAGCTGCAGCGGAACCCCGGCGGATGGTCTGAGACCGCGTCTAGGGTGTTGTTGCCGCCTCGGTCAGGAAACCGAGCGCCGCCGGGTCGAATCGGGTCATGCGCCAGATCGCCGACCGTTCGCCTTCGTCGCCGAACGTCGGATTGGCGAACACCCAGACCCGCTCGCCAGATGGCGTGACCTCGAGTACGTAGCCTTTGTCGGACTCGGTAATCAGGGTATTGCCGTTGGCCAGCCGCTGGTTGCTACCCCGCGTGCGCGAGAAAAACCCCTTCTTGGGGGCGTACGCCCAGTGGATCTCGCGAGTCACGGGGTCGAACTCGACGACCCGTGACCGTTTGCGACCGTTGTCGAACACCAAGATGCGGTGCGAGTCCAACAGCACCGGATGATGCTGGTACTTGAGAAAGCTCGGACCGATCAACCAGGGGATCTCGCCGGTCACCAGATCGAGCACGAGCACCGAGTCGATGTTGCGCATCGACAGCAGGACTCGATCCGCGGCGAAGCGGGGGTCCGGGTGACCTGGACCGATGACCTCGATGTGATTGGTGTGAAGCGGATCGAGCAGCCAGGTATCTTGTTTTTTGCCATCGCGCCGATCAAACAACGGGAGCAGGGCTTCGTACGGCGAGCGCTGCATCGCGGCGACGACGTCGACTCGGCTCAGGAGTTTGCCGTCTGGGCTGAGCACGATCACTTCGTCTCCGCGCAAGCGCCCATGCGGGTGTAGGTCGCGGTCCAGCGTTTTGGTCCGCGACAGCACGTAGATGCGGCCGTCGTCACCGACCGACAGGTCGTGGTGGACGAGGGCTTCGTAGCTCCACAGCTCGTTGGACTCGCGGTCAACGCGAACGACGCGCTTGTCTTTTTCAAGGGCCAACACCTCGCCGGTCGGCAGCAGTTCGGCGTGCTGCCACGCAGCGCCACTGCCCGTCCATCGGTGCACGACCTTGCCCGTCATGTCGATGAGCTGGGCTCCGCTGTCGTACCGCGAGTTGTAGAAGTTCAGCCCGGGGTGGGCCCGGGTATCGTCGTGCAGCAACACGCCCGAGCGCGTCTCGGTGTCGACCACGCCGCTGATGTAGCCAAGCGTCTCGAGGCGTTTGACGTCGGCGGCCTTGTCTTGGGGCTCGTCGCTATCGGCCTCCTTGGGCGCGGTGGCGGGGAGGATCTCTTGGGCCTGTGGGCGAGCGGTGGGGATCGCGTCGGCGCTCGGGGACGCGGGTTCGGAACCACACGCCACGCCGAGCCCGACACCCGCGAGCGCAATTCCACGGACGACGGCCGAACGAGCGAGTAGACGCGAGATCATGGCGCGGCAAGATAGCACGCGACCGATTGACGACAGGGTCTCGGCGACGGTCGCGTGAGGCCGTGCGGCTCGGTCCTTGCGGCGTGGCTCGTGGCCGAATCGGCGGCCCGACTCGAGCGGGCCGTTGCCGCCGATTCCTAGCCGCGACGGCCAACCCAGCGCTCGGGCGACACGCGGAACAGGGGCTCGAGGCCGCGGAGACTCGCCGCAGCTGGATCGGGCGACCAGCCAGACTTGGCGACGAACGAAGCGAGGCCGACGGTGCGTCGTCGGCGACGTCAGGGGCAACAAGCGCGAGTGGTCGCGCGCGGCCGAGCGACGAGCGGAACGCGAGCACGGCGACCGAGCACAAGCCGACGTTGGCCGCCGTCAGCGGGAGCCACATGTTGTCGTCCGCCAGCATACGTGCCATCGCTTCGACCAGCTCAGGCATCCCACCAAGCAGCGTAGTCGAGATCCGGTCGGGCCACAGGAGACCCCGTCGAGTGCGTCCGATCACAGCGCACCCCATGCTGCCGCGTCACGTTGCGCCGGTCGCCAACTCGTAGATCAAGCGCTGTCTCATGGGTATCTGCACGGTGGCCGTGCTACCGTCATGCAGTCCATGTCGCTGCTGCATTGCCATGCGTCACACTCGCGCTCAGAGCGAGCTCGATACGCTGGCGATGCGCACCGCCGGTCGCGGTCACCCGCAGGGTGGACCGCCGCGTGGTGAACTGGGTTGTGTTCGGGGGGGTGGGGGTTTACCTCACCAGCATCACCGTGGGCTGGCTTGCACGCGCCGGCCGGTTTCGTCATCGACCCACCCACCACATCCTCTACGCGGCCAACATCGGGGTTTTGCCCGTCGTCGCGTGGTCGCGGTGGCATCCCGCATTGATGCTCGTGGCGGTGGCACTGATCGCGTTGCCATTTTGGCGAGCCGGTACACGTCAACACATCACCGCGGCGCTCGTCGGCGCGGTCGGGTATCTCGTCGCCGCCGTCGCGGCGGTGGCGGCAGCCGTCGCCACGAAGTGAACTCGGAGTCACGATGGAACTAGGTGAATGCATCGCGCGGCGTCGGACCGCGAACGGGCACTTCCTGCCGCAACCGATCTCGCTCGAGCATCAGCACCGGATCATGCACGCCGCATCGCGGGCGCCGAGCCATCTCAACTCCCAGCCGTGGCGGTTCGTCCTCATCACCGACGAGACGTTGCGGGGCCAGGTGTCCGCCATCGCGGGAAGATCGATGGAGCGCTTGATGGCGGAAGGCGTGTTCTTCGGACGCTACCGGCGGTACTTTCGGTTTACGCGGCAGGAGATGGATGAGCGGCGCGATGGCATCTTCATCGACAAGATGCCGGCGCCGCTGAGACCGTTTATTCGCCACGTGTTCACGTCGTCCGGGCAAAAGATCGTCAACTCGCTGAATGTGCCGCGCACGTTGGGGCGGGACAACGAGAAACTGGTGGGCGAAAGCCCGCTGTTGTTGGCGGCGTTGCTGACCCGTGAGGAGTATCAGGCCGGCGAGATGTCGGGGGTGTACAGCATGCTCGGGCTAGGCATGGCCATCGAAAACATCTGGTTGACCGCGACCGATCTGGGCATGGGCATCCAGTTTATCTCGGCACCAGGTGAGTTTGGAGAGACCTGGGCGGATCTGCGTGAGGTGCTGTCGGTGCCCGACAGCCTCGAACTGGTGGCGTTGTTTCGGCTGGGCTACCTCCCGCCGGATCAGAAGCGGCCCACGATCGATTGGGCGAGCCGCCATCGCAAGCGACTGTCTCAGTTCGTGTTTCGCAACACCTGTGCCACGGCCGAACCCGACGACCCCCGCGCGGGGTGGGAGGGAGATCCGGATCAGGACGTGACGCAGTCATGAGCACCGGCGTGCGATTGGCCGCGGTGGCTTGTGTTACGCCACCGTATTCGGTCGCCCAACACGAGGCCAAGGCCGTGGCGGAGCAGTGGTTCCGCGGGCACCCGGCCGGCTTCGATCGGGTTGCCCGCGTGTTTCATCATCCCGCGTTGCGCCGACGTCAGCTCGCGCGTCCACTGGCTTGGTACACGCGCCATCACTCGTTCGTGGACAAGAACGCCGCGTACTGCGAAGTCGCGTTGGATCTCATGGCCCAAGCGGGTGGCGAGGCCTTGGCTCGGGCACAGGTGGCTCCCAATGAGGTCGCGTCGCTAGTGGTTGCGACCTCCACCGGTGTCTCGACGCCCAGTCTCGACGCCACGCTGTTGCAGCGCCTCGATCTCCCGCGCAGCATCGCACGGGTGCCGCTGTGGGGCCTGGGCTGCGCCGGGGGGGCGGCCGCCCTGGCGCGGGCGATGCTGCTGGTGCGCGGCACAGGGCGTCCGGCGCTGGTCGTCGCCGCGGAGTTTTGCAGTTTGACCTTCGTCGCGGAAGACAAAAGCCCGGCCAACATGGTGGCCACCGCGATCTTCGGCGACGGCGTGGCGGCGGCTGTGCTCGTACCCAGCGCGCGTGCGCCCGGCATCGAGCTATTGGGTAGCCTGGCTCGCGTGTTCGACGATTCGCAGGACATGATGGGTTGGGACGTCGTTCCCGAGGGATTCAAAGTCCGGTTCGCGCCCTCGATCCCGAGGTTTGTTCGGCGCGAGACCGCGGGGTTTTTTTCCGCTACGTGTCGGGCCGTTGGCGTCGAGCCCAACGACGTGGTCCACTACGCCCTTCACCCGGGAGGTCCGAAGGTGCTCGAGGCGTACACGGACGCGATGGCCTTGCGCGAGGAACAGATCGCCGATGCGTGGGCCGTACTCGCGGATCACGGCAACATGTCTGGACCCACCGTCTTGTTCGTCCTCGACAAACTGTTGCGTCGGCCGCCGCCGCCCGGCCAGGTCGGTCTCCTCGCGGCGCTGGGACCCGGATTCGCAGCCGAAGCGACGGTGTTTCGCACATGAGCGCCTCGCTGCCGTGGAGTGCCGCATCCTCGTCGGTGGCGATGGCGGTGTTCGTTGGGGTCTACGCGGCGTTGGTGGGCCAACGCCTGGCCGAGTTGCGGGTGGCAGCTCGCAACGCCCACTGGGCCCGCGAGCAGGGCGCGGTGGAGGTCGGCCAGTCCCACTACAAGTGGTTCGTCGTGCTCCACGTGTCATGGCTGACGAGCGGCGTGATCGAAGCCACGGCGTCGGGCCCGGCGGTGGCCGCGTCGGGCTGGCTCTGGCTCGCGGCGTTCGGGTTGGCACAGCCGCTGCGTTATGTGGCGATCACGACGCTGGGGCGGCGCTGGAACACGCGGGTGTTTGTGTTTCCCGACCGCCCACCGGTCGCCAGCGGTATCTATCGCGTTTTGCCGCATCCCAACTACCTCGCGGTTGTCATCGAGTTGCTCGCGGTTCCGCTGATCTTCGGCGCGGTCTGGACGGCGACACTCGCCACGCTCGCCAACGCCTTATTGCTAGGCGCGGTGCGACTGCCCGTCGAGCGGCGTGCGTTGCAGCAGATGCGACACGGGGTTCATCCGAGGTCCGCCTTGCCCGGCGATGGCGATGGCACTGGCGCCGTCGGGTAGCGAGCCTTTTCTAGTGGCGGCGGGCCGCGGGTCACTGCGGCGCGGTCGGTGTCCCCCACCTGGAGTACCCGCGGGAAGCTGAGCAAGAGCGCGGGCACGAGGAGGATGTCGAAGATCAGCGCGGCGAACATCACAATCGCGCCCAGTGTGCCCAGCTGAATCAACGGCGGGAATGAGGAGAACACGTTCACCGCGAGCCCGGCCGACAACACCACGGTGGTGATCACGAGCGCTGGGCCACAGCCGCGCAAGGCCTGCGCCAACGCGGTGGCCGGTGGCCGATGTGCGTGGACCTCCTCGCGCACCCGGGCCAACAAGTGGATCGTGTCGTCGACGGCGATGCCCACCGCCAACGTCAGGATGACTGCGGAGACGGGATCGACGGTCAAGCCCAATAGATCGAGTGCCGCGAGGCCCACCATCATCGGCAGGACCGTGGGTAGAAATGCGATCAGAGCGAGCGCGACGCTGCGAAACAGCGCGGTGATGATCAGCATGACCACCGCCAACACCACCACGAATCCCTGCCGCAGTTGCTCGCTGATCTGATTGATGCCTTGGTAGGCCAGGTACGAGCTACCCGTCGGGGCGAATGTCGGCGCGGCGACGTCGTCGTCGATCGCCAGCGCATCCCGGCGAAACCCGGCGCTGACGAGGGCGGCCGCGATCCGTTCGGCGGTGGCCTCGAAACGTCGCCCGCCTGCGTCCGCCATGCGGACCGAGATTCGTGCGATTCGCCCCCCGTCTCGCGCGAACGGGTCGACGTCGAGGTCGGGACCGAACTGGCCGGCCCGCGCGATCGCGCGAACCTCGGGCTCGGCCGCAATGACCTCCTCCGCGCGGGCCAGCGCAGCGAGCCGCGTATCCGCAGCGCTTGAGCGCGGGAACTGGGCGAGCAACTCCAAGGCCACGACGCCCCCGAGTGCTTCATCGGCGTGCGTGCTGGCTTGATGGATGGCGTGGTCGGGTCGCAGCAGCGACAACAGCCGATTGTCGACCGGCACGCGCCAGGCGAAGTACGCCGTGACGCCGAACAACACCGCCGTGGCGGCGACGATGCTGCGTCGCCGTGTCGCGACCCACGTGGTGCAGGCCGAGAGGACGTCGAGCAAGCGGTCGCGTCGGGCCGGACCCCGCACGTGACGCGCTCGAGCGGGCGCTGGATGGCTCGTGACTCGATCAAACAGCAGCGGCATCAACACGAGCGCGCTGAGATAGGCGAGCCCGACCCCCAGGGCCGCCAGCCATCCGAGCTGGCGCAACAGCGGGACCGCGGTGAGCAACAGCGAGGCAAATCCCAATGCCGTGGTCGCCGACGTGAGCAGGCAGCTGTGTCCGATCCGCGAGGCCGTCTCGACGATGACTTGGCGGCGAAGCTCTAAGGTCCATGGTTGCTGCTCAACAAGCCGCGCTTGTTCGCGGAACCTCACGACCCAGTGCACCGCGTCCGCGACCGCGAGCACGGGAACAAGGGTGAACACCGTCTGGGTGAGCAGGCCGACCGCGACTCCGGTCGAACCCATCACGCCCGCCAGCAGCAACACGGGGAACCCGGCGGCGACGCTCGGGATCAGCACGCCGTACGGACGGCGAAACCGCCAGACGAGGCCGAGCACGATCACGGCGAACGTCAGCGGGCCCAAAAGGAGCTGGTCGTTGATCACCAGTCGGGTGAATGCCGCCCGAACGGCGGGAATACCCGCAAGCTCGAAGCTTAGGCCGTCCGGTTGCGAGTGCTCGGCGAGGAACGTCTCGATGGCGCGCAGCGTCGGCCGGATCTCGCTGACCTCGTTCGAGCTGTGGGTGAGCTCGACGAGTATCGCGGCGGAGCGGCCGTCCGCCGCGATCAGAAGGGGGACGACCTGGCGATGCGCGAGCACCTGTTCGCGCCAGCGAGTCACGGCCGCGGGGCTCCCGGTTTCTTCCGCTTGGATCCGCGAGAGCAACAACGGGACCGGGGTCGCCTCGGGCGCCACCGAGAGCGGGAGCTGGCTGGGATCGACGACTTGCTCGACGCCGTCGATGACCGCCAAATGCCGGGCGACGAACTCGATCATGGCCAAGCTTCCGCGAGCGAGCACGTCTCCGCCGGCGCGTCGAACGACGACGATGAGCTGGCCATCGTCGGGGCCGAACGCCCGCGAAAACTCGGTAAACGTCGCTTGTTCGGTCTCGTCCGGGGCGTAGAACGCCCGCGACGAAAACTCGATCCGCAGCGAGCTCGCGCCGACAGCGGCGAGGACGGCCGCCAACGCGAGCCCAGTCCAGGCGATACGCGGGTGCGTCAACACGCCGATCGCGACCCGCGCGATCCAGCCGACACTCCCGCTGGGGCCCCTGTTCTCCACGCGTCGCGCGAAGCGTAGCAGGCGCGTGGGTCGGGGGCCGGGGCGCGGCGGGGGTCCCCACCCGCGGCGTCGCGAGGCGGGTGGTCACTGGGACGCCGGTGTCCGCGACGGGGACGGTGCGGCAAGTTGTCGGCCGCGGACGGCGGCCGCGGGCTTCGCGGTGTCGACGGGAGCCGGCCACCGTGGAGGCGCATGGGCACGGGCGGCCGGAGATCGCGCTCGTGATGCGCCGCAACCCGTGTCGGCGAGCTCGCGCTGGCGGGGCACCGGCAACTTCGGCTGCGAGCCCGGGGTCGTGCGGCCACTCCGTCGGCCACAGCGACGGCGCCGAACGTCGTTGAGCCCCACCTCACATCGCAGGCCGGCCCCGCCGGCTCGAGAACGATCGTGTGGTGTCCTGGCCTCTCGCTCGCTAGCGGACCTGGTGCCCAATCACGAGAGTGATGACGAGGAGCAGAAACAGGCATGCCGCTGAGCCCAGTCGACCCGCCCCGTTCCGGCGGGCTCGGCGTGTGGCGACCGGCTCGAGCTGGTCCGCCAGCGACGGCCCGCTGGGCACGGCGACGGGCCCGGATGACGCGATAGGATCGCGTGGCGCCACGTCGTCCTCGTCGGTATTCCAATCGACGAGCGGTCTGGAACCGTCCGCGCCGGCGGTGGTGCTCCGGTCAGGCGAACGCCGCACCCCATCCGTGGGTTGCCCGCCCGTCGCACCGCTCGATTTGCCGAGGGGGCGAGCCGTCTCGCTGCCGCGTTTTTGCAGCGAGTCCAGTCCCTCTTGCCGAGCGCAACGCGGCGCGGCGCCTCGCCGTGGTCGTCGCTCCGCCGTCCGACGGACGCGACCTCGCCCCCGCTTGGCTCGACGGCGTCGAGCTCCGTTGTCGCATCGAGCCCATGCGAGGGCTTTGTCAGCATTTCCTGGAGCAATTCTGAATGAGCGAACGGTCATCGTCGAGTCGTCGCGGTCGGTGGTCGTTGCGGTCGGGTCGTCGTTCGATTCGCGGGCGGTACGGAGGTCGGGTTGTCGCTCGGTCCGCGTCCGATCTTCGTTGCCGTCGTCCGCAGCGCCGACCAGATGACGGTGGAGTGCGCCCGTCTTGCGGGGTCAGTTTGTCATGTCCGGGCGACGTACTGGAGAGCTCGTGATCAATCGCGCGACCTGACGCCGGGCGATTTCGCATCGCAGGCGTGTTAGCGTCGGGCGATGGCAGACGAGCCCCGCGGGTTGGCCCGCGCACGTCAGCGCCGGCTTCGCGAGCACTTTCGCCTCATCGATGACGGGGTCGCGCCGGTTGTGGCCGCCTATCGCGAACACATCCAATGTGCTCGAGGTTGCTCGAGTTGCTGTTCGCAGTCGTTTTCGATCACGGAGGTCGAAGCGGAGGCCCTCGTGGAGGGACTCGAACGACTGGACGAGGCCGAACGGGCCGGGATTTTGGCTCGGGCCCGTGACCATCGAGAGGGCGACGCCTGTCCGGTGCTGACCGCGACAGGAGCGTGTCAGTTGTATGAGGATCGCCCCCGGATCTGTCGCAAGTACGGGATCCCCCTGTGGAACCCGGAACGACCGGAGCGGGTCGACACCTGCGCGCTGAACTTCCGCGAGGTAGCCGACCTCGACCCGCAGCTGATCGTCGAACCTCAGGCCGCGTGGGCCACGGACTGGATCGATCTGCGCCGCTCACTGGGCCTGGGCCCGGCGCAGCGCAAGTCGATCGCCGTCTGGCTCGCGGAGGCAGCGGATCCGAGGAGACGGTTGTCGGGGCCACCCGAGTCGGGGCCGATCTCCACGGCCCGGGTCGACTGCGAACGGGCTGGCCGAGCGCGCGATCGCGACGAACGAGCCGACGAGACTTTGAAGTAGGCCGCGGACGGGCTGGCCGAGCGCGCGATCGCGACGAACGAGCCGACGAGACTTGGAAGTAGGCCGCTAGACTTGGTCGCAGTTGCTCGTTTTACGAGTTGCTTGCTCCCGCCGTAGCGGAGCCGAACCTGCGAACACCGGACGATTTCTCGGTCGCATCGAAGCTCGCATAGCGATCCGATTGCGTGCATAGGGGCCAGCGCTCCGAGCCCGGCGACTGGCCCCCGCGCCCCGACCGAGCTCCCCGCGAGCCGGTCAGGCTGCTAGGTTGGTGGCGGCGCAGCGACGAATTCGTCGTGGAAGCCCGGGGTTTGCGATGCCTGTTCGATCTCTGATCCGTCTGTTGATGTCGTCGCCGTTGGTGGTGGCCTGCGTGCAAGTCGTGGGGTGCCAGGGAGGGTCCAAGGATGCGGCACCGAACGCGATCAGCCCGCCCGGTGGCGACGGCGACCAGGACCCGGGGGCGGCCGATGATGATGATGATGATGATGATGATGATGACGATGATGACGATGACGATGACGATGACGATGACGATGATGATGATGATGATGATGATGATGATGACGACGACGACGACGACGACGATG
>QKPP01000048.1 GCA_006508105.1 Myxococcales bacterium FL481 | reverse complement strand
CATGCGCCGCCAAGCGGCGCGGACAAGGAGCGGGAAGGAGATTTCCCGAGCATCAATGGCGACCGACGTGCAACGCGGGCAGCGTCGTTTGGAGGCGCATGTCGCGACAAGAGACAAGATAGTTCTCTACAGCGGGGTGTAGATCGTGAACAGTTCCGTCTCGCTCAACGCGAGTAGGCGATACGCCTGTTCGGAGCGGATCGCATGGGGCTCGGCGGGCGCGAGCTCGACGTGCTCGGTCTCCGCCCCGCGTTTGATCTCGAGCACAGCTCGCCCCCCGGTCAACATCACCACCATGTCCCGTCGGCCTTGCGTGGATACAATCACGTTCTGATCGGCTTTGACCCGGAGAATCTTGGCGACGTAGCCGGGGGCCTCCGCCCAAATGAACTCGCCGCCGAACGAACGGGCCGCGAATAGGTCGGCGTACTCATCGGCTTCCGCGTCGGTGTCGGGTTCCGCGTCGGCGTCCGAGTCGGCGTCGGCGTCGCGCTGCCGCGGGGGGGCCGAGGTGGCCCCGGCCGCAGGGGCCGGCCCTTGGGCGGGCGCAGCAGCGTCCGGGGCTGGTGATGCGGCCTCGCCGGTGGACGGGGACGGCTGGGGGGCCTCTACCTCGCCCGAGCTTCGCGGTTCATTCATCGCCATCACTTTAGCTCAGCCTTCGGGACCGACGCACTCGTGTCCGTCTTCGGACGTTGCACGCTGGCTGGAGCCGACCCGGGGGGCGAGGTTGCGCGGCCTCCCCGGCCGGATCCTCCGGCTTCGGCCTCGCCGGTCGCGGGTGACTCGGTCGTCGCCTCGCTCCCGGTGCCCGCCGCCTCGTTGTCTGAACCCGAGGAGGGGGGAGGTGTGGCCGAGGCCGTCCCTGCATTCGCCTCGGTCTGGTCATCTCCGACGGTTGTATCCGTCGGCCCCGGCGTCGCCCCACCGTGGGGCTCGTCCACGTACTCGGCTGCCTTCGTCGCCCCCGACTCGGTGCGATCCGATTGAGGACGCGCCCGCGCAGCGATGGCCGCCCGCGCACGACGAGCCGCGTCGTGATCCCAACGATCGACCCGCCCGTCGCCGTCGACGTCGTAGCCGATCCGATCGATCTGAGACCCGATGTAGAACGTGAACATGTCGGCTTTGCCGTCCGTGTCGCGATCCGACTCGATCCGCAGCAGGCGTCCCTTGTCGTAGCGCCGCCACGTATCGGTGTAGCCGTCTTGATTGAGGTCCTGCTCGTCAAGCGTCAGCGTGCCCGCCTCGTAGAAGCGGCCCATGTCGATGCGCCCGTCAAAATCGAGATCGAACTGCTCGCGCGTGAGCCCGCCGGCGTCGTCGTAGTGAAAAAACGCATCCAGCCGGCCGTCGAAGTTCAAGTCGGCCTGCTTACAGGTGATCTTGTCGCCCGCCTTGTCGCTTCGGGAGAGGGTGATCATATCCGCTTGCCCATCTTGGTTGAGATCCAACTGCTGCACGCGACGACCCGTCGGGTCACACCGCGTGCCGTCGACCGACATGGTGCGGAGACCCTTCTTGGGCCCTCGCGGATCCTGCGCATCCTCGGTCGGGTCGGGGTCGTGAGCTGACGAGGTCGGCTTGCACGCGAACGCCTCAGCGATCGCCCCTACGGCCAGTGCCGTCACTACGCGACGAGCCGACAATCCCACCGGAGCCTGAAGGGGCCGCACCGGCCTACTTTAGAAGTCGGCGCAGACCGAGGCAAGCGACCGTTTCGCGGCGCGTCCAGCCGCGCCGCCTCGTTCCCCCCAGCCGCGAGGGCCTGACGTGACCCGCCCAGAGCGGACTATGGTAGGTAGGCGCGTCCTCTCGCCGGGCGGCTCGCCCGACAAGTGCCATCGATGAGTGTTTCGACCGACCACGCCTCCGCCCCCGAGCAGCGTCACATCCGCAGCTTTTGCATCATCGCCCACATCGACCACGGCAAAAGCACGCTCGCGGATCGGCTGATGGAGCAGACCGGGTTGTTGGGGGAACGTGACCGCACCGCCCAGTACCTCGACCGGATGGAACTCGAGCGCGAACGTGGGATCACGATCAAAGCCCAAACGGTTCGCATGACGTACGAGCACGAGGGCGAGACGTATCAGCTGAACCTGATCGACACCCCCGGGCATGTGGACTTCGGTTACGAGGTTTCGCGTTCGCTAGCAGCCTGCGAAGGCGCGTTGCTCGTGGTGGACGCCGCCCAAGGCGTCGAGGCGCAAACGCTAGCCAACGTGTACATGGCGTTGGACGCTGAGCTCGAGATCATTCCTGTCATCAACAAAATCGATCTTCCGAGCGCAGACGTCGATCGGGTCAAAGCCCAGATCGAAGACACGGTGGGTCTCGATGCCAGCGGCGCGATCCTGTGCAGTGCGAAAACGGGGCAGGGGATCGCCGAACTGCTCGAGGCCATTGTCATGCTCGTTCCGCCCCCTCGAGCCGATCCCGATGCGACGTTGCGAGCGCTGCTGATCGACAGCTGGTGGGACGCCTACCGCGGGGTGATCTCGACGGTCCGGGTCGTCGGCGGGTCGATGCGAGCGGGCACCAGTGTCCGCTTTTTGGCTACCGACAAGACGTTCGACGTGCTCGAAGTGGGGGTCTTCGCCCCCACCGCCACGGCCTTGCCCGACCTCTCCGCGGGGGAGGTGGGCTACGTGATCTGCAACGTCAAGGAAGTCGCGGACACCAAAGTCGGCGATACGATGGCGCAAAGCGACGCTAGCGACGTGGAGCCGTTGCCCGGCTTCAAGCACGTGCAGCCCATGGTGTTTGCCGGCGTGTTTCCCACCGACAATGCGGACTACGCGGATCTGCGGGATGCGTTGGGCAAGCTGTCGCTCAACGACGCTAGCGTGACTTGGGAGCCCGAGACCTCCGAGGCGCTCGGGTTTGGCTTTCGCTTGGGATTCCTAGGACTGCTCCACATGGAGATCATTCAGGAGCGACTCGAGCGCGAGTACGGGCTCGACCTGATCACCACCGCGCCGAGCGTGAAGTACCGCGTCCACATCGACGCCGAGACCGTTATCATCGTCGACAATCCCGCGAAACTCCCTGAATCCGGTGATTTCGACTTCATCGAAGAACCCATGATCGTGGCGAGGATCCAAACGCCGGAGGAGTATTTGGGCCCGATCATGAAACTGTGCCAGGAACGCCGCGGCACCCAAAAGGACTTGGCCTATCTCACGGGCACGCGCGTACTCGTCACCTATGAACTGCCGCTGGCGGAGGTCGTGTTCGGATTCTTCGACCGCCTCAAGAGTGTGTCACGAGGCTACGCCAGCATGGACTACGAGGGCGCGGCCTACCAGCGCGCTGACCTTGTACGACTCGACCTGCTCGTCAATGGCGAGAAGGTGGATGCGCTGTCGCTGATCACCCACCGCGACAACTCGTACTATCGCGGTCGCGACCTGTGCACGAAAATGAAAGAAGAGATTCCGCGCCAGCAATTCGAAGTGGCCATCCAAGCTGCGATCGGCACGCGGGTGATCGCTCGTACCACCGTCAAAGCGTTGCGCAAGAACGTCACCGCGAAGTGCTACGGTGGCGACATCAGCCGTAAGCGCAAGCTGTTGGAGAAACAAAAGAAGGGCAAGCAGCGTCTCAAGGCGGTCGGAAACGTGGAAATTCCGCAGGGCGCTTTTCACGCTATCCTCAAACTCGACTAGCTTCGCTTTCGGCGAGCCCCGCAGCAACGAGCCTCACGTGTCCATGTCCGAACCCTCCACCGAACGCCCGCGAGCTCGATCGCCACGCCACGTCAAGGCCGCGGCGAACCTGCTGCAAAAAGAGGCGCGACGCATCGTCAAGCGTCACGCCGATCGCATTGGCCCGACCGTGTGCGATGAGGTTCGTGCGGCGGTGGCCGCGATCGATACCCATCGGGCGGCATCGGCCTGGAGCGAGATGGAGGCCGAAGCTGAGCGGCTCGACGAGCTGCTCCAAACTCACGCTCGCTTCGCCCGAAAAAGTGCTCTGCGCGAGACGTTGGAGAACGTGCTGCTAGCCGTGGGGGCCGCCTTGGTGCTCCGCTCGTGTCTCTACGAGCCATTCAAGATTCCCAGCGGGAGTATGCGCCCGACCTTGCTCGAGGGCGACCACATCTTTGTCAACAAGTTCCGCTACGGCGTGCAGATCCCGTTCACATCGAGCATCGTCGCCGCTGATGCCGTCGATGAGATCCGGCGCGGCGAAGTCATCGTGTTTCGCTACCCGCTCGATCACTCGGAGGACTTCATCAAGCGAGTGATCGGGTTGGGCGGAGACACGGTACGGGTCGACGACGGGGAACTCGCGATTCGCCGCGCGGGAGAGACCGCGTTCGAGCCGGTGCACCGCCGTCGGCTCGACGGGCCCTGCGAGTCGGCCGGCCTGCGGTGCTCGTTGTTTGAAGAGACGCTCGACGGGCGCACGTACGTCGTTCGCTATTTGACCGACGACGAGCCGCACAGCGACCAACGCAATCGAGAGATCGAGGTGCCCGCGGGGCACTTGCTGGTTCTCGGCGACAACCGCAACGAGTCGATGGACTCGCTGCAATGGCGTGGTCCCGTCGAGGCCATCTCGGCGGATCGTTTGCTGACGATGAAGGATCTGCGCGACCTGACCGACGAGACGGCCTTTTCGGTCGAGCCTCGGGTGAGCTCGCGCGACCACCAGGACCCGGCCCGAGATCACATCGAATACCAAGCAAACCGGCGCAGCCCCGCGCGGGACCTCGGGCTCGAGGTCTGGCGCTCGCCTAGTCTCGGCGCTCGGGCAGTCTTCGAGGGTGCCGTGGCGGAGCTGACCGAGCCCAAACCCGAAACGGTCGACGGACTGCTAGCTCAGTCACCGGGCATCGACGATGCGGCGAGGATGCGGGCTGCGGATGTCGGCGGGGCTCTCGATGCCTTGTCGGTGAGCCAAACCGCCGACGCGTACCGGGCGGTATTTCTCCTCGAGCCGGGTCAGGCCGTGTTTCGGCTGCTTTGCGGCCGAGAGACTTGCGAATCTCCCGGCGCGCTCGCGCTGCGGATCGCCGAGATCGTGCGACGATACCAGCGCGATCCCACGCGCTCGACGCGGGAGTTGCTGGAGGTCGAAGACAACGTTCGCTATGCCCGGACATGGCGCTCACGGGACCAGAGAAGCGATCGGTTTCTCGATGCCGCATTCGCCTCCGCCTCGACCGACGCCCGAGTCGTACGCCTTCGCGCGTGGAGGCGGCCGAAAGAGGGGGCAGGAACCATCCGATCGGCCGCACTCGCGGCGTTTGGTGCCACGAAGAGCTCGGCGTCGCCGTACGCCCGCTTGGGCCCGGACGCGTGGCAGGTCGTGGACGACAACCAGCGGATCTACGTCGTCCACGACGTGGCGGCCGAGTTTGTCTACGTGCTCGAATGCGCGCGAACGGTCTGCCCAGACCCCGGGCGAGGGGATGCGCTGCTGGAACGAATCGAGGAGCGAGTGGCCGATGCGGCGGCCAATCGTCGCAAGCTTCGTTCCTTGCTGACGGGGACCGATGTGCCGGAACTGACCGCACTCCAGGTCGACACCCCGGATGTGTACGAGTGGGAGCAGCTGGCACTCGAGGCCACCGTGCGTGGCGGCGAACACAGTGTGAAGCTAGAGGCCTGGCGAGCGCCGGCCGAAGGCGTGGACGCCACGCTGGCTCGCTGGCAAAACGAGCTACCGTCCAGCACGGTGCGAGCGGATATTCGACCGGGTGCGGTTGTCGGCGCAGCGGACTCCGGCTTTCGGGTGCTGTTCGGGGTGCCTGAGAGCGACGTCGCCTTGTCGTTGACGTGCCGGTCGGGACTGTGCGCCACCGAGGATGCAGCAGCGGCTCTGGCCAAGCGCATCTCTGACAAGGCGGCCGATCCGACGGCGTTTATCGACCGCGCTGCGACGCGGCCCCGGCCGTTTGTGCCTCGGGGAAACGTCAAGGGACGAGCGGAGCGAATCTGGCTGCCGCTGCATCGATTCTGGCGCGCCATCGACTAAACGAAGCCGTGCGACGGCGGAGAGAAGAATTCTGCCGCGTTGGTTTACATAATATACGTTATCGGCAAAAAACGTGGCACTCGGCCCGTCGTCGACGCTCGGACTCTTGTTGGGCACGCCTCGACGAAGAGGTTTCCTCGAAACTGGAGTCTCGTCGGGTCCCGTGCCGGGCACGCCTCGACGAAGAGGTTCCTCGAAGCTGGAGTCTCGTCGGGTCCCGTGCGGTACACACACCTCGGCTCGTGTCGGCCGAGTGAGGTTCCTCGAAGCTGAGTCTCGGGTCCCGCGCGGTGCACACCTCGGTTCGTGTCGGCCGAGTGATCGCGCGCCCCGCACTGGGGCGTCGAGCTTGCCAACTCGAGGATCGCGGAGCTAGTTTACGCGAAACAAACGAATTCGGCGCCAGATCCCCTCGCTCGCTTAGCTCAGTCGGATAGAGCGGCGGTTTCCTAAACCGTAGGCCGCAGGTTCGATCCCTGCAGCGAGCACAGTCGACCCCTCGGACTTGTGCGAACTCGTGTGCGGGGGTCCGCGGCGCGCTCGTTCTGCTCGACCTCATGCCCTTTCGCCGCGTCACCGTTTGCCCGATCGCGAGCCTCGCCATTATCGGGCTGTGGCTCTGCGGCCGGACCGTCCACGCCGAGCCGGCCGCCACGCCCGCAGAGAACGCGGACCGGTCGAGCCCCGCGACCGCGCCGGGTGGCTCGACCGGCCCAACCCGCCCCGGACCAGGCGAGACCGGCCGGGAGGGCTTCACCGGCACCCCGTCAAGCACCGAGGGTCTCGAGGACAGTGCCGTCCCCCCGGTCCCGGCCCTCCCCGCCGCAGTACCGGCCCACGCAGCCGCGCCACGCACCGCCGTGACGGACATCTTCAACCTCGAGCCCGCGGACCGTCTCGACGCCTACGGCCCACGTCCTCCCCGTGTGCCAACCCTGACCCGCGAGCAGATCGTGCGCTACGCGCTGGAGAACCCGCTGGTGCGCGCGGCGGACGAGCAAGTCGAGGCCATGCGAGCCCAGCTGAGCCTGGCGCGATTTGCCTGGGTGCCGGTCGTGCAGGCGTCTGCGGTCTTGAGCCCCGGTGCCTACATCAAGTGCGACGACATCTCGGTCGTTCAGGAAAGCGGCGAGACGTTCGACCTGCAGTGGTGTCGCTCCCCCAAGCCCGGCACCGGCGGCACCGAGGCCAACGATTTGCAGACGATCGGTGGGTATCTCGCCCAGCTGGAGCGTGCGGGCATCAGCGTCCAGCTCGCGGCGAATTTCATCGCGCCGGTGTTCACCTTCGGCAAGCTTCGGGCGGTCCGCAAGCTAGCTGAGGTCGGGGTGGCGCTGGCCGGACTGGCGCGCGAACAAACGCGCCAAGAAACCGTGTTGCAAGTCACCGAAGCGCACATCGGGCTGCTGCTCACGCGAGAGTCGATCAAGATCCTCAACGAAGCCTGGGACGTCGTCCGCGACGAGCGCAAGAAGATCGAGCAGGATCTTGGGACGGCAGACGACTTCGATGCCGATCCCGATGAGGTCAACCTCGATCGAGACCCGGACGACCTGTTGCAGCTCGAGGTCGGCGAGATCGAGCTTGCGGCGCGCATGCTGGAGGCGCGCAAGCTCGAGTCCCTCGCGCTCGCGTCGTTATGGGCACTCGCGGGTCAAGCCGCGCCGCCGGGGTTCGATATCGCCGAGCGCCGGCTGACCGAGGATCGGATCGACGGTGGACTGCGGCCGTTGCCCGAGTACCGCGAGCTGGCCATGCGTCACCGACCGGAGGCGATGCAAGCGGAGGGGCTCGTTCGGGCGCGCAAAGCACAAGAAAAGCTCGCGAGAGCGAGTTTCTGGCCCGACCTCGCGCTCGTCGGCGGTGTCGCCAAAGGCTACGGCACGCGAGAAGCGGGTCTCGACGGCCGGCTGCCGACGATCTACAGCACCCGGCGCCTCAACACGAGCAGCGCTGCCCTAGCGTTGGCGTTGCGCTGGAACTTTGACTTTCACCGCGACGCGTTCGCGCTACGTCAGGCCCGCGCCGAGCATCGTCGGGCAACGCATCAACGCGAAGCGGCGCGCACCATGTTGAGCCTGGCGGTCGAGCAGGCCTACCGAGATCTGGTCGAAGCGGGAGAGCGCGTGGCGTTCATGGCTCTTGCACGCGACAAAACGTGGCAGCTCGTCGTCTCGCAGCAGCAAAAGGAGACGGTGGGCGGCGGTGACTTCGGCGAACTCCGACGCGCGCTGCAAAGCTGGGCCGAGTACGAGTTCAAACACTTCGAAGCGATTCAAGCGCAAAACGTCGCCGTGGCGAAGCTCGCTCGCGCCGTGGGGCGTCCGCTGGTGGCCCCCTGAGGGCTCGATCGGCGGCCGGCCAGGCGGGTGGGCCCCGCCGACCGCCCGTGAGATCACCCGGGGATGCGACCCGTCCGGATTCTGCCCGGCGGCGCCTGGACCACATCGCTGGCCAGCCCAATTGAATACTGGTAGGTGTCTACCCGTCGCGTGACCTCCACCATGCACAAGCTCCTATCCTCGATTGAGGCGCTCGTGGCGGCCACTTTGGTCGCGGGCACCCTCCCCTCCACCACTTTGGCTGCGTCGGCCGAATCGCAGGCCGCGGCCATGCAGATGACGCCCCGGCGTTCGGAGGTCAAGCGAGAGGCGCTCGAGACCTTCCGCGAGCGCCATGAGGCCGTGATGGCTCTGGTCAAAAAGGGCGCCAAAGCTGACGTGCTGCAGCGAGAGGTGGACGACCTGTTGGACTATGAGTGGCTCGCCCAAGCGGCGCTCGGTGGCAAGAAGCGTTACGAGAAGAACTGCACCCCGCGGTGCCCTGAGTTTCAAGCGCTGCTCACTCGGCTGATTCGCGAAAACTACCTGCGACTGATCCGCAAAGCCGACAACCATCCAGTTCGCTACGTCGATCAGGTCCGCGGCGCCCGCGGGGCGTACAAAGTCACCACTGAGATCACCGTCACCAAAAACGGTCGCCAGCAGGTCCTCGAGGTCGCCTACGTGATGCACCAAATCGGCGACAAATGGCAGGTGCGCAACATCATCACCGATGGCATGAGCTTGGCCAAAAACTACCGGTACGAGCTCAACCAGGTGCGAAAGCGCGAAGGCATCGACGGCATCATCTCTCGGCTGGAGACGAAGTTGGCCGAGATCGCCAAAAACAAGTAACCATCGCCGCGAATGCCTTGGCCGCGCAGCAGGTGGCGAAGAACCGTCGCGCCGGCGCTACCGCTCGCACTCGCGGCGGCGGCATGCGAGCCGGCTCCGATCGAGGTTTCAGGCCAGCTCGGGCGGGCGTTCCCCCAGGTGAGCGGCGACAGCCTCGGCCTTCCGCGCGCGGCGATCAGCCTCGCCGGGTGCACCGATCGGCCCGGTGGATGCCTCACGTACTGCGACGCGACGCCGGCCGAGTGCGCGGCTCAACAACCTGAGGCCTGCATGAGCTTGTTGATCGACACCGGCTCGCCCGTCACTGCGGTGTCGAACTCAGCCGCCTCGGCGAGTCTGGGGGCGAGCTGCCTTGAGCTGCGGTCGGGTCGCGGTCTGGCGGGGAGTAGCGACCCGCAAGCGGCGCTGCCTGCCGCGGTCGCTCGCTTTCGTTTCGAGGACGCCCCGCAGGTCGTGTTGCCGGTCGCGGCCGATTGGCCGTGGCGGGTCGGTCGCGGCGATGCCACGCGTCACGTCGCGGGGGTGCTCGGGGGCAATGTGCTCAACGAGTTCGCGGTGTTGCTGCGCTCAGACGGCGGCGAGCCACCGTCGGTCGCGTTCTTTCGCGAGTTTCCGGGCTCCGAAGCCCGGCTGGCGGCGGACGGTCGCGCCTTCATTCCAGTCCAGTACCCCCGGCGACTAGTGGGGGTCATCGCCCAGGATCGCTGTGAGATCGCGGGTCTCGATTGCGAGCTGGCGGGCCTCGACCTCGATCCTGACGATGAACGGATCATCTTCGAGAGCACTCGCATGGTCGTAGACAGTTGCGTTGCGCCGCCGCCATGCGGACCGCACTACGACGTGGACGGTGGCACCTGCCGGTTGTCGCCGGGCGGTGCGGATCCCCATCGGTCGTGTGATGCTGCCGATAGTGGCGCCAACGCGGGTCTCAACGCCAGTTTGCTGGTTGCGACGGGCGTCGCTCACTCGGTGCTTTTCGCCGACAGTGCCGAGCGATTGTTCGGGCCCCTGTCGGCGCTGCCATGGTGTGATGCGCTCGACCTGGGGTCGGAAGTGCGCGCCTGTCGAGAGCGCGAGACGACCTCGCTGTATCTGCCGGGGTGGGCGAACGTCGGCACCGAGTTACCGCAGCTGCGCGTTCGGTCGCTCGCCTTCGTGCCGGGGTTGTCCACCGCGTCCGGGCCGTCGCCGTGCGCCCGTCACCAACGCCGTCTCCGCGGTGCCGCGGTGCAGTGCGCCGCGTATCTCGCCAGCCATCGGCCCTCGGGGCCCGAAGAGTCCCCGGTGACATCCTCGCGCGGCGGCTTGGTGATCCGCGGCGAGGTACAATGGGGGACAAACCGAGTCTCGCCAGATCCGACGCGCTGGATCGACGTGACGGTGCTTGCGGCCGACCAACCGTTCGTGGCGGCGTTGCGGCGCGACGTGGGCAGTCGCCCGGTTCAACTCGACGGTCTCGTGGGGTCGACGATCCTGCAGCAAAGCGAGGTCATCGTCGACTACACGGAGACCTCGCCCGGGCCGGGTGTGCGCGTGACGTGCCTGAGTCCGGAAGACGGAACGTGCCTGTCTCTCCCCGACTGTCGCGGGCGACAAGACGACGTCGCCTGCTGCTTTGGTCTACCGCAGTCGCTGCTGCGCCGCGTGATCCGGGACAGCGTGGTCAAGCCCGCGCCGCGTAGCGAGGAACTGTGTTGTCGCGCCCTCTCGCGAGCCAGCCTCCACGAGATGCAGCATCTCGACCTGACCGCTTGCGAAGGGACGGCTCCGCCGTAGCGGCCCGTCGAGAGGCGCCGCAAACGGCTAGAGGAGTCGCTCGAGCCGCTTGCGATCGAAACCCACCATCAGCTCGCCGCGGACATCGATGATGGGGACGCTGCCCAGCGGAACGCCCTGCGCTTGGGCCTTGGCGGCAAGCTCCGCCGCCGCGCGCTTGTCCTTTTCGACGTCCTTGGCCACGTACGCGACCTTCTTTCGGTCGAAGTAGCGCATCACCTGTTTGCACACCCCGCACCAGTCGGTCTTGTACACGACGATCTCGCCGGTCGTCGGAACCTCGGGTGGAGGTTCCAAACCGTCGGGCAAGTCGACCCGGCTTCTTCGGCCCTGCCCGAGCGCAAGCTCTTCGAACTGGTCTCGCGGTACGGTCTCGAGACGATACGTGCCATCGGCCTCCGGCTGGCGCAAGTTGGCCACGAACACTCGGCCTGGCGGTGGCGTCGCGCGACCTGGGAGTGAGACGCGAACGAGTCCGCGAGCATCGACCGGGACGCCGTCGACCTGGCTCGTATCCACGAAGCGCCCCCGATCGGCCGCGTAGGTCAGCACCGCGGTGTCTTGTTGCGGTTGCAGGAACACCGGCTCGGCGGCGGTCTCGGCGCTCGCAGCGGGGCTGGGACTCGGTCGAGGCGGGCGTTCGTCGGGACAGCCCGCGGCGACGAGAACAACGACAACAGACAGGACGGGGAAACGGTCGGCGCGCGAGGATCGGCTTCGTGCCATGGCGACGGCAGAGTATAAAACGCTCCTCGCTCGTTTTCATGGCCCGACTCCCGCTATCGATGCACGCCGACCACCGGCGAGGCCCGCTCGCCGCTCCTCGGGTGTTGGCCGCGTTGGCGAGCACGGGGGTCGTCCTCGCGGTGCTGTTGGCGCTGTTGTACTCGGGCTACCTGAACTACACCGAGTTGAGCCCCCCGCAGGTCGAGATCCCCCCCGCGCGGCCGGTGGTCGATGCCTCTGGGCGACGCGTCGATGACGGCCGGTCGTGGATCACCCGCCGCGGGAATCTGTGGCACCTGTATCTCACGGGCACGCCCGAGGAGATGGGGGCGGCCCAGGGCCGTCTCGGCGCCCGCCTGTTCCGCAGCCTCGACGCCCAGGTTGGCGAGTTTCTCCACCGTCGGTACCATAACTGGCTCGACGCCTGGTCAGAGTCGATGCGACTGCTGTGGGACTACCACGGGGCCGACGCTCAGTTGCGGTCCAGCGATCGCACGGAACTCGCAGCGTTTGCCATGGCCTTGCCCGCCGGCATCGTCGAATCCGGGCGGCTCAACACCTACAACCGACTGTTCTTGCACCAGTGCTTCTTGGACCTGTCGCGGCGACTGGTCGAGGACGTGATCGTGGAAGGCAATGCGTTTGCGGTCGCCGCCCGACCCGCCACGGGATCTTCGCACCCCGCGAGGTTGATCGTCGGACGCTCGCTTGATCTCGGGGACGAGTTCGACCCCGGCCGGATCGTCACGGTGTATCGCCCGGACGGGAAGTACCCCTTCGCGTCCGTGGGGTGGCCAGGGCTCGTCGGCGTGGTCACCGGAATCAACGGACGCGGCATCGTGGTGACGATCAACCCCGCTCGGACCGACGATCCCGAGGAACCCGGTCTCGCGTGGCCGTTGGTGCTGCGCCAAGTCCTCGAGGAGGCCGACACGCTCGAGCAAGCGCAACAGATCATCCGCGACGCGCCGCTACGAACCAGCGGTGTGGTGTTGCTCGGCGACGGGGTTCGCCGGCGCGCCGTGGTGATGGAGGTCTCGCCCCGCACCGACGGCAGTCGCCGGGTCGTTCGCGGCGAGGACGAGGCGATCGTGTGGGCGACTGATCACCTGCTGCGCGAGCATTTCGAGCGCGATGCCCAAAACCACCGCATCAAGGTCTCCACGTCTAGCGGAGCCCGGTACGCTCGCATCGGAGAACTGATCCGCAAGCCGTCGAACTTCGATCAGCAGGACGCGCTTCGCATTTTGCGAGACCGACACGGCGCCGGTGGTGCGCCGTTGGGCCTGGGCAATCGCCACGCGCTCGAGAATCTCGCCACGACCCAGGCCGTGATTATCGACGCGACATCGATGGTGATGTGGGTCGCGGAAGGCCCCTCGACGCTAGGCCGGTTCCGTGCGTTTGATCTCCGTCAACTACTGACCCGGCACGACCAGCCGCCGGCCCCGCTGGAAGACCTGCCCTCGGACCCGCTGCTGTACTCCGAGGAGTACACGGACTACGTCGAGGCCAAACGTCAGCTCGAGTACGCGACTCATTTGCTCGCGTTGGGACAAGCGGCGGATGCTGAGAGTGCGGCTCGTTTGGCGCTCGGCTTGGCCCCCGAGCTCGCGGAGTTGCACCGCCTTCTCGGCGATATCGCGCGCGATCTCGGCCACCGTGAAGCGGCGGTGCGTGCTTACCGACGCTACGTGGAACTCGTGCCGGGACGGATGCGCGAGCAACAGCGGGTACGCAGCATCATCGAAGAACTCGGCGGCTGAACGACCGCCGCCGCGCGTCCCCGAGGGCCGCCGGCTCGATCACCATCGCCCGACCGCCAGTCCGGCTGCGTGCCGGCCGTCTACGCCCCGGTCTCGGGCGCCGGAGTGACCAACGCGGCCGCCGAGAGCAGTTCAAGGTACTCACGCACGGTCCGCTCGAGACCGACGAACAGGGCGCGGGAGATGAGCGCGTGGCCGATCGAGACCTCGTCGGGGCGGCAGGCGGAAACAAGCGGACCGAGGTTGCTCAGATCGAGATCGTGACCGGCGTTGACGCCCAGCCCCGCCCGGCGGGCAGCCGTGGACGCGGCAATGTAGGCCGACAGCGCCCGCTGTCGCTCCGCGTCCCCGCGTTCGCCAGCTCGGGCGTACGGCTCGGTGTAAAGCTCCACCCGATCGGCCTGGAGCGAGGCGGCCCACGCAACGGCGGCTTCGGTCGGTTCGACGAACAAGCTCACCCGAATCGACGCTCTCCGCAGCTGCTGGATGGCCGCCGCCAGCGTGTCGTACTCGCGGTTGACGTCCCAGCCGGCCTCGCTGGTGATCTCGCCGGGCCGGACGGGTACCAACGTGCACTGATCGGGAGCTGTGGCTAGCACCAGCTCGACGAGGTCCGGCCGCGGATCCCCCTCGATGTTGAACTCCACGCCGTCGCATCGCGACGCCAACGCCCGGGCGACGAGCCGCACATCGTCGGGTGTGATGTGACGCTGGTCGGCGCGGGGGTGCACCGTGATGCCGTGGCAACCGGCTTCGAGACAGACGTCCACCGCATCCGCCAAGCTGGGCACGGCGCCCCCTCGAGCGTTGCGCAATGTGGCGACTTTGTTGAGGTTCACGCTCAGCCGCGTCACCATGGGAGCGTACTTACCCCAGCCGGCCAGGGGTGTCATCTGCGTCACGCCCCTGAGCTGGGGTCTGGCGGCTCCTCGCTCTCGTCAACGGTCGAGCGCCCCTTGGACGGACGCCTCGGCGGTTCGTTCTCGCGCGCGTCCTCGCGACGCCGCGCGAGGGCCTCGGCGGCCCCTGCTTCCCAGCCGAGCCGGCCGGCGGCGAAGATGGGCGGCCCGCCCGCGCTGTCGCGCAGCTTCTGCGGCAGGTAGCTCGTGTGGTCGCCCGCTACGCCGTAGCGCAGGTCATGCGGATACTTGTAGCCCGCCCCGTACTTGGCGGCTCGCATCATTTGGGTCACCGCGTTGCGGATCTCGAGCGGCACCGGCAGCGCGCCGTGCTGACGGACGAGCTTGCGCGCGGCCGCGTAGGTCCGCAGCGCGCTGTTGCTCTTCTCCGCGAGGGCGAGATAGGTCGCCGCCTGGGTCAGCGGGAGCACGGCCTCGGGCATGCCCACCAGGTGGACGGCTTGGGCCGCTGCGTGCGCGACCACGAGCCCTTGTGGATCGGCGTTCCCCACATCCTCGCTGGCGAAGATCACCAAGCGGCGCGCCACGTACATGGGGTCTTCGCCGGCTTCAAGCATGCGCGCGAGCCAGTACGCTGTGGCATCCGGGTCGCTGGCTCGCATGCTCTTGATCAGCGCGGACACCACGTTGAAGTGGGCCTCCCCGGCTTTGTCGTGATGCAAGTCGGGGCGCTCGAGGGCTTGGGTCACCAACGGTTCGTCGAGCTCGGACCGGCCCTTCGGCACCAGCGACACCGCGAGTTCGAGCGTTCTCAAGGCCCGTCGGGCATCTCCTTGCGCGACGCGGGCCAGCGACTCGAGGGTCTCATCGCTCGCAACGACGCCCTGTCCCCCCAGGCCTCGCTCGCGGTCCTGCAGCGCACGTCGGAGTAACCGCACAAGATCGGCGTCCTCGAGCGGACGAAGCTCGACCACTCGACAGCGACTCAGCAGCGCAGCGTTGATCTCGAAACTGGGGTTTTCGGTGGTCGCACCGAGCAAGATGCAGACACCCGCCTCCACATGGGGCAACAAGGCGTCTTGTTGCGCCTTGTTGAAGCGGTGGATCTCGTCGACGAAGACCACGGTGGGTTGTCGTCGATCCCGGCGGTGGACCCGGGCTCGCTCGATGGTGGCTCGCAGGTCTTTGACCCCGGCCTGCGTCGCTGACAAAATCTCGAACCGAGCCCCGATCGCGCCGGCGAGCAACCGTGCGAGCGTCGTCTTGCCGGATCCGGGCGGGCCCCACAACACAAGGCTCGGCAGACGACGGCTCGCGACGAGGCGCCGTAGCAGCCCGTCGTGACCCACGAGGTGAGCTTGCCCCACGACTTCATCAAGCGTGCGAGGGCGCATGCGCTCGGGGAGCGGGACCAACGCTGGGTCTTTGGCGACCGCGTGTTCGAGCAGGTCCGGCGGATCGGGAAACGCCATCGCCGGCCACCCTAGCACCCGAATCGGTCGATGTTGTTGCGGAGCCGCGCCGTGCTGCGGGTGCTACCCTGGGCCTGGCATGTCGGGTGGTCGTCCAACTCTCCGGTGGCCGTACGCGGCCGGGCTCGCCGCTGCGCTCGCCTCGTGCCAACCTGAGCCCGCCCCGCCGGCACCGTACGTCGGCCCACGGGGGCAGGCGCCGAGCGGCACCACCGCAACGGCACCGACTTCCGATCACGGGCTGAGCGAGCAAGACAAGATCCAGGCGTTGATCCAGGCGCTGCGCACGAGTGGCGCCACTGTGATTCGCAACGGCTCGGCGCACAGCTCCGAGAAGGGAGCCGCCCATCTCGAGAGGAAGTTGCGCTACGCCGGCAAGCGGATCCAGTCGGCCGAACAGTTTATCGTCCACATCGCCACCCGGTCATCGACCAGCGGGAAACCGTACTTCGTCCGTGAGGAAGACGGATCTGAGGCGTTTGCGAGCGACTGGTTCTTCGCCCGTCTGGCGGAACTGCGACCGCCCTCGGCTCCGCTCGCGCCCCCGTCCCCCGATCCCGGTCACGAGCCGGCGGCCACGACTGGCGCCGCTGCGGTCAGCCCGGCGGCCACACACGAGCGCAACCCCATCAACCGAGCGCTGGACGTGGTGACCGGCAGTGACGTGGCGTTCGTCGTCACGCACCGTGGTGGCGCCGAGAGCCGACGCTACAACGGATCCGAGTTCGCCGGTTTGCTCCGGCGCAAGTCGAAATGGCTTGGTGCTGGCATCCTAGATTTCGACACCTGGCTCGAAGAAATCGCAACGCGCAGTTTCAGGAGCTTTGAGCCGTACTTGGTCGACGCGGGACAAGAGCGCCTGCAGCCGTTTGCCGCCTGGTTGCGAGAGTCGCTGCAACGTCACCGCCCTTCAGTGGACCTCCCCCATCCCCCGCCGTCGTCCACGACGGCTGATTCGGCGCCATGACCCCCCGCCGCGCGCTCACGATCGGATGCGTTTTCGCGGCAACGGCCGTCGTGGCGGGAGCGCTCGGCGCCCACGCCCTCGCGGACACGCTCAGTGCCGCGCAGCTCGAAGCGTGGCGCACCGCCGCTCTCTATCAGCTGGCCCATGCCATCGCTTTGGTGGCGCTAGCTCAGTCGCGGCGGTGGAACCCCACGTTGGCACGCGGCGCGGCCCTGTTAGCGTGGGGCGTGGTGGCGTTCTCGGGGTCGATCTATGCGTTGAGCCTGGGTGGGCCCAGATGGCTGGGCCCCATCACGCCGTTGGGCGGAATGGCGTGGA
>QKPP01000124.1 GCA_006508105.1 Myxococcales bacterium FL481 | reverse complement strand
CGGAAATCATCAAAGCGCAGCTCGCTCGATATCCGCCGGCTACCGACTCGACAGCACCGCCCATCGGCACGTTCCCCGCGTCTTTCGGAAACTCATTGTCCCCGATGTTGGCGGAAGTGCCGTAACCGAGCATCCCCCACGTGTTCAGCCCCCAACATTGCACGTTGCCCTCAGCATCCACTGCACAGTTGAAACCCGCGCCCGCGCTGATGGAGACCGCATCAAACCCCAACTCGACAAGTCCGCCGGCACTCGCCAGCTCGTCGTCACCGATATGTGCCTCCGTCGCCGTCCCAAGAGCCCCGCTCGAACCGTAGCCCCAACAGCGCACGCTTCCTCCCTCGAGCAACGCGCACGTGCCGGAGGAGCCCGCAGCTACTTGAATCGCAACGGCCCCGGTTCCGAGATCGACGTTGCCCGCATCGCTTGGTTTGCGCACATCTGCGGTGGAGCCGTACCCCAGTCGTCCGTGGTCACCATCGCCCCAACAGCGGACAGCACCGTCGTCGAGGAGCGCGCACGAATGGTAGCGGCCCGCCGACACGTGTACAGCCTTGCGGGGAAGGTTGCAATTACTGTGGCAACCATCCCCATCCTGCTGGTTCCCGTCGTCACATTCCTCCCCGGCCGTCTCGTTCACCGTCAAGTCGCCGCATTCAGCAAGCGTGCAGTCATCGTCACAATAAAACGTCTCCGCACCGTCATCGCATTCCTCGCCAGCGTCCACAACTCCGTCGCCGCAGCTCTCATCGTCGCCGGTATCTCCGGTCTCGGTATCGGATCCGCCGGTTTCCGATCCTCCGCCGCTCGACTGTGAGTCTCCGCCGCCGGTGTCCGAGTCGTGGTCATCTCCCGTTCCCGAGTGCTCGTTGTCGCCGGATGCTGAGTCGTCGTCATCTCCCGAAGCCGAGCCTTCCTCGCCGGTTGCTGATGAGGACTCTCCGTCCGTGGTGCCATCCCCATCCCCATCCCCGTCCCCGTCCCCGTCTCCGTCCCCATCCCCGTCTCCGTCCCCATCTCCATCCCCGTCTCCGTCCCCATCTCCATCCCCGTCTCCGTCCCCATCCCCGTCTCCGTCCCCGTCTCCGTCCCCATCCCCGTCTCCATCCCCCGCGGCCGTCATGGGTTCTTCGCCGGTGTCATCGCCATCTGGGTCCAAGTTGATCTCACAGCCAGCCGCAACTACGGATGTGGCAAGCGCGAGCGAAGTCAGGGATAGAGTACGTGTATTGTTGTGCTTCATGGTTCGGTGTCTATGGTTAGAAATGTTGTGCTCGATCAATCCGGCTTTGTCGTGCAACGTCTCGGAGTGATTCTTCGGCCGATCGACGAGTCTCGATTCGCTGTATTCACTACGTGAACTGAGATTATCTTCGCACGGGTTAGAACTACCCCACAAGCCGCGTCGATGGCGCAACGCTTCGCGCGCGAGAACTACGAACATCACAAAAGCTCCGTTTGCCCTCCCGGCGGACTGTGATGAGTCGAGATCTGAGTCTTCGTATACGGCGACATCGATCGACACTCCATTGTTGATCTAGTCGGCGGGAACGACCACCTGCGTCGGTGTCGTGCGCATCGATCGCGTTCCGTCACCGAGCTGGCCGTGTTCGTTGCCTCCCCAACACCAAACGTGGTTGTCGAGCCAGACACTGCAGCTGTGGGTGGAACCCAGAGCCAGTCGAGCCTCGCGGAAAACGGCGAGTTTGGTGCTGAGCCCCGCCACGGGTACCGGAGCCTCCGAGTCCTCAATACCTCCGGTGCCCAGTCGTCCGTCGGCGCCAGAACCCCAGCACTCGATTCCTACGAGGTACTCCCAAGAGTCATCGTCCTCTTCTTCAGGCCAGTACGCCGAGAAGGCGCAGGAGTGAGCGTCCCCACCGGCGATCTCGGCTGTTGGCGCATGCTCGACCATGCTAACCCCGGGATCCGCGGCTCCGGCCGAGCCATCGCCCCAGCAATTGTACTCCACGCCAATGTCACCGCGCGAGTTGGCCGCACAGACGTGCTCCCCTCCCGCGGAGATCCGGTGGTGGTAGACGGAGATGAGCCAGAAAGTGTCGGGATGAACGGATACCGGCTCCACGTACGAAGTCGCCTCTACTGAATCTCGACCCAGCTGCCCGAACTCATTCGACCCCCAACAGTGTAGGGTATCCACGATCTCATCAATGTAGTCGTGATTTGACAATTCCACCAACGCACACGAAAACGCCCCACCGGCCGAAAGCTCCCAGTGACCAATTTCTGCCTCCTCCAGCGCATCGGTCACGTACAACCCGCCGACCTCGACCGGCTCGAGCCGGTCCGCTGTGGTCCCGTCTCCGATCTGCCCCGTGTCGTTGCCTCCCCAGCACCAAACCGACCCATCACGAAGTCCCGCACAGGAATGGTCTCCCCCCGCGGCGATGCTCTCAGCCGCATCCGGGAGCGTAGGCACCACCTGAGGGACGAGCGCGTCCGCGGTCGTTCCAGCGCCCAACTGACCGCGGGATCCACCGCCCCAGCACAGCACGTCGCCCTCAGACCCGAGATCGGCCGAGATCACGCAGGTGTGATGGCGGCCGGTGGCCAGTCGCTCGACCGGACCAAGGCCTTCGACGCGAGTGGGGTACACGGCATCCTCGGAGCCTCCCGTACCGAGCTCCCCGTCCGCGCCCGCGCCCCAACACCACACGTCGCGACCTTCGTCGAGCGCACAGGTGTGGGCGCCTCCAGCAGCGATCTCCTGCGCCCAGAACGGCTCCGTGACGAGTTCCCCGTCGCCGGTGTCGCCGTCATCCTCCCCGGTGGAGGGGTCATCGCCCGTAGCCGAGTCGACACTCGTGCTGCTCTCCGCGGTGGCCGCATCGGTTTCCTCACTGGTACCCGGGTCATCACCCGTCGCGCCTGTGTCGAGCCCGCCGCCTGAGGCACTGCTCGACGCGTCAGCGGTGGTGTTGCCATCTCCATCTCCATCTCCGTCTCCGTCTCCGTCTCCATCGCCGTCCCCGTCGCCATCGCCGTCCCCGTCGCCATCGCCGTCCCCGTCGCCATCGCCGTCCCCGTCTCCGTGGCCATCCCCGTCTGCGGTTTGATGTTCGGCATCCGCATCATCTTCACCGGCTTGAGGACTCACCGCGATCTCGCACGCGCCGACCGCAAGCAGCGGCAACGCCGAGAACGCTGTGACTAGCCGATTTTCATGTCTTTTAGCTTTCATGACACCTCGTGGTAGCTACGAGTGCGCGGCGCCTGTAGACCATATTTGACAGCAGACGCTGAATCCGAGCCAAGGGGCACTTCGGCCCAGATCCGCCGTCTAAACTCGTCGTACGACATCGAGCCACTCGACTCGCACGCGCTTGCAACGAATGCGGTCTAGCTCGCGTCAAGCGCCCCTGGTCGCACGTTCGGATCGAGAGCTTCGCGTATGCCCCTCGGTGTTCGATGGGAATCGAACGCTCTCTAGGGCGCACTGAAGTGCTCCACTTCAATCTCTCGACCTCTCTGATCCGCTCCTGTGACGGCATTGTGGCATTCGCGGCCCCAACCGCGCTCCCAAAATGGCCGTCTCCCTACCATGCGCTCCGGCCGAACCCCGCCGCCTCGTGGCATTCACTTCTCCGGCTAGTCGCCCCGACTCAAGCGAAGGTTGAGGACTGCTCGCCACCCGCCGGCCGGCCTGGTAGCTGTAGTCGGCACGCGCAATATGATGGGTTAGCCCGTCACGAAGCCGCACGGATGTACGCTTAGCGTTCAACAGCGAGTGAGGGCAGCCCCCGGATCCGGGGGTTTTTTCCGGTTCGGCCACCACCGCTGAAAACCACGAAATCACCGCAACCCCGGGTGAAGAACCGCTGAGTTCCACCGTCCGAGACGCGACTCGGAGCTCGGCTGGGGAGACGTGCAACGCGAAAATGCAACATGCTCGAAGCGCGGACGGTCAAGCGCCAGGGAGCGACCGTGATGCCAACGACTGTCAACGAAGCCTCGCCGGCAAGGATGAATCGAGCGGCCGACGGGGACCCGAAACCGCGGAGACGAGTAACCCGTGGCCTTCGGAGAGCCACATGACAAACGAGCACCAGCGCCTTCAGAGCCTGCTCGATGACCTCCGCGGAGTCACGAGCTCTTGTCATCGCCAGGGAATCATCGCCGACTACGTCGGCTCGGTGGGACTCCCATTTTTTGCCTACCTATTGTACTCGCCTTCGCGAGCCGGGGGTCGCGTCCACCGTATTACCAACTACCCGACGACTTGGGCGGAGCGCTACGCCGAGGAGAACTACGTGGAGCACGATTTTGTCTTCCACAAGTCGTGGCGTTGCACGCGGCCGTTTCAATGGCCGGGCGGCTCCGAGACGTCCGAGCCCGTGCCGTTGTCGACCCTGCAGCAGGCCATATTCTTCGAAGCGCGCAGTGTGGGTCTCCGCAGCGGAGCGAGCTTTCCACTCCACGGTCCGGGGCACGCGAAGGCGTGTTTTTCGATCGCCAGCGGGCACGGGCCAACGAGGTTTGCGGAGCTGTTTGAGAGACACAAGTACGAGCTGCGCCTAGCGGCGCTATATCTCCACGACAACGTAGTACAAGAGGACCCGACGGATACCTCAGTGCCCACCCACTCGCTCACTCCACGCGAGGTCGACGTCCTGTCGTGGGTGGCCAGGGGCAAAACCTACTGGGAGGTAAGCATGATCTTGTCCATCAGCGAGCATACGGTGAAAGAACACCTGCATCACGCGCGGAAGAAGCTCGGTGCGACGAACACGACCCACGCGGTTGCGATAGCGCTGCAACGTGGGGCCGTGCTGATGTGACTCACAAGGCGCGACGTACCCCACAACGCACGCGCTTGGACCGGCTGGACCGCCTCCACTCGAACTTGCTTTTCGAAGCCTCGCGCAAGTCAGAGCAA
>QKPP01000197.1:9608-17259 GCA_006508105.1 Myxococcales bacterium FL481 | reverse complement strand
CTCGTCTCGGGTCGAGCCCGAGAGATCGAGCCGAGCGGCGCCGCGGTGACAGCGGAGGGAGTCTTTGGCGCGTGAGCAGCCGGAAACGACGCCGGGGTAGCCAACGCCGCCGGCATCGAGGCGGACCGATTCCGTGATGCATCGGGTTTGCGCGCCAGCCCGGCTGGTCAAACGACCCCATGCGGCTACAACCAAGCGATCCGTCATGTCAAAGACTCACGCTTGGCCTTGCTGTTTGCTCGTTTTGGTGGCCGCCGTGCCGGCCTGCACCGCCTCGACCACCGACGATCGCCCCGACGCGATGGGCCACTCGACGGGTGGCGACAACACCACCTCGACCTCAGCGGAGACCGCCGCCGGGGACGACGACCCAAACGACGATGACGACGATGACGACGACGTGTCCGATGACGATGACAGTCTCGATGACGACGACAGTCTCGATGACGACGACAGTCCCGACGACGACGACAGTCCCGATGACGACGACAGTCCTGATGACGATGACAGTCCTGATGACGATGACAGTCCTGATGACGATGACAGTCCCGATGACGATGACGACGACGATGACGATGACGCCCCGGGCGACGACGACGACAATCCCGATGATGACGACGACAGCCCCGACGATGACGACGACAGTCCCGACGATGACGACGACGATCCCGACGTCGACCTCACAGCGCAGCACTGTGGAACCGAAACCCCGGCGCACCCGCCGGGCGCGCTCGTGTACGTGGCAGCTGGGGGCGTCACCGGTCTGGTCATCAGCAGCCTCGAGGGCGAGACGTGGGCGGAAGACACGACCGAATCGCATGGAACCCAAAGCCCCGGTCACACCCGGAATCTGCTACGCGGTATCGCGTATGGTGGTGGGGTCTTCGTCGCGGTCGGCGGCAATGACAACGCCTATCTGTCGGCGAGTTGCGATGGCGTCACCTGGCGGCACGATCTGCTCACGACGAACGTCGACGGTGATATCCCGGCCGACTACGCCATGTTCCTCAGTGGGGTTGCCTACGGCGAGGGCACCTTCGTCGCCGTAGGCGGTGGAGGGCTGACCTTGCGCTCGACCGACCACGGCCACACCTGGCACAAGGCCAACACGGCGTTCGATGGGATCTTCCGCAACGTGGTCTACGGCAACGGCCGTTTCGTCGCGGCCGGCGCGTACTGGAGCGGAACGGAGGGGAGTTGGTCGACCAGTGCTGACGGTCTCGAATGGTCGGCACCCGGCCAGGGTTTCGACGGCCTGGATACCGGGTTGGCATTCGCCGCAGGCCGGTTCATGGCCATCGGAAGGCAGGCGTGCGTCTTCTCGACTGACGGTGACACGTGGACTCCGTGTGCAACCTCCAACGACGCCGACAAGCTCAGCCTAGCCGCGTTGGACGACGCGTTTTGGGTGCAACACCTCGACGGGACCATCTGGCGCTCCACGGATGGTGAAACGTGGGACGAGCCTCGATCCGGGTGGTTGCCGTCGGCCGTCGCGGACGGCCCGGATCGCTGGGTCGGAGCGTATGATACGTCGCGCGGGTACACGGTCGATGGCACCAGCTGGACGACGTTTCCCTTCCCCAACTCCGATCTACGCGGCATGACGGTAGGCGTCGTACGCCTCGGTGAGTAGCCGTCCCGCTGCGCCGTGGCGCGCCCTCGACCTCCCGATCGGCGAGTAGCCCACGGCCGCGCTGCTCGCTTTGCCGCATGCGTCAACTCGCCGAAGATCGAGGACGACGCCTACCGTGGCTGCGAGGTGCCCGCCCAGCATAGTGCGGGCCTGTGCAGAGAACGGATTCTTTGCGACCCTCCCACGCGCTCGCGAGATGGCGTCGAGGTGATCAACCTCGCCGAACTCGGGCGTGACCCGCCGAGATCGCCGACCGTAGTGGGTACGAACGCGTGGGAAGATGTAGACGCAGGAAGCAGTGCCCGGCTCGACGACGCGCAGGTCGACCGCATCAAACCCGAATAGGCTGTGCGGGCTGGCCCTCGCGGCATGGCGTTCCCGGTGCCTGACGCACGCCGCCTCGCGGCGGTCCGAATGCTGACTCGCGACGCGGCTCCGGTTCGACGCGCGTCAGTTGGCGCGGCCCCGTCAGACGTCGCGATGCCGGTTGGAGCAAGCGATCCCAGCTGTCGTCGACCCTTCCCGCTGTGGCCTCCACAATCTGGGTTGTCGACGAGTCCCCCGCCGAACCGCTCGCCCCCATCCGTTTGTGCAATGGTGGATCCGCGGGCAGAGCACAGCTTGGCTCGCGGCTCATTGAGCCACTACACGCCCCGACACGCGCACACCGGACGTAGTGGGGGCCGCAGGCTTCTCCTCCGGTTCCGGCTCTCGTCAGCACAGCTGCAACGGGCCGAGCCGGTGAGATGCTGATCTGGTCAGATCGGTCGGTGCCGCGTTCGACACGCCCAAACACCCGGATGCCGGCCACCCGTCCAATGAGGCGGACCGCGGGCTTGGTTATGGTCGTTGGCGAGCCGACGCCCAGCACCAGCGGTCCCGGCGACAGATGCGAAACCGAGTAGATGGCCGAATCTGCTCGGCCCGAGCCGTTGACAGCCTCCACTGATCGGGTAGCGTTGACTTGCGCGTCGTAGGAGTTGTCAACCATTTATGCGAGTCGGACCAAGCCATACCTTTGCCCAACTAGCCGCTTTGTTGCTGGCCGGATCTTCAGCGGCCTGCACGGAAAACAGCGGACCCGGCAGCCTGGACGATCCCCACGGCACCCCGCCTGCAACGGACGATGACGATGACAGCCAAGGCGCGGCTGATGACGACGATGACGATGACGATGACAACGGCGACGATGACGATGACGACGACGACGACGACGACGACAACGGCGACGATGACGATGACGATGACAACGGCGACGATGATGACGATGACGATGACGACGCCCCCGCTGACTGCGACACGGTGGAGATGCCCGTGGGCCGCACGCCGATGCGGCGCATGACCGACGTCCAATACGCGAACACCATCCGCGACTTGTTCGCCGGGCGAATTGCTCCAAGTGACCGCTTTCCGGTCACCGAGCGCGAACCCGAGCGCTACACGAACCGGCCGGAGGCCAACATCGTCTCGCTACTCGGCGCCGAGCGCATCATGATGGCCGCCGAAGACGTCGCCATGCAGATCATCGACGACTTGCCGGCGATCGTTCCCTGTGCGGATCAGGCCGACGAAGCCTGTGCCCGCAGCACCGTGCAAGACTACGGGCAGCGCGCCTTTCGTCGTCCCCTCCGCGACGCTGAGGAAGCCGCTCTGATGGACATCTATACGGCGTCGGTGGGTGAGCATGGTTTCGCCATCGCGATGGGCTCGGTGTTTTCAGCGATGCTACAAATGCCCGAGTTCCTCTACTTCGCCGAGACGGGGGACGCGGAGGCCGACGATGGTTTGGTGCGCCTGACCGACTACGAGCTTGCGACCCGCCTCTCGTATCTCATTTGGGACACGATGCCGGACGACGAGCTGATCGCCGCGGCCGCCGACGGGTCCTTGTCGAACGACGACGAGCTTGCCGCCCAAGCCCGTCGCCTACTCGAAGACCCACGCGCCGCCAACACACTCGTGCGTTTCCACGGAGAGTGGCTGAACTTGGGAAGCATGTTCGCGAGCGACAAAGACTCGGATGCCTTCCCCGAGTTTGATGACGAGCTCATCGACGGCATGCACGAGGAGTTCGCTCGCTTCGTCGCGGCGCAGGCGTGGGGTCCCGACGCATCCTTCAGCGAGTTTATGACGACGCGCACGGTCAGTATCAACTCCGCGCTCGCCGACTTGTACGGCGTCGACAGCAACAGCTCCGGCCCCGACGACTGGCAGGCGACCCAACTCGACCCGGATCAACGCAGCGGCGTGCTCACCATGCCCTTGCTGATGTCCGAGCACGCTGGCGTGGCCGCGACCTCGCCTATCTTCCGCGGAAAGCTCGTCCGCACGCAGTTCCTGTGCAACGAGCTGCCCTCGCCACCGCCCGACGCCATGTCGATGCTCCCGGAGTACCCCCCGGGAGCGACGCAGCGGGAAAAGAGCGACATCTTGCTCGGGGTGCCGGCGTGCGGAGGTTGCCACCAGTTGATGGACCCGATCGGTGTGGGCTTTGAGCACTACAACGCTATCGGAGGTTGGCAGTCCATCGACATCGACGACTCGAGCATCGACGCTACGGGTGAAGTGCAAAGTCCCCCACCGGGCATGGACGGTGCTTTCGATGGCATCCCCGATCTAGCGGCGCGCTTGGCCGACAACCCCACCGTCCACCGCTGCTTCGCCCGCCAGGTCCATCGGTTTGCCCGGGGCCTCGCTGAAGAGCACGGGGAGGACGTGTGTGTCGCGGAAGAGGTGCTCGAGCAGGCCGGTAGCAGTTTCTCGGCGGCAGACTTGCTGTTCCACCTCAGTACCAGCCCCGGGTTTCGTTTCAACCGCGTCGACTAGGAGAACTCACGATGAATCGCAACCGTTTCGCTCGCCGTCAGTTCCTCCGCGGGGCCGGGGTCACCGTCACCCTTCCTTTTCTCGAAGCACTCGCGCCGCGCATGGCTCTCGCGTCGGCGCCAAGCGTGCCGCGTCGGGTGCTGTTCTACATTCACCACCAAGGCACCATTGCCGACACGTGGACACCATCGACGGTGGGGCCACTGGGCACCCTGCCCGAACTGTTGGCGCCCCTGCAGAGCCTCAAAGATGACATCGCGGTCGTGTCGGGGATCGACAACTCGATGGGCGCCTACTACCTGGCGGCCGATGGACACCAGTCGGTGCTCAACAGCATGATGACTTGCCAGCCGTACGTGGAAAACATCAATCCCGACGGCAGCTTGGTCGGACCGTCCGGGCAAGTTGGCAACGGCGTTCCCGCGGGCCCCTCCATCGATCAGGTCGTGGCCCAACGCGTGGGTGGCAACACCCAGTTCGCCAGCCTCAACGTCGGTTTCGGCAACCCGTCGTGGTACAGCCGTTTGTGCTACGCCGCAGTCAACGACCCCGTCATGGTGGACGTGGACCCCTATCTCATCCACGAGCGACTGTTCTCGAACATCGACCCGAGCGAGGACCCACCCGAACTGACACCCATCCAGCGCCTGCGGATGCAGCGGAAGAGCGTACTCGACGCGGTGTCGGGGGGCCTCGGGCGCCTCCAAAGCCAGCTCGGCGGTGAGGATCGTCAACGGCTCGAGGCCCACGCCGAAAAGATCCGTGAACTGGAGAAAACCCTCGAAAGTGGCAGCAACCCGGGTGTCGGCTGTACCGAACCTCAGCTGTCCCTCCCCAACAATTTCGACCCCGGGCACTCCAACTTCGACCACATCTCCAGCCCGACCATGAACATGCTCATGGCGATGGCGTTGGCCTGCGATGTATCCCGAGTAATCACCATCGAGCACCTCGAGTACCACGAACCGCTCTTCCCGTTCGTCGACGGGGTCGACATCCCTGGCTCGTACACCGACTGGCACGCCATGGTGCACGAGGGCATGAACGGATCTGATCGCGCGACCATCCAGCGGGTGTTGACATTCTACAGCGAGCAATTCGCGGACCTCGTACAGCGCCTCAAAGACACGCCAGAAGGCGAAGGCAATATGCTTGATCACACGCTGGTCGTCTGGATGTCTGACTTCGGTGACGGGTCGGTGCATTCGCCGGAGAAGATTCCGGTGGTGCTGGCGGGCAACCTCGGCGGAATCATTCCGGTCGGGCAACACGTGTCTTACGCCGGGCACTCGATCGGCGATCTGTTCACGAGCGTGTTGCGTTTGATGGGCGAAGACGATGAGCTCTTCGGTCGGCCGGAGTTTTGTACCGGTCCCTTGCCGGGCCTCGAGTAGCTTCCGCCGCGGAGAACCCGACTCGCGCTGCGGGGCCACAAACCCGAGCAGACGCGCTGTGGGCCGCAGACCGGGCCGCCGCTAGGCCGGCAGCGAACCGTACTTGCCACTAGCTAACGAATAGTCCGCGAGGCCACGTCGCGTGGCCAATTGGGTACTCAGCAGTGCGGCCAAGACCCGATCCCACTTGACGGGACACAGGTAGCCAACGATCGCCTCGTCGGCTCGACGCGACAACTGGGCGTAGAGCTCCGGGTCGTCCATCAGCCGAGCGACGGCCCGGCTCAGGCCACGGCTCGACCCCGCCTTGAACTCCAACCCGGTTTCGCCGTCACGCATCTTGAAACGAAACATCGGGTGATCCGAGAACACCACGGGACTACGTGAGCACAGCCCTTCGTACAGCGTCATGGGTAGCCCTTCCGGGTACGCATGGCGTGACGGAACCACCACCACGTCGTGCTGGTGCATCAAGTCAAACACGCGAGCGTGCGGTTGCCGTCCCACGAACGTCACGAACTCGGTTAGACCCCGTTGAGCGACACGAGCGACGAACGCGTGGTTCACGGGTCCGACCAACGTCAACCTCGCATCACGGCCCTCTGAACGCAGGTCCGCGACCGCATCGATCGCATCCCCCACCCCCTTGTCCACGGTTTGGAGCCCGACGTAGATCAGGCGGATCGTGCCGCCAGCACGAAGCGTCTTCGGGGGGTGATCGCGCGGCGTCACCTGAGCCGGCCAGTCGAAGGGCACAATCTTGTCCCGGGCGACGCCGATCCGCGCTAGATCCAACGATGCCGCGAGATTGTGGTTCGACACCCACGCGTAGCGACGCGAGTTGAGTAGCCGGGCCAACACGCGGTAGCGCAGCCGGGCCCGGTAGCCTGTCTTGGTAAACGAGTCCGCGAAGATGGCGACCGTCCGCATGGGTTGGGCCAGCGCCCAGGCCAAGATGGGGACCTCTGGACAAGCGATGGCGGCGTGGGTCGGCCGTTCCCGTGCGACCAGCCGGACCAGCGCCACGTGACGCGAGATGCCCCCACCGTCAGCTGGGTGCAGCTCGTGACCGGCTACATAGACCCCGTTGTCGAGCCTCCGCAGCGGATAGGTCGAGCCGTAGGCGATAACGGTGACCCGGCGGATCCGCTTGGCCAGCTCCGCGACGAAGTCTACGGTGTATCGCTGGGCGTAATAGGTCTCCTCGCCGCCGCGAGCGAATCGCTCGGCCGCCTCGGCGTAGCAGCCGTATTGCACCAGAACGAGACGGGTGTCCGGATCCAGCTCGTCAAAGACAGGATAGGAGACCATATCGGGTCAGTTTCGCGGATACAGGCCACGCATGCAAACCTACACCGCCACTTGCGACCGCGACTTGAATCGCTCGGCGAGCACCTTGCGGGGCCAGCCCCCACCACGGCGCAATCGTTTCCGACGAGTCGGACCGCGCCCCCTCTCAGCCGTCCGCCCGACGCACCAGACGTCGTTTGGCACGCGGCCTGGCCGACCCTGCGAAATCCACCGCCACCACGATGGCGCCCCTCCAGGTTGCTGACGCCCTTCGGGCGCGACAGCGCCGGAGCCCCCCGCTCAAGCCAGACCGTCCACGCCGAACACAACGGAGGGAACCCATCAACTAATAACCCGAACAAATCCTGCGTTTCGCGGCTGGCGTCCGGTGTTGGAACAGACGATCGGTTCGGCCGACGAAGTCCTCCGTCATCGCCAGCTTGAACGCAAGGCAGAGCACCACGAAACGCACGGGGAAACGTTTGTTCGATCAGCGTTCCATCGG
>QKPP01000197.1:0-9508 GCA_006508105.1 Myxococcales bacterium FL481 | reverse complement strand
GTTCGAGTTCCGGGCGATCGAGTTGACACCGTTCAAATCGCGCGCATAAACTTCCGCGGCTTCCAAAAGTGTCTAGCGATCGATCGACAACGCAAAACAGAGCAGAGGTCGGCGTGGTCGTCATCGGGCGCAACGAAGGCGAGCGACTCATCCGTGCGCTCGATTCCGTGCGCCACAGGGCCCACACGGTGGTCTACGTCGACTCCGGCTCCACCGACCGTAGCGTGGCCGAAGCCCAGGCCCGCGACGTCATCGTCGTCGATCTCGACCTCACCCGACCGTTCACCGCCGCGCGGGCCCGCAACGCCGGCTTCGCCCGGCTACGTGAGGTCACCCCCACGGTCGAGTTCGTGGTGTTCATCGACGGCGACTGCGAAGTGCTCGACGGTTGGATCGAAGCGTGCGTAACCGCCCTGCGCAACGATCCCGACCTCGTCGCGGCCTGCGGCTACCGGCGCGAGCGCTATCCGGAGCGCTCGGTTTTCAACCGAGTCTGCGATGTCGAGTGGCGCTTTCCGCCCGCGGGCATCACCCCGGCGTTTGGCGGCGACGTCGTCATCCGTGCCGCAGCGCTCGCCGCAGTCGGGGGATATGACGAAAAAGTCATCGCGGCCGAGGACGATGAAGTCAGCTTGCGACTGCGCAAAGCCGGCGGTCTCATTTTGCGGCTCGACCTCGAGTCCACCCTCCACGACGCCAACATCACCAAGTTCGGACAATGGTGGAAGCGCGCCAAACGTTGCGGGCACGCGTACGGACAAGTTTCCGGGCTGCACGGCGCTCCCCCAGAGTCGCACTTCGTCGATGATGTCCGTCGCGTGTGGATCTGGGGGCTGATTGTGCCCGCCAGTGCCGTCGGCTTGGCCCTCCCGACCGGGGGCCTCGCGCTCCTGCTGTTGTTGCTCTATCCCATCCGGGTCGTTCGCATCACGCGGGATACCCGACGACGCGGCTTTTCGGAGGCCGACAGCCGCGCGTGGGGCTGGTCATGCGCGTTTTCCAAGGTTCCCGAACTGTTCGGCCTCTTGCAGTATCACCGCAATCGGCTGCGCCGCCGTGACTCGCAGATTATCGAATACAAGGGCGCCGCAACAACCGGTCGCACCTCCAAACCGGGAGCCTAAGTTGAACGCACAACACGACCAAGCACCGCGGAAACGCGTGGCCATCATTGGCGCAGGGTTCATCGCCGACTACCACGCCGACGCGCTCGGCCGCCTGGCGAGCACCGAACTTGTCGCCGTCTGCGACCTGAGCCGCTCGCGGGCCGAGGTCTTGGCCAAGCAGTACGACGTCGATGCCATCTACACCTCGCTCGAGGATCTCATCTCGCGCGAGAAAATCGATGTCGCACACCTGTTGGTCCCGCCCGAACTGCATCTCCGCCTCGCGATTCCACTGCTCGACGCCGGCATCGATCTGATGGTGGAAAAGCCGATGTGCGTCACCGTCGACGAGTGCAAGCAACTCGAGGACGAGGCCCACCGCCGAGGCCGGGTCGTGGGGGTCAACCACAACTTTCTCTACTTTCCCATCTATCAGCGCCTAGCCGCCGCTCTCCGCGACAAACAAATCGGCAAACTCGACCAAGTCGACATCGTCTGGAACAAAGAGCTCCCGCAGGTGCTCAGCGGCCCGCACGACCTTTGGATGTTCGCGCGTCCTGAGAACATCTTGTTCGAAATCGGGCCCCACTCGTTCGCGCATGCACTCGACATCGTCGGAGAGGTAACCGACCTCGACGTCGAGGCTCGCGATCGGGTGCAACTGACGAACGGGCGGTGGTTCTACCGGCGCTGGGAGATCCGCGGCTGGAGCGGGCACACCAGTGTGCGCATGCGCTTTTCGTTCGTCGACGGGTACCCCGACCACTACGTGCGTGTGCGAGGCAGCAACGCCATCGCCACCGTCGACTTCGAGCGCAACACGTACAGCCTGCAGCGCCACACCGCGCAGCCTTTCGACCTCGACCGGTACAACGCGGTGGCCACCACGGCGCGCCAGACCATGTCGCAAGCCTCCGCGACACTGGGCCGGCTGATACTGGCCAAAATGGGCGGCAAGGCCCCGGGCAAGCCGTTCTTGGAGAGCTTCGTGGGCTCGCTCGGCCAGTTCTACGCGCAGCTCGGCGCGCCCCTCGACGAAGGTCTCCGGGCCCGCTTCGCCACGCGCTCGATCGAGCTGGCCACCCAAATCGCCGCCGCCGCCCGCTACGAACCCGCCCCATCCGAACCTGCGTCTGTGGCCGCGAGCGCCGCTTCGGACCCCGGCCACGCCGACCCTGCCCCCAAACCGGGAAAGGCCCGCGTGCTCGTCCTTGGCGGCACGGGTTTCATCGGCCGCGCCCTTGTCCGGAGGCTCCGCGAGGCCGGACACGCCGTGCGGGTGCTGGCTCGCAATCCTGCCCGCGCCCCGGCCGAGTGGAAAGCGCTCGGCGTCGAGACGGCCCGCGGCGACTTCACGGATCGCAGCGCACTCGAGACCGCATTGCAGGGAATCGAGCAGGTCTACCACCTGGCGCGCGGACACGGATCGACCTGGAACGAGTACCTACGATACGACGTCGAGCCAACCGTCCAGCTCGCCAAGCTGTGCCTCGAACACGGCGTCAAGCGCTTGCACTACGCGTCGTCGATCGCCATCTACCACGCAGGTCGGTCCGCGGGGACGATCACCGAATCCACCGAGCCGCACAAAGACCTGCTTCGCTGCAACCTCTACGCGCGTGCCAAAGTCGAATGTGAACGCGAGCTGTTGGGCCTGGCCGATCGGACGGCCCTCGAAGTCGTGGTGTTTCGGCCCGGGATCGTGGTGGGACCCGGGGGAAGCCCGTACCACTGGGGGGTGGGCATGTGGCCCTACAAAACGGTCTGCCGGTTGTGGGGAGACGGTGACTCGCCCCTGCCGTTTGTCCTGGTCGACGACGTGGCCGATGCGATGACCCGCGCCGCCGAGATCGAGGGGATCTCCGGCAACTCCTACAACCTGGTGGGAAGCCCGGACATCACGGCCAACGACTATCTCGACGAGTTCGAGCGCCACGCCGGCATCCGCATTCGCCGGGTGCCGACCTCCCCGTGGCGCTACTACGGCGAAGATGTGGCGAAATGGCTGATCAAGACCGCGGGCCGCGACCCCGCCCGCCGCCGTCCCAGCCTCATCGATTATGACGGACGCACCTGTGCCGCCCGTTTCGACGCGAACAAAGCCAAGACCGAGCTCGGCTGGGACCCCAACGAGGACCGCGCTCGATTCCTGCGCGAGGGGATCGCGGAGCCGGTGACGACGTTCTCCCGCTGAAGAGCTGACCCACGGGGGCACAAACGGGGTTAGTCTCACCCCATGTTGTCGTCGTTCGCCATCCAACTCGCGCCTGATCACGGCGGCGGGTGGCGCCCGGGGATCGGGGACCCCACCGTCATGGGCTGGGTGACGGTCGTGGTCTACTTCGCGGCCGCTTGGGCTTGCGCGCGAGAGTTCCAGCGATCTCGACCCGGCCAGCCGCTGACCTGGAGCCACGCGGCCGCCGGATGGCTCGTCTTGACGGTCGCCCTCACTTTGTTGGGAGTCAACAAGCAGCTCGACTTACAGTCGTGGCTGACCGAAACGGCCCGCACGATGGCCATCGAGCAGGGCTGGTATCGGGATCGCCGAGCTGTGCAGATCGTGTTCATCGCGGCGGTCGGCGTGGTTGGGTTGGTCAGCATGGCCGTCGCGGCGTGGCTCGCCCGGGGCCCGTGGCGCCCGGTCCGGATCTCGCTTCTCGGCTTCGTCATCATCGTCAGCTTCGTTGTGATCCGCGCGGCATCGTTCCACCGCGTGGATCTACTGATTCACCACGAGGTACTCGGCGCGAAGGTCAACTGGCTGCTCGAGCTCGGGGGGCTGGCGGTCGTGCTTTGGGGCACGCGGCGCCAGCCGAGCCCGCCCGGTCGCATCGAAGCCTGAGGAGGACCCCGCGCCGCCCCGCTGTGGCCCAGGTCGAGCGTCGACCGCGAACTACGTCTCGTCGCGCGACGATCGAGCTGGGCCCGTGATCGGCAGCGTGTCCCGCCTCGGCCGATCCGACGACGGGGACGGCTCCGGCACCGGCTCTCCCGAACGCTCACCGGGCCCCTCCAACGGCGACGTATCTCGGCGCCCCGGCCCCGGCGACGGGGACGCTCGAGTCGCGCCCCCGGTCTGCGTCACCCGCTCCGACACGAACAGCTCCGGCAAGGCCGCGATCCACAGCCGAGGATCGGGTCCCCCGCCGAATCCGTCCCGGTTCGAAGCCCGATGCCCCGCCGAGATGCCCGAGAGGGCACCGGCGAGCAAGTAGACCAGGTTGGTGAACAAGCCGTTGGGCAGCAAGTCCACGGTAGCCACGACCAAAATCACGCTCGTCGTCGCCAGGAACCGCCGATCAGCCGGGCTTTTGAACTTCCGCAGACGGGCCGAAGTCAGGAACACCGGTAGCACCAGCGGCAAAAACACGTTGTAGAACCCGACCCACCCGCTCAGCCCCAAGGTGATGATCCAAAACCCGTCCAAAATTCCAAACGGGTCCTTTGGCGAGTAATTGCGGCCAAAACTCCCCCAACCAAACCATGGTTTTTGCTCCACGTGCTCGAGGACAAGATCCTCGGCCCGAAGCCGAAACGCCATCGATTCGTGACGATCGGGCGCGGTCTCCAACAACCACTCCATCAAACCATCGGGCGGTAGCACATCCACCCGCAGTGCCGGGTACGCCAACACGACGAGCGCCAGCACCCGCGCGACGCGGGTCATCGTGCCCGGGCTCGCGTACAGCCACAGCGGAAGCGACACCACCCCGTAGATGATCGACGCCGTGCACCGGCACATCCCGAGCATCGCCGCGAGGTAAAACGACACGAACCCGGGCGACAGGCTCAGTATCGGACGACGGCGTCGCGCCAAAGTCACCGCGCATCCCAACGCGACGTACACAAAAATGGCCAGGGCCAAGCCGTGCGCCAGAAACACGTTCGGTCGATGCCCGCCCCATCGATACGTCTGCCCCCAGGTCACGATGGGGCTGTACCCATAGACGATATTGTGCATCTGCGGGCTCATCCGAGCCTCGTAGAGCAAAAACACCGAATAGAGCACGGCCGCCGAGGCGATCGCGAGGAACAATTCCTCGCCTTCTTTGACCTTGGTAAACAGCGCGGCTCCCAAAACGAGCGGCAGCACGACATCCAAGAGGACCCGCAGGGCCTGCGCTACCCCGTCACGCGGGGTCAGACCGCGGATCGCCTCGCCGTTCGTCGACGGGAGCGCTTCGGGGTTGGTCAGCGCCGTGCCCAGACCCCCGACGACAATGCCGATCACGATCAGAATCATCCAACGCTCGCGCGGCAGCCGAAGCACCCGCCCGGGGCAGCGCAGGCAGCAAGCCAAAAAAACGGCCACGTACGGCAGGCTGAACTTATCGAGGTTCGGAATCGGCCCGATATCGAAGTACGCGCGCTCCGGGAGCAGCAACATCGAACCCAAAATCGCCATCGTCGCGCCTTTGACCGGACGCATGGCGAACACCAAGAACATCGACACCGGCACGCACAACAGCATGGCCAATAACGCGGTTGTGCTGTGTCCACTCCACATGACGCGCCGTGACCCGACCTACCAAGTACGCGAGGGCGGGCCAACGAACAGACCCGCAGCGGCATGGCGCGACAAAACGTTCACGAGGACTGGAGTATGCCCCCAAAGGCAGCGTTCAGCGAAGCGCGCGCGAGCGCGAGTACCGAGAGTGACGGCACCACGATTGGCAAGTGCACGAGCGCGCCCGTTCCCCTGCCTCGGAACGACCAAAACCACCGCATGGCGACGGCGAACCGGGCCCCCCGAGATTGCGAGGGCCATGACCGTCCCCTACACTCCGCATGCGAGACTCGCGCCGCCACGGGTACGCTCGCTCTCTCGCTTGCCATCATGACCCACGATCGTACCGCCTCCGTCATGACGCGACTGGGGACCCCGACTTTCGCCCTGTGCGTCGTCCTGTGCATCGTCGGGCTGCTCGTGCGCCTGATCCCGCTGTTCGAGGGCGACGACATGCTCTTCCACCAACCGACCGAGGACGGCTACCTACTGCTAACGGTGGCACGAAACCTCGCCATCGGCCGGGGCATGTCGACGGCCGAGGGGACGATCGCGACCAACGGCGTACAACCCCTGATCACCCTGGTTTTCGCCGCGGGCTACTACCTCGTCGACGGGGACAAGGCCGGTGGCGTGCGCATTGCCATGTTTGTGTCGGTTGCGATCGCCATCGCGGCGGCCTGGATGGCGTATCGTTTTGGTCGCCGCCTACTCGTCGATCACCCGCGCGGCGATCGACTGGCGGCACTCGCCGCATCGTTGTGGTTTGCCTCGCCCATCTCATTGAGGCACACCACCAACGCCCTGGAAACCGGCTTGTACACGCTGATCGGGCTGATCGTGCTGGACCGGCTGCTGATTTTGCGGCGGCTCGAACCGCAGCGCCGAGCCGTCTCCCAGCTGTCCGCCTTGGGCGTGTGGCTTGGGGTGTGTTTTTGGGCGCGCAATGACGGTGTGTTTCTAGCCGCGGCCACTTGTGGGTGGTGGTGTGTCGACGCGTGGGCACGCGGACGTCGCCGAGCCGCGTGGGTCGAGCCGCTGGTCATCGGCGGCACCGCGACCGTCGTGACGTTGCCCTGGGTGCTGTTCAACTTGATCAACTTCGGCCACCCGGTGCCTGTCAGCGGTCGATCCGAAGGGGCCGGCGCCACCTTCGGAGGCAACCTCGATCGCCTCGCGGCCACGCTGGCGGAGAACGCCCTCGTCGTTGCTGGCGTCCCCCAGCGTTTTGAGGACCACCTCGCCGTCCAGCTCACCTCGGTGGTCGTACTGGCCATCGCCGCCGCGGCGCTGGCCCAGTGTCTCCGCGCGGCCGGGCGCAGCGAACGAGACGTCATCCTCGTCGGTGCATCGTTTGGGCTGGCGCTCGCCGGCTACTACGGGCTGGTGTTCGGTGCGAAGCACTTCCTGGCCCGGTATCAGACCCCGGTTTCCCCGCTTTGGGCGCTGTTGACGGTGGTCTCGATGCACGCTTTCCTGGCGCAACTCGCCGAGCGTCTCCACCGACCCGCCCTGCTCAAGCAGGGGGCGACTGCGGTGCTGGCGGTCGCCACCGGCCTCGTCCTGGTGCAGGACAGCCGTCTGATTCGACTGCGCGGCGAACACGAGCACATGCAGGTGGTCGAATGGATCCGCGACCACGTACCCGCCCACGTCTGGGTGGGCGCGGTGCAAACCGGCACGATCGGCTACTTCCACGAGCGCTCGCTCAATCTTGACGGCAAAGTGAATCCCGCGGCGCTCGTCGCTCGACAGCAACGACGTGTGTTCGACTACATTATCGAGTCACAGGTAGACTACATTGCCGACTGGGTTGGCATGGCGTACTGGGAAGACGACCTCAAGGGTCACTTTCGGCAGGTCGTGGTGGACGAGCGTCGCAACTTGGGGGTGCTCGAGCGCATCGACAAGCGCGCTGCCCCGTAGCCGCGACCCGCAGTCGACGAGCCCGCCGAGACCCCGGGACCCCGGGACCCCGGGACATGGTCGCGGACACGGCCCCGTGCTATTCGACGCGCATGACTCGGGTGTGGCGAGTGCCATGGTTGCTGGCCATTGGCGTGTCCAGCCTCCACTGCGGCGCCGCACGACGCGATCAGGCCCGCGCAGAGCCGGCTGCAAACCCCAGCCGCGTCGTCGCGCCCCAGCGCCTCCTCACCACCGACGCCGGCCCGGCGTCACCGCCGGCCATTCCCGTCCGCCCGTCGTCCTCGTCGCCCGTGCTGGCCACCGGCGTCGCCCAAGTCGGCGCCGACGGCCCGCCGCGCGCCCAACCCCACCGCGGCGACAACTCCCCGGCCCCCACCGAATCACCGGCCGATGTCCGTCCCCCACCCGGCGCACTCGCCAGCCCTGAGGCGAAGCGTTCGCCCCCCGTCGCCGCCTCACCCGGCGTGACCCGCCCGGCCAAGGCCCGCTCGCCGTCTCCGACGTGCCCCTACCCAGCCGTCGCCGGGAACCCTCGCGTGGCGTTCGAGCGCGTGGCCGGCGGTTTCACCCACCCCGCAACGTTCGCCGTGAGCGCGCGGGCGCGGCCAGACAAACTGTTCGTAGGCGAGCGAGGCGGCAAGATCCGCATCCTCGAGCCCAAGGCCTCCGCGCCCACGCAAACGTTCATGGAGCTCCCCGTGGCGCGACGCGAAGTCGAGATGGGCCTTTTGGGATTCGCGTTGCATCCCCAGTTCCCCGACGACCCACGGGTGTATCTCAACTACAACCCGCCGACCCAAGATCGCACCATCGTGGCCGAGTACCGGGTGCGGCGCGACGATCCCTATCGCATCGATACTCGCGTCCGGCCACGTGTGTTGCTGGACGTGGCCCAGCCGTTTGGCAACCACAACGCCGGCATGCTCACGTTCGGACCCGAGGGGTTGTTGTACGTGGGGTTTGGCGACGGCGGATCGCCACCCCCGACTGGGGGAATCGCCGCCCAAGACCTCACCCAACTGTTGGGCAAAATGCTGCGCATCGGCGTCGACCCCGAAGGAGGCCGGCCCTACCAGATCCCACCTGACAACCCGTTCGTGGGACAGCCGAACGCTCGCGCGGAGATCTGGGCGCTCGGCCTGCGAAACCCCTGGCGGTTCGATTTCGACCAGAAAACGGGCGTGCTCTACGTCGGCGACGTTGGCGAGAACCAGTGGGAGGAGATCAACGTCATCGAACGCGGCCGCAACTACGGCTGGGGCGAACTCGAGGGGTTTCGCTGCTTCCGCAAACCCTGCGATGACACGGCGGGCCCGCACCGGGTCAACCGCGATGGCTTCACGGCGCCACTGGTGGTGCAGGGCCACCCGGACCACCTGTCGATCATCGGCGGCTACGTGTACCGCAGCTGCGAAGTGCCGGCCTGGAACGGCACCTACTTCTACGCGGACTGGATCCGACAGGACATCTACGGCCTGCGGTGGAACGGTACGACGGTCAAAAGCCTGGGCGTGGTCGGACGACTGCCCCACGGCATGCCGACCACGTTCGGCACAAACGCCTGGGGTGACGTGTATGTACTCTCCGGCCACGACGGCAGTGAAGCTGTACTGTGGCGCATGCGACCGGAGCCGTAGCCGCCAAGCGTCGACGAGGTCCGACACCCGCGCTTTGTCGCCGCGGCTTGGCCATGCTAAATCGCGCTCATATGATGGACATGCCCTATCGTCGCGCAGGCTACGTCGCCCAGCTTTTTTGCCTTGTCGCCCTGTCCGCGTCGGGCTGTGGGGACGACGGCAAATCGGCCAACACCAACTCAAGCGACGACGATGACGCGGCCAACCCCGACGACGACGACATCGGTGACGGTGACGGTGACGGCGACGGTGGGGACGGCGACGGCGACGGTGACGCCGACGACGATGACAGCTCCGACGACGATGACACCCCCGACGACGATGACAAC
>QKPP01000202.1 GCA_006508105.1 Myxococcales bacterium FL481 | reverse complement strand
CATCGTCATCATCGTCATCATCGTCATCATCGTCATCATCATCGTCGTCATCGTCGTCGTCGTCGTCATCATCGTCATCATCGTCATCATCGTCATCATCGTCATCATCGTCATCATCGTCATCGTCGTCATCGTCGTCATCGTCGTCATCGTCGTCGTCGTCGTCGTCGTCGTCGTCGTCGTCGTCGTCGTCGTCATCGTCGTCGTCGTCGTCGTCGTCATCATCGTCGTCATCGTCGTCGCTCGTGGGGTCGGGCGAGGCCGCGTTCTCCCACGGGGACGGCGCCTCACCAGCGTCCCCACAGCTTGTCCCAAGCGTGAGCAGGAGCGGCGACAGGAGAATGCTCGGGAGGAGGGCGCCAGAGACGAAACGGCGGTGGTCAAGCAGCATGAACACAGACTCCACGGGAAGTGTCCGCCAAAGTACAATGGCGCGCAGTTCGGCGACGAAAGATCGAAATAGCTCAAGAAAATCGCGTGGGTACGACTCGAGGGACAGGGGGATCGCACTCGCTGACGTCTCGCACTGTCGGCGAGGTCGCCCTTGGCTCGCGCCGCGCGGAGGAAAGGCCTTGGTGGCCGGCCACGGATACACGGTCTGGGAGTCCCGGCGCCGAACATCACCACGACCACGCCCAAGAGTACGAGTCGACTCATGACGCGGTGACGCATCGTTGCCGCGCAACCAGCCGGGCGGCGTGGCGTCAGCTTCCGGTGGCGGTCACAGCCGCGAAACTGCGGGCACGCCGGTGCGGTGTTCGTGTGGCCGCGATGATCGGACGAGGGCGAGGCCACGGGCGGTCGTGGGCTCGGTCAGCGTCGCCGCCCGCACGCCGTCTTGAGCTGACCATCGGTTCGCTGGGGTCGGGGCAGTTTTGCTTTGTGGTCGAGCGCGTCAGGTGTCCAGATCTCGAGCGTGGCGTGCCGAGCGTTTGGGGCAGTCGGGCGACATGAGGTGTGAGGATTTGCGCGACGGTGTATCCGGCCGGTTATTGCATGCGCCCGCAATCGCACTTGGAGTCGGATAGAATCGGTGGACACGCGAGATCGGAGGCGCACTGTGCTCGCCGGGGGCCGATGTGAGCGAGAGCGCTCCGCGTGACCGCGACTTGCGACGACGTCTGGGTCGTCGCTTTACGCTACGGACACCTGCCAGTCACGGTGTGCGACCCTTGCCGGGCCGGACCGCGGGATCGTAGTGGCCTAGCGTCGAACCAGACGGCGTGTGTGCTACCGTCCACCGCGATGCGGGACTCAGTCGAGCGATCCAAAACACGACGCTCGGGCCGCTACGCCTCGTTGCGGTTCCTCGTGGTGGGGGTTGTGTTGGCGGGGTCGCTCTACACCCTCATTTACTATCCGTATCCTCCGGTCTCGCTGCCGGCCGAAGCCCTCACGCGCTACCTGGAGTTCAACGCGGCCGCGACCGCGAGCATCGTGTCGTTGGTCGAAGACGGCGTGCGAGCGCGGGGGACGGTCGTGTGGGGCCGGTTCCCGCTGAGGGTCGTGCTCGACTGTGCGGCACTCGATGCGATCGCGGTGTTTGCCGCCGCAGTGCTCGCGTTCCCGGCTCCCTGGCGCAAGACCCTGACCGGGGTCGTGCTCGGTGCGAGCTTGTTGGTGATCTTGAATCTAGGGCGGCTCGTCACCCTCTACTTCGCTGGTCGTGCGGATCGGGAGCTATTCGACCTGCTGCACGAGGAGGTGTTCCAGCTCGTGTTGGTGGCCGCGGCCGTCGGGGCATTCGCTCGATGGACCGTCTGGGTCCAGCGGCGAGAGGACCGGGCCTGTGCGACGAGTTAGACCGGGTTGGTCGGCTCGAGTCGCAGTGTTCGTGCTGCTGTTCGCGGCGGTGGCGTGGCCTCGACCGAGTTGGCGGGTCGCGTTCAGCGAGGCGTTTTGCCGGGTGGCGAATGTCATGACTCGGGGTGTCGAAATCGGAAACGGCGGACGGTTCGAGTTTCAGGCCGCGTCGGACACTTCGGTGGCGCGCTCCGTCGGCGAAAACGTCACCTCCGACGCCCGGCTTGTCCTCACCGCCGCCCACGTCAAGGGCCAGATGGTACTCGGCATCAATACGCGCCGCGATGCGTTCTTGCCGTTGGCGATCTTTGTCGCGCTGATCGTGGCCAGCCCGCTGACGGCTTGGCGCAAGGTGGCAACCGTGCTCGCGGGAGGCCTGGCACTCCACGTGTCGGCGGTGGTCGGCTATGTCGCGCTCGCTCGCTGGACGTTCGCCGGGCTGCCGCAGCCGATTTACCGACCTGACGCGTGGGTGCGCCAGGCCCTCGACATTGTGTTTCACGTCGTCTTGTTGCCGCCAGCGAACCGGTTCGTCGTACCCGTGCTGGTCGCTGCGTTGCTCGTGTGGCCGCAAATTCGCCGCCATGGCCACCGGGGCACCGCGCCGCACCGCGCTGAATGCTAGCTAGCGGTCGCCAGGCCAGCCACGGGGAGTCACGCGGCAACCAGCGAGCCGCCATTGGCTGTGAACCGAACCTGGCGTCAGCAAGCGTGGCGGTTCAGGTCGCCGGGGCAACCGATGTCGAACAGAAGACGGGCTGGCGGCTGGGTACTGGCCACGGTGCAGCGGGCCGATCGACGAAGATATTCGAGTAGGAGAGATCCGAGATATCACCACACGCGCAGGTCGCCCGAGCAGCTTCCCCTTTGGACACGCCAAGGGGCGTCGATGTTGATACGCAGCCCCGGTGGCTCGATCCCGTGATCGCGAGGGGGGCGCGTCATGTAACATTTGCGTAACTCGCGCGTGATCCGCTTGTTCAAGGCTTCGGTGCGACTCGACCCGTGACCCTCGGCGAGTGTGAGCATGATCGCTCGCCACGCAGCCCTGCCGCTCCCGCCTGCACTTGTGGCCGGTATCGCGAGGTTGGATCCGTGTCCGCAACGACCCCGGGAAGATAGGGGGGACTTTCGCCAACTGATAAAATATGAACAATGCCTCGGTCGTCCCTGGTGCGAGGGCCGCCGAGCGTGGAACACAACGACAATCTCGAATAAGAGAATTGTCAGAGATTCTCCTCTACGGTAGTTTCCGGCCATGTGGCGAATGGACTCTACGTTCCGGTGTTGGATCACGACCGCCTGGCTCGGCGCTACCTCTGTCGTTGGCACGTCCTGTTTCGACAGTGGTGGGGACTCGCTCAGTTCAAGTGAGGCGACTTCCGAGGCCCAGGAGAGCAATGGCGGTGACGGAGATGGCGACGGTGACGGTGACGCAACCGGAGTCGGTAGCGGAACTGATACGAGCGGGAACAGCGATGAGGGAGGAAACAGCGACGAGGGAGGAAACAGCGACGAGGGAGGAAACAGCGACGAGGGAGGACATAGCGACGAGGGAGGACATAGCGACGAGGGAGGAAACAGTGACGAGGACGAGGAGACTTCTGGAGGAGACAGTGACGCGAGTGGAGATAGCGACGGAGGTGGCAGTACTGAGGCGACCGGCAGCGTGACCGACTGCGCACCGGGGGAGGTCGGGTCAGAGATGGGACCTTGCGGCAACTGCGGCGAGCGTGAACGAGTTCGTACCTGCCTCGAAGACGGCACATGGGGCAGCTGGGGGAAATGGGGTGTTTGTGCCGATCAGGGCGAGTGTGCACCCGACGAGGTTCGAACGGAAAAGCGAGAATGCGGAGGTTGCGGGTCACAGGAACGCAGTGCTACCTGTAGTCAAACATGCGAGTGGACGGAGTGGGGCGAGTGGGGGGAGTGTGTCGACGAACCGGTCTGCTCTCCGGGCGCCGTCGAAGTCGACCCGATCGGAATGCCGTGCGGCAACTGCGGTGAGCAGTATCGTCGACACACGTGCGAACCAGACGGCTGCAGTTGGGGAGAGTGGAGCGACTACGGGGACTGCGAGGGTGAAGGTGCGTGCGCTCCTGGGGATACGGACACCGAGACAGACGTCCCCTGCGGAGATCGATGCGGCACGGCATCGCGCACGCGGGAGTGCATGTCAGTTTGCCAATGGGGTCATTGGGGCCCGTTGAGTGACTGCATCAATGAAGGAGAATGCGTGGCTGGGGCGATCGAGAACGATCCCAACGAGATCCCGTGCGGCACCTGTTACGGGGTGCAACGCTATCAGCGTCATTGCTCGCCGACGTGTGAATGGGGAGAATCTACGTTGTCGGAGTGCGAGGAGCAGTGGACGCCGTGGTACAACACTGACGATCCGTCTGACGGCCACGAGCGTGAGAGCCCGCAGGCCGCTGAGCTCCCAGCCGAGTGTCATCACGTAGCCGGCTACGAGGTGGGGGTGGCGGTAGGGTCGAACTCCGGCCAGGTCGTACCCTGGTACGAGATCGGGGAATCGCTCCAGGAGATCAACGCCACTAGCGGCATCTATTGTGCCAATAGCGACCAGAGTGACGGTACATGCGAAGACTATCAAATACGCTTCTGTTGCGGTTCGGCGCCCGGCTACTGGACGGAATGGCTTGACCGTGACGACCCGCAACACTCGGGAGACCACGAGAGCGTGGCGAAATTCGACCCTGACGTTCTTTGCGACGGCGTCGCAGATCGCATTCAGGCGGAGGCGCTATTCCAGGCGGGCTACGACTACCGTTACCACGGTGAAGTCCTCTCGATCTCTCCCGAGCACGGACTCACGTGCTTGAACGAAGACCAAGAAGATGGAAGCTGTTTGGACTATCAGGTCCGATTTCATTGCGTGGAGTAGACGATGCCGGCCCGCTGTCGTGGGCGGGCGAGGCCCGTGGCCGGCCGGGAGTCGGCCCCGCGAGGGTCGCGCTCGCTTCGGACCTGGCTCATTCGGCCAATAGTTTGGCGTGGTCCACTAGTCCTCCCGCCGAGGCGGTGCTCTACCGTGTCGACACGCGGGTGAGCCCAGACGGCAGGGAGTGTCAGGAAACCTGTGGATCAGCCTCGGCGGAAGATGAGCGTAC
>QKPP01000009.1 GCA_006508105.1 Myxococcales bacterium FL481 | reverse complement strand
ATCGTCATCATCGTCATCATCGTCATCATCGTCATCATCGTCATCATCGTCGTCGCAGTTCAGCGGGTGCTCCCTGGTCCACTCGACGACGTCCGGCAGTTCCGATTGGATGATCGAGTGCTCCGCCCCGGGCACCTCATTCCACAGCACCTCGTGCTCGCACATCTCCATGTAGTCGCGTCCGGCCTCTCCCATAAACAGGCAGTAGTCCTCGCTCCCCTCAAGGAAGTACGCCGGAATCTTACACTCGCCAATGCAGTCTTGATCGTCACGATACTTGCCACATGTCTCGAAGATCACCCCGGCGTACGTCTCCGAGTTCTCCAAGGCCCACCAGCTGAGGTACATCGACCCGGCCGAGAACCCGCTGAGGTACATTCGATCGGTGTCGATGTTGTAGTCGGCCAAGACCGCGTCTTTTTGCTTGTTGACCCACTCGGGATCGTGCGTCGGCTTCTTGGCCCAGTCGTACCAGGTGGGCGTCGACGAGTTGCACCCGAGATCGGCTGGACACTGCAGCGAGAGCAAAAAGTAGCCCGCGTCGTTCATGGGCTTGCGATGGGCGCTGTGCGTGTAGTTCGGGTTGCCCTCGTCGCCATGCAGCGCGATCCACAGCGGAGTCGGAGTCTCCGGGTCGTAGTCGTCGGGAATCTGAAACTTGCAACCGGTACACGGGAAGTCGCTCAGTACGACCCCGGCGCCGCCCTCGTCCGACGCGTTGGCAGCGGCTCGCGCGGTGGCTTCGGCGAGACGCTGCACAATCTCGGGCGCCACGGTCCCGTCGGGGGAGACCACGCGACGGGCCGGCGCGGGCTCGTTGGCGTGCGACGCCGTGGGCAGCAGACTAGTGACAAGCAACGAGCCGAACACGGCCCCGGGGATCCGAGCGTTCATCGAGCAACCTCCAGCTGGTGCCGCCGTGGCGGGCCCACACAGTATCCCAACCGGATCCAACTGACCGGCTCCACGGCGAGATTCGCGATGTTGCATGCATCTTTGCATCACGGCCTCCGATCGACCCGAAGGAGCGAGTTCAGGCCACATTCACGTGACCAAAACCCGGCGGGCCCGATCGGCATCGCGCCGTCCACTGCCCCGTCGCACACACCGATGCTGCGCACGAAATGCACCGCGAGCCCCCGCGAAGTGGGCACCTGGCGCCGAGCCCTGCGCCGGTCCAGTGACGGGACGCGCGGCCTACCCGGCCTCGTAAGACCTCGGTCGAGAGAGCCCGGCGTTGAGTGGAGCCACCACTGCGGCCCCGGCGTGAAGCGTCGCGCTACCGGGCCTCGTCGAAGGCCTGCTCGAGAAACGCCTGCACTCGCGCGTACTCAAGTTCGTCCTCCATGTCGACAACGAGGAGTTCACCGTCGTCTTGGTACACTTGCATAGGGTACGAGCCAATATGCCGTGTCTCGGCATCGAGCGGGTTGAGGGCGAACGCGGCGGCGACCATGTCGCTGCAGATCGTCTCGAAGAACCCCCCGAGCCCAATCATGGCGCCAGGTGACGAAACGATGGGGAGGTCGACCACGTCCCGCAGCGGCGTGGCGGCCTCACCCGCCGTGTCCGGGGCCCAGTCGACAAACACGATGGGGATGGGATCGTCGGGCGATTCGATGTCGGCAAGGATTTCCTGAAGTCGACCCAACTGGTCGACCATGTGCACCGTACGTCCTCAGCAATCGCTGTCGTAAAGCCCGATCCACAGCGAGCGGTGGCCGCGGTAGTCCTGCGTCGACACCGCAACGCCGTAGGTAGCTGACGACGGGTTGATATCGACCCCCGACCACACGGGCGGCTCCGCCTCCCCGGGATCCTCGTCGTCGCTCTCGCCCTCGTCGTCGCTCTCGCCCGCGTCGTCGCTCTCGCCCGCGTCGTCGCTTCCGTCGCCGTCATCATCTTCTGCCGAGGACGCCGAGGTACTCGAGTCGACCGACGAGCCCGCCGCGTCGCTATCCTCTGTTTCGGCTCCTGCCATGTCGTCGGCGGTATCGGATCCCGACAGCCCCGCCGACACGAGCTGCGGCGTGGTCTCGCCGGTACAACTACCCACGGCCAGGCCCACGCTGATTCCAACGACACGCAACGCGTAGCTCATCGTCGTCTCTCCCATCGAAGCTGGGGTAGTGTACGGCCCGCGCCGAGTCGCGGCAAAGCCGACCGCCCACTGAACCCCGCGGATCGGTCGCTCACCGACGTTGAGGAGCCATCCCGCCAATCACCACCAGACCGACCGCGGCCACGCCACCGTGACCGCCCACCGGGCTCCGCGAATCGGTTGCTCGCCCGCGTTCGGAGCCAGCCTGCGCATCGCCACCACGCCTGCCGCGACTATGCCAACCGAAGCCCGCTGGGCAAACTATCGCCGAACCGACTCTTGTCGTCGCCGTCGCCCGCTCCCGAGAGCATCTCACGCCAGCCGGTCGGTGCTCGCGCGGCGGCGAGCCGGTCGGCCACACGCTGACGCAGCGCGTCACTGACGTCCAGGTGAGGATCCCCGGTCCGTCGCGCCATCGAAGCGGCAGCGAATCCAGCCCCGTTGGCCGCGGTCCAGTCGACGTCGCACAACCGTTCCACCCAGGCCGCCGCCGTCGCGGCCGCCACGACGTGCTGGCGGTCTCCGACGAACGGCGCTCGGGCTCCCACTCGACCCAACGCCCAATACGACCCCAGTTTCCGGATCCGAGTCCACAACAGCTCGCCAATGCGCACCTTGGTCGACGGATGCAACCGTTCCAACGCCGCCAGGAGCTGCATCATCTCCACGGGGCCGTGGGCGTGCGGCCCCGCCGGTGGCTTGCCCTCACGCCACAGCCACGGCTCGACCGAGGCGAACAGCCGCTGCTGACGCGTGGCGTCGAGTCCGGCCGCCACCTGGCGCCACAGCACCCACCACTGCGACCAGTTGGCTTTGCTGGGATGCAACAGTCCGCGATCGTGCAGTGCCCACAGCTCGTCGACCCGGGCCGGATCGCCCGGATGGCCCAGACCGGGACGCAGACACCAACCGCACAACCGCAACCACGCCAGCTCGTGCTGGTCGCTGGTCTCGCGCCCTGGCTCATGAGCCATGAGTTTGGCGAACAAGGCCCGACAAGTGGCGGCCGACCAGCGCCCCCGCGGCCCGAGCACCTGCTCCAGGTCCTGGCGCACGCGCTTGGCCGCGCCCGGATCTCGCTGACCCAGCCCGCGCGTCAACAACTCGTCCACCGCCGCGACGGCGGGGTCCGGAGGCTCGACCGGCGCCTCGTCCTCGCTCGGCGTCTCGGATTCCGGGACCGGATCCTCGTACAAACCGAAGCCCAAGCGCCAACGTTCGGGCGGCAGCGCCACCGTGACGAGGTAAAGCTCCAGGGCCCCCGTTTCGGTGACGGTGGAGCGCAACGTCACCGAGACCGCCGCCCGATCGGAGTCGCGAGACGCCTTGCTTCGCAACACCGTCTCGAGCGACGCCACCGCTTCCCAAGCGTCGTCATCGTCACGCGAGGCCAACGCCCCCGCCGCGTCCGATCGATCACCGGCAAACGCGAGTAGGCGAAACGAGACCAAGCGCTCGAGGACGGCGTCGAACACCCGCCCCGGCACGTCGATGGTCGTGCCGTCTTCCATGCCCTTCGGTGCGATGCACAACAGCTGCTTGCCGCCCTCGGCGTTGTCGACCTCGATGTAATAGGCCCGCGCCGCACCGCCCGAGATCCATTCCCCGACGCCGTGCCGAGCGAGGGCGGAACGGGCCGCGCCGCTGGCCACCGCGGTGTCGAGCGAGGTCGGATCGAGCATGCCGACCGCTTCGCCGAACCAGCCGTGTAGCACCTCGGCCATGCGCTCGACCAACGCGGACGACTTGAAGACCCCGCCGTTGAGCAACACCAGATCGGGGCGCGGCAGACCGTCGTGCAAGGTCGCGCCGGCCTGCTCCGCGGAACGGGCGTGCCGTCGCAAGAACGCACAAACGTGTCGAGGAATCGCCGTGTCGCTGGTGTACGGGAGCCCCAGGGTGGTCAAACCGGCTCGCGCCGCCCGACCGGCCATGTCGCTCGGCCCGGTCCGGGGCAAAAACCCCTCGATCAGGACCTCCTGCGCCCGCTCAGCGGTGATCGGCAGACTCCGGGTGTTGCCCATCAACCGTGAGCCACGCCCTTGCAGGGACAGCACCGCTTGCGCCGGGGGGTCCTCGCCGAGCAACCGCTCTTTGGCCTCTCGGGCCGACATCACCAGTCCCGACCACACGGTGGCATCGCTCGGACGGTCGAGCCCTGCCGCCTCCAAGGCCGAGACCGCCAACGCAGCGTCCATGTTGTCGCCGCCGAGCATGAGATGACCGCCGACCGCGATCCGCTCGATCCCGGCCTCTCCGGTCTCGCCGCCGGCGACACGGAGTAAGGTGAGATCCGTGGTGCCGCCGCCCACGTCCACCACCAACACCAGCTTTGCCGGGTCGTGGTCGAGCTGATCACGACGCTCACCGAGAAAGTCATAAAATGCCGCCTGCGGCTCCTCGAGCAGCCGCACCGCCCCAAGTCCCGCCTCGGCCGCAGCTTGCGTCGTCAGTTCTCGCGCTACCTCGTCGAACGATGCGGGGACGGTGACGACCACATCTTGTTCGGCGATCGACTGGCCGTATCGCTGCTCCCAAGCGGACCGCAGATGCGAGAGGTAGGCGACTTGGGCCGCAAAGGGTGACACATGGGGCTCGCTGTCGGGAGCACTCCACGGCAGGATCGGAGCGCGCCGATTCACCCCGCCGTGACACACCCAGCTCTTCGCCGACGCCACCACGCGGTTGGGGGCTTTGGCCCCCAGCCGCCGCGCCAGCTCCCCCACCACCGGCTGGTCCTCGCCCCACGGCAAGGCCGTCTGCGCGGCCGTGAGCTCTCCGGGCGCTGGCAGGTACAGAAACGACGGCAGCAGCGTGTGGCCAGCCACCTCGCCGGGCGCCACCAGTTGCGGCACGTCGAGCAGATGCAACGCCGGCCGCTCGATCAGCGCCGTGGCCACGGCACAGTGAGTCGTGCCCAAATCGATGCCCACGACGTAGCGCAACGCAGTCATTCGCCTACTCCAGTCGCACGCTGAAGCTCAGCTTCCAACGACGCTCGCCGCCTTGCTCCACCGCGGCGAGTTCCAGCATCCCGACCTCGGTGACCGAGGCGTGCAGTTGCACGTGCACGACCGACCCCGCGTCACCGTCGAGGATGATCTCGATCGGCGGCAGCTCGGTCAACCCCTCGGGATCGACGACCGAGCCCACGTTGTCGTCGGGCCGCGACGGCGAACCGAAGAAGCGAAAGGCGACCGGCTCGCCCAACACCAAACCGAAGACATCGTCCAGCGCGACGTCGCTGCCCTCTTCCATGCCAAACGGTGCCACGCAGACCGCATCGACGGCGGGCTCGATCCCGGGAACCGCCAGCTCCGCCCGCTCGAGACCGATGTAGTACGCCATCGCCGTACCGCTGCGAATGCGCAGGCCGCCGTGAGCCCGCGCGTGAGCGTAGTAGGCCGCACCACGCCCCACCGCGAGATCGGCATCGGCTCCGGACAGCAGGCGAGGAGCCGCGCCGCCGGCGGATTTGCTCCAGGAGCCGACGACCGCGTGAATGCGGTCGCGCAACATCGTCGACCGCGTCACCCCGCCGTTGAATAGAATCGCCGTGGGTCGGATCGGCGCACCCTCGGCATCCGTGACTCGCCCGAGAAACGCCGCGAGATGCCGCGTGATCCCAGCATCATGCGCGAACGGGAGGCCCACGCTTTGGAGACCCAATCGCCGCGGCTTGGTCGGCACCGCATCCGCGGCCACCCGCGGGAAGAACCCGTCGAGCACCACTTGCTCCAGCACGTGGCGGCTCAACTCGGCCCGAATGCTGCCGCCGATCAGCTGGCTGCCGCGACCGGGCACGACGAGCGGATAGCTCGCCGCCGGCGCATCGCCCAAAAGGGCTTCTTTGCCCTCGCGACACCCGTGCGTGAGGGCTCGCATCTGCCAGTCGTCGAGTTCGGTTCCGCTGGACTTGAGCTCGGCTCGCACGGTGTGGGCCAAGGCGAGATCGATGTTGTCACCACCGAGTAAAATGTGGTCGCCAACCGCGATGCGTTCGAGTTCGACGTCTCCTTCGCGATCGGTGACCGAGATCAACGAAAAGTCGGTCGTGCCCCCGCCGATATCGATGACCAACACCACATCGCCGACAGAGAGTTCGTCCCGCCACTTGTTGCCCCGCCCCGCAAGCCAAGCGTACATGGCGGCCTGGGGTTCCTCGAGCAGCCGCGGTGTCTCGCTCAAGCCGGCTCGCGCCGCGGCCTCCACCGTCAGCTCGCGGGCGACCGCGTCGAATGACGCCGGCACCGTGAGCACCACGGACTGATCCGCCAGCGGCTCGTCGGGGTGCGCCGCGTCCCACGACGCTCGCAGGTGCGCGAGATAGCGAGCCGAAGCCTCGACCGGCGAGAGCTTGTCGACCTCGTCGGGGGCCCCCCACGGCAAGATGTCGGCGCGACGATCCACGCCGGCGTGAGACAACCAGCTTTTGGCCGACGACACCAAGCGAACCGGCGTGGCGGCGCCGTGGCGACGGGCGAAGCTCCCCACCGCGTCGGTGGCCTCGGCGTTCCAGGGCAACGCCATCGCTCCCTCGGGAAACTCGACTTGGGCCGGTCGGTACAGAAACGACGGCAGCAGCGGCTGCCGGGAGACCTCGCCCGGCGCGGAGACTTGCGGCACGTCCAGCGGCGTGGGTCGAGCGATCCGATCGTCGAGCGACGTTGACGCCAATGTGCAGTTCGTCGTCCCGAGATCGATGCCAATGGCGAATTTGGGCGCGCTGGACATGAGGTTACAGCTCAACTTCAGCCGGGGCGACAATCGCGGGATCGTGCCCGGTCGCGAGGATCGGCAGCGACACGCGCGTCGCCTCCCAACCGTGGTGCGCCAGCTTGCCGCGAAACGGAGGGTCGCCAACGACGTGACCGGTGACGCGGACCCGCGCCGCGTCGAACCCTTGCGGCAACTCGACCGAGTCCCCCTCGCCCTCGGTACGGATCGCGGCCATTTGAACGTGCTGGTCGAGGGCTCGCGCGCAACCTTGGTGCACCACCCGCGCCGCCGCACCGACTTCGGCGTCGGAGAAGCCAGCCACGTCCTCACGCAGGAAGTCGACGAACCGCCCCTCGCGCTGCAAGATGGCGAGCAGCTGCAACGCCGAGGCGTGGTCCGGCTCGGATTCCGTCACCGAGGGGGCCGTCGGGGCTGGGCGCGGCTCGTCGGCTTTCGAGTCCAACGCTCGAGGCGCGTCGCTCCCGATCCCGGCCACCGCGCGGGCGAAGTCACCGTCGAACAACAGACGAAACGGCGCGACGAGGGCGAGCCCGATCCGGGCGAAAAACGATGGTGTTTCCATGGGAGCGTGACCTCGACCGCGGAGCCCAAGCGGCGCAAGGCGGCCCTGAAATGCCATCGCGGGGCGGGTTTTGCAACCGATGGACCGATGGCTGAGCCGGACGACACCAGCCGATCGCCGCCTTGCGAGGCGAGACGGGCCAGCCCCGTCCGCCTCGGCTGGCGTCCGTCGGGCACGGGTGCGTTGGACCCGCGCGACGGCGCCTGACGCCGTCACTCCCGGTTGCCGGCGTACCCGTCACGGTGGGTCGGGGAGACGGTGTCGACCCCCGCAGCGATGCCGGCCATCCGGGCGGGCCGTCCCCCCCACCACCCGGGGTTCGTGCAAGAGCAACGCGCGAGCCCGCGGGGTCGCGCAAAATCCGTCGCCGACACGCACTGAAACCCGGCTGAGGGCACGAGGTGGGCTCGCGTTCGATGGCCCGCCACGACGACGCCCGCCCCATCCCCTGTACCGAGCGCGGAGTCTCGGCCGAGGTCGTCCGATCCCCGCTCCCGAGCCTCGGGCGGGTGTGGCTCGGGAGCGAGACCCGACCGCGGCCGCCGTTCGACCGATCCGTAGGCGTGGTGCGGACAAGACCACGGCCAGGCCACGACCGTGCCGGCGAGCGCAGCCATGCCGGCCGACGCAACTGCGCAAGTCCACTGACGCCAGCGGGGACGCGGCTCGAGCTGGTGGACGAGTTCGTGCATCGAACCAAACCGATCTCGCGGGTCCAACTGGAGGCCCCGCGCCAGCGCTCGACGAACGCGACGCGGAACCCATTGCCAGCGCCGCGTGGCATCGACGCCGTCGGACTGCGTTCGCGCCGAGCGGAGCGGCGTGGCTCCCCCCCGCGGCATGACCCGATGCAGCGCCTCGTGCAACGCGAGACAAAAGCTGAACTGATCCGCCCGAGCGTCCACGACCCCGCCATCTTGCTGCTCGGGAGCCATGTACGCCGGCGTTCCGGCCACACTTCCCGTCCGCGTCAGCGCCTCATGCCAGGCCGGGCGATCCGCGGAGCGAGCGAGCGCTCCCGGATACGTCGCCGTCGTATCGTCAGTCGCTGGCGCACCGCGAGCGAGGCCGAAGTCCACGACCCGCGCTCGACCGTGACGGTCGACCAGCACGTTTTCGGGTTTGAAATCACGATGCACAAGACCGGCGTCGTGGGCCGCCGCGAGTCCTCGAGCGGCTTGCACGAACACGTCAAGAACCGACGCCACGGTCCGTCTGCGTTGCTGCATCCACTGGGCCAAAGTCACCCCGTCGACGTACTCCATCACCAAGAACAGCTGACCGTCGTCGAGCCCAACCTCGTAGACCGGCACCACGTTGGGATGGGAAAGCCGGGCCATCGCCTGCGCTTCCCGGCGCAGACGACCACGAGCCTCGACGCGATTGTCCCGACTCGGGGCATGCAAGCGCTTGAGCGCGACTTTGCGATCCAGATCGGCGTCGTACCCCGCGTACACCACCCCCATCCCTCCCACGCCGATCCGCTCGATCACGTTGAAACGACCGATCTGCACCGGGGTTGGCATCTCGCCAAACAGCCGGGCTCGCACGAGCTCTTGCGTCACCGCGGCCGGCCCACCAGACCACGCGGGAGGCGGCGAGTCGCTCCCCTGGCCGACATCACCGCTCCCCCGCGGTGCGCCTCGAGAGGGCCGTGCCCGACGACCAAGGTCGCGGGTGGGGACATCGTGGCCCACACCACGCTAGTGCCCAATGTGAGGCCCGCGATCTCGGCCCACTCGGTTCCCCGCGGGATAGCCGGTAACGTCGTCAACCGACGATCCGCGCCCGCCCGCGACTGAACGAGGACCGGGCGCTCGGTTCACGACGGGCGGGAACCGGGTCGGTGACCCCCACGGCGTGCCCCCCGTCAGGCAGGATCGACTCCCGAAGATCTAGCGCCCGCTCACCTTCGAGGCACCGAAGGCGGTCGAGCTCGACCAGCAGCGGCTCTCGACTGGCGAGCGACTCGCCCCGATCCTCACTGGTCGTCAGTGCCCGCACCATCCGGCCCTCATCGAGGGCAGCCAACTCGAGGTCGATGTCCACGATGGCGACGGTCTGTTCCTCGATCACAATTCGTGGAACTCTGCGGTGCACGTCGCCGGCCCGCGCGGATCGCCCGGTGAGGATTGATCCCCCCCACACATCGCCCCCTCGCCACGACCCGCCGAGTCGAGCCCGTAGCGATCCGGTCAGTGACTCATCGTGGCGTACCCACTAGCGACCGGCCCCGATGGCAGTTCAATCGACGGAGTCAGCAAGGTGATCGCATCCACGTCGAGACCTCGGGCCAAGCGTCCGATCCAGTCGAGACTCGGACTGCTCTGTCCCGAGACCACCCGATAGATCTGGGCCTTGGCCACCCCCGCCTTTTCAGCGAGCGTACTGAGGGTCATTTGGCGCTCGTGCGCAAGCCGTCGGAGATTGCGACAAAGGTGAGACTGCAGATTCTCGCGACGGGTCGAACCCACTCGGGAATGGGAGTGACAGCCGGAGGAAAACAGTGGAGATGAGGAATCGGACATGGTCAACGGTCTCGGCGTCAGGCAGCGCTGAACGCGTTTCGTGATTTGCGGGGCGGTAGACGGCCGACCCGTGGTCTCGGATCACCCCCAGCCCGAGATTTCTCGCGGCCGTACCGAACCGCCCCGCACCGGTGCGCACCCGCCACGGCGCACACCGCCGATCTCGGCCTCGCTCGGCCAGCGCGCCCCCTGGCGGGAACCAGGCCCCGGACCCCGTCAAAGCCGCGCGGGCGGCCGCCGAGCAAGCTTCGCTGTTCTCGGCGCCTGCCCCCCTCGCCTCGTCCAGCGCCGCGAGATACCCTCGCCGCGTGAAACGCGTCGTGCCGGTCTTCTGCGCCCTGGGACCCACGCTCCGCCCAGTCCTGTTGTCGACCGCCGTCGCCACCGTCGCTGCGTGCCGATCGAGTCACAACCCCAGGCTCGAGCGCCAACGCTCCGAGATGCGAGCGGTTCTCGAAGCTCAGGCCGCGGCGTGGAATCGCGGCGATATCGACGGCTACATGCAGGGGTACGCTCGGCGACCCGACCTGTTGTTCGCCTCGGGCGGCAGCATCACGCGTGGTTGGCAACCCGCCCGAAACGGCTACGTGGAACGGTACGGACCAGGGCGAATGGGACACCTCGAGTTCACGTTCGAGGAGGTTACCCCGCTTTCGACCGACGCGGGCATCGTGGTCGGGCGTTACCACCTGCGCGATTCACCGCGGGCCGGTGACGGCGTGTTCACCTTGATTTTGCGCCGCGATTCGTCCGGCTGGGCCATCACGCATGACCACACCTCGGCGACCCCCGATGCCCCCGGTTCACAAGCGGCGACAGCCCCCACTGACAAGTCGGGCGCCGGCGAGCTATAGCGCTGCGCAATCCGGCGTCGATGCCCTCCCTTCCCCGCCCGTTTCGATCTGAGTCTTCCGTCCGTAGCGCGTGGTTGATCGGCGCGCTCGCACTGTTTGCCGCGACGTTGGCCACGACCGTGCCGACAATCAGCGCGGGGGCCCAGCACGCCAATCGGCTCGCGCTGGCCGTCGCCGCCATCGCCTTGGCCGCCGTGGCCGTGGTCGCCAATGGGCGGTGGCCGGCTCGCGATTGGCGACGGTGGCTGTTGTCATTGGCGCTGGGCGCTGCGTGTGTCACGGGCGTGTTCAACTACTACCGCTTCGACGCCAAGCGCTTCGTCGACATCGATGGGCATGCCGACGTCACGTACTACTACCTCAACTCGAAGTACTTCGACGAGCTGGGCTACTACGAGCTGTACCCGGCCATGCTGGTGGCCGACCGCGACCATCGCCACCGCCTCGATCACATCACGCGCTTTCGCGATTTAAACACCTACCGCAATGTGCCGGTGCACCACGCATTCGAGCGCGCCGACGACATCCGGACCCGTTTCACCGACGACCGCTGGCGTGGGTTCCAACACGATCTCGACTTTTTCCTGAAGACCGGCACGCGCGGCGGCTGGGACTACTTTCTCAAAGACCACGGCTACAACGCGCCGCCGACGTGGACCGTGGTGGGGCAGCGGCTTTCGTCATGGGTCCCCGTCGAGTACGTGGCGTGGATCACCCACGTCGACACCGCTTTGATGCTGGCTGCATTCTCGGCAGTCGCGGTGACCTTCGGCCTGCAGCCAATGGCCTTTTGTCTATTGTTCTATGTGAGTACGGCCAGCGGAAAGTGGCCCGTGCTCGGCTCGTCGCTGCTGCGCTTCGACTGGTTGGCCGCACTGATCGGGGCGGCCTGTGCCTGGCGAAGTCGCCGTCCCCGCCTCGCCGGGGGACTAGTAGCGTACGCGGCCTGCAATCGCATCTTCCCTGCCGTGTTCTTGTTCCCGTGGTGCATCGGAGCCGCCGCACACGTCCTTCGGCACCGCCGCATCGCGGCCGACGACCGGCGCGTCGTCGTCGGGGCCGTCGCCACGGTGGGTCTGTTGGTCGCGGGCGCCCTGCTCACCCAGGGCGCCACCGCCTTTGTCGACGCGGCCCAAAACCTGCTGCTGCACAACAGCGCCAAGTCGTACAGCTCGTATCGCGTCGGCCTCGGCGACGCGCTGCTGTTCGCCGGAGAGCGCGACCGCGGTCAGATCATCGGCGGCATCCCAGCCAAAGAGGCCCAGCTGGCCGGGCTAAAGCCCACCCTCCATGCCATCGGACTCGTCACGGTGGTGTGGATCGCCACGTACATCGTGCAACGCCGACCGGCCCCACACGCGGCCATGGTCCTCGGGTTTTTCCCGTTTTTTGCCCTCACCACGCCGCAGATCAACTACTTCAATGTCCGTATCCTCTTGGTGTTGTGGCACATCACGTCCTTGTCGCAGCCGAGGCACGCGTTCGGGCTGACGGCTCTGTTTGCGATCGAGGCCATGGCGGCCGCGACCCAAGTCGGCGGTGCGATCGCCTACACCTGGACGTCGATGACGTCCGTGGGCTTGACGGTGTACTGCGCGGCCATGCTCAGCTGGCTGGCGCGCGACGCCTGGCGGAACGAGCCGCCGGGCGATGACGCCGTCGACACCCGGTCGCCATGGCCAGCCGCCGCATCGATCGGCATCGCGGTCGCACTCGCCGGCACGGTGTTCGCCGCGTACTGGACCGCCCAGCGCGTGCCCCCTCCGACCCGTCGGATCGATCTGGACCAACTGGCGACCGTGCAGCGTCCGGGCGCCGCGTGGAACGGACCCGGAACCGTCCGCCTCGATCGCAGCGGAGTCGCGATCGACTTGGGACGAATCAGTCGCGCGACGACCCTCGAGCTGAGTTTCGACAACAACGATCGGTACCTCGTGCGCTACCTCCACGGCGCGCGCGAAATCGCCAGTCACACGCTCCAGCGCGAACCCAACGATCCTCGGAAGGGCCTTGCTGTCCGTCGAACCGAAACGCCGGCTGCGGCCACGCGGTCTGGGTTCGATCGGATCGAGGTGATCCCCCATGGGGGCGACGGCAGGTACAGCCTGGGCCACTTGAGCTTGAGCGCCGAGCCATCGCGGTGACGCACCCGAAGCCGGCGGCACGGTCGCCAACAAAGGGTCGCGCACCGGACCCAGCCGCGACGAATCTCGCCCGGCCGCGCCAGCCGGGCCGGCTTCGCCGCTCGCTCGTGAGTTGCACGCGATCGAGCCATCCCGCCGTGACCGTCACCAGCGGGTGAGTCTCGCCCGGCCGAGTCTCTCGCATCGCCGAACGTGAGACGACCGCCGGCGCCCAGTCGCCTCGCGCGAGCCCCCAGCCGCGGGGGGCCATGGCGCCACGCCTCCATGCACCGGGAGCCGCCCCCAGCACGGCACCCATCGACATCGCACTTCGCGGAGCCGGGGACGAACTTTGTGCGCCGAGCCAAGCGACGAGGGCTGGGCAGCCAGCCGCGGCGCGCTGTATCGTGCGCGCCATGTTCGTCGCGGAACCGTTGCGATACCTGACTCGGCTGACTTGCGCGCTGGCGTTGACCACAGCGGCGTGCCTGTGCGGCAGCGAAGATTCGACCTCCCGTCACGAGCCCGTGCGCGAGCTCCGGCCTACGTCGCTCTCGGACACCGCCTTCCGAGAAGGCAAAGCGGGTGATCCCGCGGCGATCGGCTGTGCCGATGGCCAACGCGAGGGCTTCGCGGACCACGCGCGTTTCGCCGACATCGCCGGCTGTCTCGGGAGCTGGGACGGCAAGAAGAGCCTGCGTGCGGCGCCCACCAACAAGCCGTGCGGCGACGACAAGGGCCCGTGTGCCGTACCCGCCGATGTCTGCGCGCCCGGATGGCACGTGTGCGGACGCGACGGCAAGGCTCAGGACCTCAGCGATCGAGTGGACGCGGAGGCGTGCAACGAGGGTGCCGGTCCCGGCAAGTTCGTCGCGGCGATCAGCCACGGACAAGCTCCGGTGGTCTGCCCGCCACCACCCGAGGAGGACACCGAGTTCCCCTGCATGGCGAAGGGGCTGTGCTCGGAGTCCGTTTGTTGCGGCGACGACTGTGACTTCGGTTCGTGTCGGGACGCGGTCTGGTTGGACTCGACCAAGATCTCCCGCGGCACCGCGGAGGGGTGCGGCGCCGTCACAGCCGCGGCGAACGGCGGTGTGCTGTGCTGTCGCGACGAGATCGGCGCGACGCCTCCGCCCCAAGCCGCCGACGACAAGGCGGCAGCATCCGCCGGCGCGAGCGGGGACGGATCCCCCGCGCCCGGCCAGCCGCAAAAACCGACGCCAGACGGCAAGCCCGCGGCCGCGACAAAAAAGCCCGCGAATGCGGCCCAGCCGACGGCGAAGACCCCCAGCGCGCCCGAGAAGGCGGCAGACAAGAAGTAGCCGGCAAGTCGGTACGCGCAAGCACTTGCCAACCGCGCGCCGGGGACCACGTTGGTTGACATGAATCTGCTGCTCTCCTGGCTGCTCCTCGCTTGCGCGTTCCTGCTCACGGCTTCGCTGGTCCGCGGCATCCACGTGCCACGCTGGCGCGACGCAGTGGTGGTGGCGGCGGTGTTCGGACTGCTCAACGCGGTGCTGGGCAAAGTGCTGTTCTTGCTGATCGCCCTCGGCACGATGGGTCTCGGCTTCGTGCTGTCGGTGGTCACCCATTGGCTCGTCACCGCCGTGTTGCTGGGCTTGACGGCGAAACTGACGACTCGACTGACGGTCGACGGAGTCGGACCCGCGCTACGAGGCGGACTGGCCATCGCCGTGATCTCCGGAATCGGACAGCTGGTCCTCCGCCTCGTCGCCTGATGCGCTCGCCCGGCGGCCCAACCGATGGGCGAGTCGGGTGACGGATCGCTGACCGACCGCGCGAGGGCTAGCCGTCGGCTGGGTTCACCGGTAAGGATCGTCGGGCATGGCCACCCCGAAGCTGATCCCCGTCGCCGACCCCAAATCAACCGCGTCTCGCAACGGCCCTTGCGACGCGCTGATCCTCGTCGGTCCCGCTGACTCCTTCGCGGAGTTCGAGCCGGCCGCCGCTGTCGCGCAGGCCCAGCTCGAGGCCGACAAGCAGGCGGCCGCGGAGGTATCGCTGGTGGTCGCCCCCGAACTCGCCGGCGGTCGCCTCGTCCTTGCCCCAACCGGACCCCTCGCTCGCGACTACGACGACGTCCGTCGCTTCGCTGACGCAGCTCGGCTCGGGATCCGACGAGCGCGTGATGCCGGGGCCAAGCAGCCGTGCCTCGCCCTCACCGGCGTGCCGGCCCACCGCGGGTACGCCCACGCTACCGAGGTCGCGCTACTCGGCGCACTCGACGGCCTGTGGGAGCCGCTGGAAGCCCGGCAGCATCGAGGCGACACCGTCAGCGAGCCGATCGCCACGCTCACATTCGCCAGCGCAGAACCGGACATCGGACAACAGATCGCCACACTGGTCGACGCGATCGAGACGGGCCGCCGACTCGCGCGGGATCTCGGCGGGACTGAACCCGAGCGCATGCGGCCGGAGGGCTTCGCCGCGTACTGCAAAGAGGCATTCGCGGAGACATCGGTGCGAGTGGACGTCGTGGACGACCCGGACACCCTGCTCGATCAGTACCCGCTGTTGAGCGCGGTGGGTCGCGCATCGATGGTCGTGCCACGTCACCGCCCCTGCGTGATTCGGCTCGTCTACGACGGCGGCCAAGCCCGCCGCACCCTGCTGCTCGCGGGGAAGGGCGTCACGTACGACACCGGTGGCGCGGACCTCAAAGTCAACGGTTCGATGGCCGGGATGAGTCGCGACAAAGGAGGCGCGGCCGCGGTCGCGGGCTTCGTGCGGACCGTGGCCAAGCTCGCCCCGACCGACCTCAAAGTCGTCGCGGAGATCGGAGCCGTCCGCAACAGCGTGGGCGCCGACTCATTCGTCAGCGACGAGATTATCGTCAGCCACGCCCAAACCCGCGTGCGAATCGGGAACACCGACGCTGAGGGACGCCTCGTGCTCGCCGACCTACTCTCGCACCTACGAGAGCACGCCGTGCAAGCGCCCAGTCCCCAAGTGATGTCGGTCGCGACGCTGACCGGGCACTCGATGCGGGCGGTGGGGCAGTACAGCATCGCCTTGGAGAACGGCCCCGCCCGCCAGGTGGGGATCGCGAACCGCCTCAGCCAAGTTGGCGACGAATGGGGAGATCCTTTCGAAATCTCGCGCTTGCGTCGCGAGGATTTCGCGTTTGTGCAGCCGCGCTCGACGGCCGACGACGTGCTGTCCTGCAACAACGCACCGTCCACCGGCACCAATCGCGGCCACCAGTTCCCCATGGCTTTTTTGGCGATCGCGTCGGGCCTGGACAAACACGGACGGGACGCGGCGACCCCCATCCCGTACACGCACATCGACATCGGAGGCAGTGCCACGCACGGTAGCGACTGGCAGCACGGCCGACCGACGGGTGCTCCGGTGTGTACTTTGGCGGCCGCGTACCTACGCGACGAGTGATCCTCGCCAGCCGCTACGAGAGCACGTCGAGGCGTTGACACCACGACCAGGAGATCTACTGTCGCGCGATGCCGGGTAGCCCCGAACCGTGTCTCGTCCGCGAGAGTACGACCCGTGAGGCCGATGCGTTCGCCCGCTCGCAGTGGCCGCTCTACAACGCGGAAGCGGGCATCGATTGGGATTTTCGTCCGGGGGGATTGCTGGCCCAACGAGGCGATCAAACCGTCGGCGCCGTTACCTTCCACACTGTGGGTGGCGTGGGACACCTCGGTCAGCTCATCGTGGCCAAACATCGCCAGCGCGAAGGCATTGGCCGCGCCCTCTACGAGCGATTCGAGCGGGTATGCCTCGCGCGAGGCTGCCACAAACTCTCGCTCGAAACCGCCGAGTGGCAGGCGCGCGAGTTCTACGCGCGGCTTGGCTTCTCAGTCATCCTGACGAAGACGAACGATCGGTGCGGCGGAACATGGTTCGTGATGGAAAAGGTCCTGTCGCGGGACGCAAGCGGCCGGTCGGCGCGCTGAGGCCATGATCTTCGTGCGGTCGGCTCCGTCGAGGTCGTGCGGCGAAGCCTCCGCGCGACTGTGGCCATAGCGCACGTCCGTGAGCCGTAGCCTCGGCTTGGTTCAACCTTGGTCGCAACCCTCCGGGGTCGTCACACTTCGAGTTTCGCATGAACATCCTCCGCCTGGTCTCTCCTACAGTCGTTCTTGTTGCTTCGTCGCTGGCCCTGGCTTGCACGGCGTCGCCGGAATCGACACCGAACAACTCCGATGCCGGCGACGATGACGACGACGCGACTGCGACCGCTGGTGGTGGTGAGCCGGACGACGACGACGACGACACCGGCGAGGGAGGTGAGACCGAGGAGGATGGTAGCGACACCGACGGCGATGACGATGATGATGATGATGATGATGATGATGATGACGATGACGATGACGATGATGATGATGATGATGATGATGATGATGAT
>QKPP01000122.1 GCA_006508105.1 Myxococcales bacterium FL481 | reverse complement strand
CAGCTGCCGCGCCGTCAGCCGGGGCCACGCCGCCGCCTCCCCACGCCGCGGCCTCTGTGGCCGACGTGCCGCCTGCAGGCGAGATGCCGCCGCCTTCGCCGCCTCCGCACGCCGCGGCCTCTGTGGCCGACGTGCCGCTTGCAGGCGAGGTGCCGCCGCCTTCGTCTCAAGCTCCCGCTCGGCCGCCCTCGGTGGCGCCTCCGCCTCCTTCAGGCGCCGTGGCGCCGCCGGCCGGGGCGGTGCCTCCCCCCGACGGGGTCGCACGGGCGGCGGAGCCCCCGGCAAGCGAGCGGCAGCTCCAGCCACCTGTGCTGACCAAGACCGTCGAGATCACGTATCCGGCCGACCTCGCGACGGCCCCCGAGCCGCCGCGCGGGTCGGTGGTGGTCTCCTACGTGGTCGGCGTCGATGGCATCCCGAAGGAAGTGGCCCTGGTCGCTCGACTGCACCCTGCCCTCGACGCGCTCGCGATCCAGGCGGTGAGCGATCTTCGATACCAGCCGGCCCGCTATGGGGGTCACGCCGTCGAGGTTACGTTGCAGATCGAAGTGCCCTTCAATCCACCGCTGGCCCCCGATCCGGAGCCGGCGGTGGCCGAGGCCGAAGCGCGCGCGGCCTCCACGGACAAGCCCCCGCCCCCGGGACCCCCGCCGCCGATCCGCATCAGCGGAGTGCTCAAGGAGGCGGGCCAGCGCGTTCCGGTGGAGGGCGCATCTGTGATCGCCGTGCCGGGCGAGGGCCTTGAAGCGGGGAAGTTGAGCCGACGCAAGCGCAAGAAACTGGCCGCCGGTCCGCCCCCCGCGTGGACCGTGCAGGCCACCACCGACGCCGAGGGGCAGTTCGAGCTGCGCGGGATACCGGATGGCTCGGTACGCCTCATTTTCGTCGCCGCCGGCTACGAGCGACAAGAGCACGTGGTCGTGCTGGAGACGGGTGACCAGCTCGATACGAAGTTCTACCAAGTTCGAGATCATGGATATCCGTACCGCACCACCGTCGTGAGCGAGACCGACGCGACGCCGGTGGTGACACGACGCAAGCTATCGACCGAGGAGATCGCGACCGTCCCCGGCACGCAAGGTGACGCGCTACGTAGCGTGCAAAGCTTGCCCGGCGTGACCCGACCCCCATTCGGCGCCGGTTTGTTGATGTTTCGCGGCTCGGATCCCGACCAAAGTATCGTGCAGGTCGGTCATCACAATGTGCCTTATCTGTACCACTTTGGCGTAAGCAGCGTTGTCAATACCGACCTCGTGGCGAGCGTGGACACCTACCCCGGGAACTTCGACAGTCGCTACGGCGATGCGCTCGGCGGTGTGGTCGACGTTCGACTGAAGAAAGGTCGACGTGACGGGTACCACGGCTACCTCGACGCCGACGCGTTCGATGCCACCGTGCTGGCGCAAGGGCCCATCGGAAAGGGGTCGTTTATCATCAGTGGCCGGCGAAGTTACGTTGATGCGGTGATGAAACTCATCAATCAGGGATCCGACGTGTTCTCGGTCTACCCTCGCTACTACGATTATCAAGCCGTGTTCGATCACCCACTCCCGGTCGGTGAACTCTCGGTTCGGGCCTTTGGCGCCGACGACCGCTTGTCGGCGGTCGACGAGGAGCAAGCGTCGCAGTTTACGTCTACCAACTACTTTCATCGCGGCGATGTCAACTGGACCTACCGGCGGGCGAAGTGGCGGTTCCTGGTCGCGCCGGCGTATGCACGCGGATACCAATCTCTCATCGCAGGAAACGCCTCGGACTTTGGCTTCACGAACAAGACCCATGATTTCTACCTTCGGGGGGAGGCGGCGGGACAGATCACCGACTGGTTCGGCATAACCGCCGGGGTCGAGGCGAATATGACCGAGTTCGATGTGCGGGTTCGATCGGTCAACGTGGAGGACTCCGCGACCGACCTGCGGGTGCTCAACCGCGATGTCTGGTCCCTCCGCCCGAGCGCCTACGCCACGTTGCATCTGCAGGCGACTCCCTCGCTGGGTTTTCATCCCGGGGTCCGGGCCGGGTCGTACCTGATTGCACTTGACGAGCACTACGCGGACCCTCGCCTGACCACGATCTGGGACATGACCGAGACCACCCGCCTGACGGTGGGCGCGGGAATGTACACCCAAGCCCCGGAACCCCGGGAGTGGGTGGAGTCGTTTGGCAACCCAGATCTCGATCTCGAGCACGCGCTGCACACCTCGCTGGGTATCCGTCAAAAACTCCCTCGCGACGTCGAGGTGGAGCTCAACGGATACTACAAGCGGACCTGGGATCTTGCGGCCTGGTCGGATGACCTGGTGGAGCGAGACGGCGAGCTCGTTCCCGAGGTGTTCGACAACACCGGAATCGGACGGATTATGGGCGGCGAGGTGTTGATCCGCAAACGGTTGACCGGGCGCATGTACGGGTGGTTGGCGTACACGCTCCAGCGCAGCGAGTTGCGCAATCGGCCGGGGGAGCCGTTCTATTTGCACCCGTTCGACCAGACGCACAATTTGATCGCAGTGGCCAGCTACAAGCTGCCGAGAAACTGGCGGATCGGAGCTCGGTTTCGCCTGACGTCGGGCATTCCCGAGTTTCGCTTGTACGATGGGGTGGTCGATGCGGCGAGCGGCTCGTATTGGCCACTCGTCCCGCCCACGGCCAACGAGCGCGTACCCGCCTTCCATCAGCTCGATGTGCGGGTTGACAAGACCTGGACTTGGAAGCTGACTCGCCTTACCGCGTACGTGGACGTGACCAACGCGTACAACAAGAAGAACGCGGAGTTTTTCGAGTACTCGTTCGACTACCGCCAGCGCGCGCCCGTCAACGGGCTCCCTATCTTCCCGTCTTTTGGCCTCAAGCTGGAGTTTTGACCGATGACGCAGCACGATTCCCCGTCGCCTCCCCGATCCGGCCCGCCTCGCGGCGCGATCCTGACCGCGGTCGCCGTCTGCGGCGCCGCCGTTGCCGGTTGCGCGGAGGATCTGCCGGATGAGGCGGTGGTCGAATACCCGCGGGTGCTCAGCATTCGATCGGAGGTTGTTGCCTCTCCGTGGGTTGATCCATCGCTCGAGATACCGTCGCGCACGGAAGCGATGCCGTTCGAGACGGTGCGGTTCGACCCGTTGGTGGCCAGTCCCGTGGGCCGCGAGGACGTGGCCGGACGGGCGCCCGCGTGGATCATGTGTCCACGGGAGAGCGGGGTGACTCCCCTCGAGTGTTGGGAGCGGGCCGGCGTGACGCAGTTCTCGCAGCTACCGATGTGCCCCACCGCCGTGGACCCCACCATCGGGGGCGCGGTGCCGCCGTGTGTGGTCGGTCGAGAGCCGAACGCAACGCTGTCGGTGCCGTTTTCACCGCATGTCCTCTCCGGTGGAGACTACGAAGTCCTCTTCGTCGCGGGTGGGGGCGGCGTGTCGACCGAACAGTGCGCCGATGAGTTCTTCTCGGGCGCGGTCGATCTGCCGGACGCCTGCATCTACGCCTATCGTGCCCAAAAGGTGGGACCGATCGGCGCGGTGCTGAATCTCGCGCACGAGACGGACCCCGGGCTCGTCGAGATGTTCGTGCCCGGCTTCGAGCCCCTCGGCGCGGAGGAGGTCGGTGAGGCCGATCGCAACGTCCGCATCAAAACGGTCACCGTCGAGCGCCTGGCCGAGGGCCAAGATCGGGGCCAACCGGTGGTGGTGGAGGACGGTGCGTTGATCGACATGACTGGCGTCGACCGAGCGAAGGTGAGTTTCGAAACCCACGCCGAGGACTATCAGACGTTCAAGATCCCCGTGAACGAGGGCGAGGGGTTCGAGCTGTTCCCCGAAGAGCCAGAAAACCAATGGTTTCGCACGTCGGGCGACATGGAGTACGTTGAGAACGCTCAAGGGCGCTTGACATATATCTGGGGCCCTGGGGATGAACGACCGGAGCCGGGTCGGATTGTCTATTTGTTCGCCGTCGCGCGGGACTACCGCTATGGCACCGATTTTCGTTGGCTGGGTCTGCGGTTTTAGACCGATGCTTGACCCACCTCGTCGGCATCTCGCGGACTCGAGCTCCGTGCCCGGGCTCGAGTCCGGCTTCGGTCAACCGGTTACTCTAGGCCGAGCTGCTGTTTGAGACCGCCGATGAACGTGGCGTCGTCGAGCGCCTTGCGATTGCGCAGGTACTCGGCCGCATCCGCGCCGGCGGTGTACCGCAGCTGGTCCGTGCCGTCCGTTGCCGCCTGATAGATGACCTCGGCGACAACCTCGGGCTCGGAGCCCGACGACGACAGGGCCCCCATGGCTTGCATCAGCTTGGCCACGACGGGTTGGTACTCGACCAGGCCTTCGTCGTTGGTGAAGTCGAAGGAGCGACCGCCAAAGTCGGTTTTGATCACTCCGGGCTCGATGATCTTCATCTTCGCGCCGATCGCTGCGAGTTCGAAATGCAGCGCTTCACTGAGACCTTCGACCGCGAACTTCGTACCGTGGTACAGGGTTCCGAGGGGGAACGTCATCTTCCCGCCGATCGAGGACACGTTGATCACAGTTCCACTTTTGTTGGCGCGAAAGTGCGGCAAAACAGCTTTCGTGGTCTGGAGCAGCCCGAGGACATTGACCCCGAACTGTCGCTCGATCTTGTCCATTGGCGTGGCCTCTAGCAGCCCGTACGCTCCGTAGCCCGCATTGTTGAGAAGCACGTCGATCCCGTCAAAACGGGCAAGCGCGGCTTGCACCGCGGACTGGATCGATGCGGAGTCTTGCACGTCGAGGCGGGTGACAAGGACGTTGTCGAGCTCGTTGAGTTCGGTTTCGTGGTTCGGAGAACGCATCGTCGCGACGACGTTCCACCCCTTGGCCTGAAAGTGGCGCGCGGTGGTCCGGCCAATGCCGCTTGAGCTTCCTGTGATCAGAATGGTCTTGCCCATGATGTCTACCTTCTTCTGTGGTGGCTACGCATCCGGTAGCGTCGCTCATGAGCGTAGGCCACATGGCGTGACAGGCTTCTAGCGAAGCCCGCCAATGTGCTCGCCGAAGACGCCGCAGCGGACTCGACGCGGCGCCGGTTGGTCTCACATGGTCTCGATGAGCCCGGAACGGGCAACTCGCGTCACGGGAGCAAGGTCGTTCGCCGCGGGCCTACGTCAGACCATCGAGCGGACCGTCGCTGTAGGCCAAGTCGCCGAACTCCGGTCGGTGATCGCCGAACAGGTGACACAACGAGACAAGCAGTTTGTTGTGACTTTCGTTGTTGTAGCGCAAGAAGCGGCCGGCCCGGAGCCCGCCGCCGTGCCCGGCCAACAAAAAGGGCATGTTCCGCTTGTTGTGGGTGGGCGGTTCGGAGAGTTCGGAGCCGAAGAACACCACACTCTCATCGAGCAGCGAGTGGCCGCCCATGTCCGTGCTCGCCATCTGCTCCAGCAAGTACGCGTGTTGCTCGCTGTACCAGCGGCAGATTCGTGTGCATTCGTTGGGTCGAAAGCCGCCGTCGTGCTGGTAGTAATGGTGGTGTTCGAACAAGTCGAGCCAGGGAAAGGTGTGTTTGGCCTCGGTGTCCGACCATTGAAACGAGGCGACGTTGGTGATGTCGCACGCGAGTGCCATGACCAACATGTCCATCATCAGGCGTCCGACCTTGGGAATGGCGGCGTCGGTGGATTCATCGACGTTGGAGCCGTCCGCGTTGGAGTTGAGCCCAGTATGGGGATCGTAGTCCGACGTGTCGACAAGCTCAGGGGGGGTGCAGGCGTCGGTCGGCAGGCTGTCTAGGTCGGCTTCGATCTCCCGAATCTTGTCGAGGTGTTGCTCAAGCTTGTGGCGATCTTCGCGGCCCAGTCGCGCGGCGAGAGTGCGGTAGCGGCCTTCGAGATAGTCGAGGATCGACTTTTTGCGGCGAATTCGTTGCTGTGCGGCCGTGTCGGCGCCGGGGTCAATGGAGCCGAACAAGTTGTTCCAGATCTCGACGGGGTCGATCCGCGGCGGGATCGGGTTCGCGCTGGCGTCGTCTTCGTAGTTTGCGGCGTTGATCGGGTGCAGCTTGCCGTACGATTTACCCGTGGCCCACCGCATGGCCATTTGGAGGCTGGTCTTGCGCCGGAACTCGCGGCGCGCGAGATGGGAAGCGATCACCTGGTCGACCGACGGTCCGGATGCATAGTCACCGTACGACGAGGACTGCTTGGTGCCGGTGAGCCATGCGACGATGCCGGCTTGATGCTGTTCGCCGACCGCACTGTGCAGCGCAAGGCCGTCGAGGATCAGCAGATGGTCGCGGACGCCCGACAACGGCGCAAGGATCGGGCTGAGCTCGAAGTCGGTCTCTCCCCCGGCCGGGCGCCAGTTGTCGTAGACCGTGCCCCCTGGGGTGTACACGGTGACGAAGCGGTGTGCGGGCGGGCGTTGTCCCGCGTGGGCGTGTGGCGGGTCACCCATAGCCTCGAGCCACGGGAGCCCGATGGCGATCGTTCCGGCCCCGCGGAGGACGGCCCGGCGACTCAGCTTGGTGCGGGTCATGGTTGGGCCTCTCGCGGCGGCAGATAGCGAAACGCGTCGGTTTGCGTGAGCTCGACGAGAAACTGACGGATGTCACCATCGGCCCGGGCGAAGGCTCGCTCGACGTCGAGCCGCAAGCACTCGTCTTGCTCGCCCATCGTCAGGCCGTACGCGAAGTTGCCCCAGTTGCGAGCGAAGCAGGCGTCGACGAGCTCGGACGCGGCTAAGGCTTCCCCCAACGCCAGCGGGCCGTCGACTTGGCCGACGCCGACCATGTCTACCTCGGGGTCGATCTCGAAGCCGTTTTCGCGATCACGCCACAGGCCGACGGCATCGTAGTTTTCGAGCGCGAATCCGGGAGCGTCCATCAGGACGTGACAGCTGGCACACGCTGGGTCTTCGCTGTGTTGTTCGTAGCGATCGCGGGCCGTGCCTCCCTCGGCGGGATCGGGCGGTTTGATCTCGTCTTCGAGATCCGCTGGCGGCGGCGGAACCTCGATGCACATGAGGCGTTGGACGATGTACGAGCCGCGGATGACCGGGCTGGTGAAGTTGGCGTGGGTGGTGCCGGCCATGAGCCCGGCGCTGGTGAGTATTCCGCGGCGGGGTTCGTCGTCCCAGTCCACTCTTTGAAACGCCTCGCCGTCGACGCCAGAGATGCCGTAGAAGTCCGCGAGCTCGCCGTTGACGAAAGTGTAAGGGGCCGTCAGGGCGTGGGCCCACGTGCCGGGACCATCGAAGATCTCGTACTCGAGGAGCTGGTGAATCTCCTCGCGCATCGCGGCTCCGACGGCCGCATGGAAGGTCGGGAACAGCTCGTCGTCGCGTTCGAGCTGGGCGAGCGAGCTGATCGGCAGAAAGTGGTCGAAAAAGAAGCGCAGCGTGGAGCGACTACGGGGGTCATCGATCATCCGCTCGGCGGTGGAGCGGACTTCGTCGTCGTCGTCGAGCCCGCCATCGGCGGCTTGCTGCAGCAATTCCTTCGTGGGGGCCGTCCCCCAGAACAAAAAGGCGAGCCGGGTAGCGGTCTCGAAGCCGGAGAGGCGCCGGGGCTTGTCTTCGGCTGAGCCATCACCCCACTCGAATCGGTACAAGAATTCCGGGGAGTGCAAAACGACTTCAATCAGCGCGACCAGGCTGGTGGCGAAGTCCGCCGAGTCTTGGCGTAACCTATGATGCAAATCGAGTAGCTCGGCGATCTCTGCGTCCGTGAGCGGTCGGCGGTACGCAAGAGGTGCGAGGTTGTTCACAAACGTCGCCGCGCACTCGGCCTCATCCGTGAGTGCGACGTCGTGAGCGCACGGGGCGAAACGCTCGAGGACGTCCTTGTTGGCGACCGCGCGCTGGCCGATCTCTTCGCCGACGTTGCCGTACTGTTCAACGAGCAGGGAAGAGGCCGACATCGACTCTGCGTCGTTGCCGAACCCGTTGCCAAGCTCTTCGCTGGGGAGTTTGTTGCCCGGCTGGGTGTCGTCGGCGAACAGGTCGCGGATGGTGTTGCTGTACTCGAAACGCGTGAGGCGGCGCAGAGGGGCGCGGACTTGGATGTCCTCGCAGTCGGTCGAGTCTCCGTCGGGCGACGGCGACTCGTCGTCCGAGGCCTCGTCGTCCGCCGCCTCGGATTCATCGTTGGAAGTGGCAGATGGTGCCGAACCATCGTCGAGGCCTTCGGTCGTGTCGAGTTCTGATTGTGCCCCACCGCACGCGAGTGCGCCGGCGAGCAGCGAGGCCATCCAACGCCAATCCTGGATGCGAGGAGCAAACCGGCCGCGGACGCGACGAGCGATGAGGCGACGGCGACTCACAGACCAACCCATACGCCAGGATTAGCCTAGAGCCAACGGCTGAGAGCCAGTATTGTGGTGACCCGAGCCCGCTCAATCCAACTCAACCCAACTCAACTCAATTATGCTGATGCGTGGGTCGAACCGGCTATTCGCTCTTGTGCATAGCGTCGCCCGGCCGAATCCGTACCGGGATTTCAGTTGGTTCAGCGAAGTCGCGTCGGGCTGTTCGCACCCGTGAATCGTACTTTGGGGTTTGGGTCGGCGCCCCCGACGGCGAATTGCTGCGCTCGACCGCGGTTCAAGCCGCGGTGACAGAGAACCCGCTAGTGGTGGGCGCGCGGTTGGCTGGCAGGGCCGGCGTGTGGTCGTTCGAGGTCGCTGCCGGCGTGTGGCCGGGGTAGTCGGGTATGCATCGCGTTCGCATCGCGCGAGGGATTGCAACGAGAATGCAAGGCGCTGAGACGCGGCCGGTCGTCCGCCCCGGGTCGGGCCGGCGAGGTGGCGTCGTTCCGGGTCGGCGACCCCCTGTCGACCACCGCCAACGCAACCGCGGCCGCCCACGCGGTTCGTCTCGCGCGATCTGCTCGCGTCACACCGCCGAGATCGGCGAGTCGCCGGTGAGCGAGTTCGCGGCGCTGCCACCTCCGCCCGGTGGCGTCTCGCTCGGAGGCGCGGCTGCCCGGGGACGGATTGCCGCCGAACCGAGACCACGGACGGTCGTTGGCCCGCCCAGGCGCCCGCGGCAGACCGGCCCGGGCTGGCTGTCGCGGGGAGCTGTCCTCTACCCTCGCTCGCATGCGGAGTCGATGGTTCCACCGACCGTTTTTGCACAGCGCAGCGCCCGATCGGCAAAAGCGGACCTCGTGGCTCGAGCTGTACTACGACCTCGTGTTCGTCGCGGCGTTCTTGTCGCTGGGGCGGGGGATGGGCGAGAACCTGTCGATGACCGGGGTGGCGGTCTTCGCCGCGGCCTTTGTCCCGCTGTGGACCGCGTGGACCGGGTTCACGTTCTTCGAGAACCGGTACACGCTGGACGACTTCGTTCACCGCGTGATGGTGTTGCTGCAGATGTTGTCGGCGGCGGGGATGGCCCTGACCGCCGCGGACGTGCTCGAGGGCGACACGGTGGGGTTTTGTGTGGCGGCCGGGACGACGAAGCTTCTGATCGCTGTGATGCACGCGCGCGCGGGAGTGCAAGTCGCGCAGGCGCAGGCGTACAGTCGCTACTGGGCCGGAGTGTTCGCGTTGGGCGGCGGTGCGTGGCTGCTGGCGGCGGTCGTGCCGAGTCCGTGGTCCTACGGTTTGTGGCTCGCGGGCACGTTGGCCGTCGTCGCGGCTCCGCTGAGCCGGCAGTCACTGGCGCTGGCGCAGACGTTGCCGATCGACTTTGGCCATCTCGGCGAGCGTTACGGTTTTCTCACCATCTTCGTGTTGGGCGGTTCGTTTGTGAATGTGGTGCGGTCCTTGGCGCACCATCACGCCGCGTGGACCCAGTTGGCCGCGGGCGCGGTGGCGTTGTTGCTCACCTGCGGGATCTGGTGGGTCTACTTCGATGACGTCGCCGGGACGCGGACCAAGGAGATGCGCGGAGCTCGATTCGTTTGGCTGTACGCCCATCTGCCGCTCCAGGCGGGGGTCACCGCGGTCGGCGTGGCCGCGGAGAAGACCATCGCGTTTTCTTGGGACGCCCCGGCGGCCCCGGAGGCCCGCTGGTTGCTCGCGGGAGCCTTGGCCACGGTGTACGCCAGCGTCGCGGCGATCGACTCGGTCACCGAGCGCAAGCAGATCGAGCTCAGCGATCGCGCTCGGGTCAATGCTCGCCTGCTGGCGGCGTTGGGGCTTTTGGTGCTCGCGCCGGCCGGTCAGCACATGAGCGGCGGATTGTTTTTGTCCCTCGTCGCCGCGATCAACGTCGCGCAAGTCGTATTCGATATGATGATGGCGCCCCTCGAGTCCGGTGAGTGGGCCGAGCTCGGGCGGCGCAGCGTGGCGGACCTGGCCCGCGACCACGATTCGGGACAGGCTCGCATGCCGCCGCTAACGCGCCGGGATGTCACGCAAGCCGTACGTAAGGGGACGCCGGCGACCATGCGGCGCGATCTATACTTCTACTTCATGGAGGGCAGCTGGGTGCGTGTGCTGGTCGCATTCGGGTTCATCTTTGTCTTGTCGAATGTCTTTTTCGCGGCGTTGTACACCGTTGAACCGGCATCGATCGCGACGGCCACGCCGCTGACCTTCGCAGACGCGTTCTATTTTAGCGTGCAGACGATGTCGACAATCGGCTACGGCACGCTCTCGCCGGCCTCGACCTACGGCAATCTCGTGGCCACGGCGGAGGCGGCCTTGAGCATGATTGGCATCGCGGTGGTCACGGGGTTGGTTTTTGCCAAGGCGAGTCGTCCGCGAGCGAGTGTTTTGTTCTCCAAGCCGATGGTTCTCACCACGATGCACGACAAGAAGGTCCTGAGCTTCCGAGTGGGCAATGCGCGGGGCAACGAGGTTGTGGAAGCCAAGTTGCACGTCATCGTTATCAAAGACGAATTGTCCCGAGAAGGTCACCACCTGCGACGGCTCCACGACGTGCCGCTGACCCGACGCCACTCGCCCGTGTTCACGCTCACGTGGTCGGTGATGCACGAGATCGACGAGGACAGCCCATTCGCGGACGTGGATTGGAGTGACCTTGACCGTGATGTGGCGCTGATTGTCGTGACACTGACCGGTCACGATGGGACCTACGGCCAAACGATCTACGCCCGCCATGTGTACTTTCCCGAGGACATCGCGGTGGACCACCGGTTCGTGGACGTGATCAGCCGGCTCGACGACGGACGGATGCTGGTGGACTACGACCGATTCCACGACATCATGCCCGACCGGTCACCCGGCGCCGGCGAAGACGCGCCAGTGGGTGATGGTGCACGCGGCGGGGTCGAACCGTGACGTGGACGTCGGCGCGGCCACGGTTGATGGTCGCGTCGGGGCACGACGGTCACGTCCAGCGTGGTCTGTTCGCCGCCCGAGTCCGTCCCGCCGCGGGCTTACTCGCAGTGGTCGGCCAGTAGCGCCGCTCCCGGTCCAGCTTCGAACCGAACGCAGCGGCTGAAGTACCCGGGTCCAGACCAAGCCGGGGCGCCCAGTCCCTGGTAGCGCAACTCAAATTCGTGCTGACCGCTGCCGAGGGGGGTGGTGACGACCACGGTCTGTAGCGACACAAACTCTTGTACCACCTCGCTGAACAGCTCCCCGAGGGCGTCCTCCCGCGGCTGCGCGAGGTATCTGCCGGATCCGGCAGCGGCGATGCTTTCGAGGGCGTCGTGCTGCTGGATCTGTCCCGACAAGGCGATCACGTGCGTCGTCAGATTCGCCGAGTGCTGCGACACCGCATCGGTGGTGGTGGCGATATCCACCCCGGTGTCGAGCGCCACCTCGACGTACGCCGCGCCGGTCGCGGTGGTGCCGGCGTTGCCCGAGCCGTTGGGAAAGTAGCTGTGGTTGTCGTCACCGTCGGTGAAGACGATGATCTGATGGTGGTCCTGTGGGCCTGTCGCCGTCCCGGCGGCGTGGGCTGCTTCTGAGAGGCTCTTCGCCACCACGACGGCCGAATACAGCTTGGTGAAGGCATTGGCGTCCTGGCTCGGCGGGGGCAGGCTGTTGAGGTCGCTCACTGCCCACTGGCCTTGGCTGTGGAACACGAAGCTGTTGAACCACACGACGTCGAAGCTCAATGTGCCTGGACGCTGCTCCCAGATGGTGGCCGCGTGCTGCAACGTGGTTGTGGCGGCGGCGAGCATCTGCTCCCAGGCGTTGCGAACCACCATCGAGTAGCTGGCGTCGAGCACCAGGACGAGATGCAGGTCCACTGGAATCGTTTCTCCGGTCGCGGCGCCGCCGTGCTCGGGATCCTCGATGCCATTGACATGGGCACGTGTGACGAACTGCTCGTCGAGCAGGGGCGAGCAGCTCGGATCGCGGGGGACGAACTGGGCGGTGATGCGCGTCGATCCTTGCTCGGCATCCCACGCGACCGCCGGCGGGGCGCTCCAGTCGAAGTTGCCGTGGGCCGAGCAGTTGCCTTGGCCGGGCGGATCGCTCCCCGTCGCATCGTCGGAGCCGGGTGTCCAAGGCTCATCCGTGCTGAGTGAGTCGTCGCCACCGAGGTCACCGTCGCAGGTCTTGTCGCCGTCTTCGCAACGGTGGCACGCGGACGTGGTGAGGAAAGTGCAAGCTAAAGCGGCACACAGCCAAATACGCATGCGCTCAGGCTACTTGTGTCGCCCGAGGCACGCAAAGAAACCTCGATGACGTGTCCAGACGCGACGAAACCGGCGACGTCGGCGGTTCTGCGACGGTTCGCCACCCGGTGTCTAGGACCAAAGGGTCGAGATGCCGTCGTCTTCGAGGCACGAGCGGACGGCCGCCCGTTCTTCGACGCGCGTCGCGTGGGCCCGCAGCGCCGGGTGCTCGTCGAAGTCAAATTCGGTCGCGCGGCCCCAGTGGCACATCACGTAGAGGTAGGGATCCACGGTGGAGAAGCGCTCGCCGAGGGCGTAGGGTCCGGCGATGCGGTGCCCGAAATACGTGAGCCCACGATGGAACTGTTGCCGAGCATGCTCACGAAAGCTTTGCAGCACCGCCGTCGGCGCGGGTTGAGGAAAGCACCGTTGCGGTCGGAAGAACCGCCGAAACGGCGTGTGTACATAAGAAAATAGTCCGCTATGCCATTCAATCTCACGCGCGCGCATCGGCGCGGGGAGCTCGAGGGTGGTATGGCCCAAGACGACGTGCGCCAAGATCGCGGCGAGCTCGGTGAGGACCTCGCCATCGGGCTGGGTCAACGCCGGCACCCGGGAGAACGGGTGGATTTGGGCGTAGTCGCGTTCGGTGATCCCATCGGGACCGAGGGTGAGGCGCTGCAGCTCGTAGTCTACTTGCGCCTCTTCCAAGACGATGCGCGCGACCGTTGAACAGGTTCCGACGCAGTGGTGAAGCACGGGTTTTTCGGGCATGGGCTCTCCTGTGCCGGCAGTGTGCTCGGTGGAGCGAACCGAAACAAACGACTTGTTCTCATCGAGTTCATGAAGCAGATTCATGAGGTGTTGCCGGAACCCCGACTCGACGTTCGCGACCTGCGGCTGATCGCAGCGATCGAGGAAGCAGGAACCTTAACGAAGGCCGCGGCGTTGCTGTGTGTCACGCAGTCGGCTCTCAGCCATCATCTAGCCCGTCTCGAGGAAAGGCTGGGGGTCGCGATGTTTGAGCGAGTCGGCCGGACGCTGCACAAGACCGCCGCGGCGCGCTTGGTTCTCAGCGAGGGCCAGGACCTGCAACAACGGCTGCTCGCATTGGAACAGAAAATCGCAGCCGCCGGTCGCGATCCCATCCACATCCAACTCCATGTCCAGTGTTCGACCGCCTTTTTTTGGCTGCCGGAGCTGATGAAGTCGCTCGACGCGGGCGCCGAGCCCATCGAGGTGGGTGTGGCTCATTCCGGCGGGACGCGCTTGCTCCAGGATGTGCTGTCTCACAAAGCACAGCTCGCCTTGTGCTTTGAGGACAAGCTGCCACCCGGCTTGCGAGCGGTGGAGTTGTTCAAAGACCGGTTGGCGGTGGTGATGGATCCGTCGCATCCGTGGGCGCAACGGCGTCGCATCGGCATCACCCAGCTGGCGTCGCAGCGGCTGTTCTCGTTCGATCTGCCCGAAAAAGAGTTGCGCGCGCTCGGGAACCGCCTGTTTGGCGACGTGCCCGAACGGAACCGGCCCACCGTGCGGCGGATTCCATTGACCGAGACGATTCTCGCGCTGGTGCAAAACGGCCTGGGGATAGCGCTGATGGCTCCGTGGACGGTCGTGCCTCATCTCGAGCGCGGCGACATCGTAGCTCGCTCCTTGTCTTCGCCGGGAGCCGCGCGGCGTTGGAAGGGGGTGTATCGCGAGGACTACGAGCACCGCTGCGCAGCCGAGGCGGTCCTCGCCAGACTCAAGTTCATTGTGACGGGTCTGGCTCGGCGCGCGGAGCCGTGGCTTCTCCCCGCCGGTTCGTTCTAGAAGCGGTCTGGACCGAGCGCGGGCGATGATCGGAAGCCGGCTCCGCGGTCACGCCGGCCAGTCGCCGAGTTGTGCGGTCGCGCCGCTGGGCCGAGGGCGGCTCGGACTCCGGGCATCGACCGCCGGTGCGGGTCGGCCCGCTCGGGAAAGCGGGGTCCGCTTGGCGCCAGGCGCCGCCGCTGACAGCGTCGGGCGCGGTCGCGTATTGGCTCGGCGGCACGCCCGTGGCAAAACGGCCACCGCAGCTCGGTATGACTCGCGTCCTGTTCGTTTCGCACACGTTTCCGCCGCCGGGGGAATCGCTGGCCAATCTCGGCGGCATGCAGCGAGTGGCGGTCGATCTGTCGCAACGGCTCGATGCGCACGCGGAGATCGAGCTCGCGCTGCACGTCTCGCGCACCACGTGGAGTCTGGCGGTGCCGCGCACCGTGGGTTTTGTGTGCGGGCTGCTGAGCAAGCTGCCCGCCATGGTCGAGCGTCGCCAGATCGATGTGGTGTTGTTCAGCTCGGTGACCAGTATTCTCCCGCTGGCCGTCATCGGCTCGCGATTGCGCCGAACCGGGGTTCGGGTCGCAGCGATCGCCCACGGGTTGGACGTCACGGCCGCGAGTTGGTCCTATCAGGCGTTGCTGCGCCGGGCGTTGGGTCACGTCGATCGCGTCTTTCCGGTCAGTCGGGCCACGGCGGAAACGCTGGTCGCACGTGGGGTCGAGCGCGGCCGCGTCAAGGTGCTCCCCAATGGGATTGATGTCGATCGATTCGCCGGGGCCTGTCACCGCGCGGGTTCAGAGGATCTGGCGAGCGATTCGGACGTCGCGGCGCCGCGAAGTGGTGCGAGGCCGCAGGTGTTGTTGAGTGTGGGCCGGCTCGTTGAGCGCAAGGGCTTTGCGTGGTTCATTGAGCAGGTCATGCCGCGCCTGCCAGCCCACGTGCACTACTGGATCGTTGGTGATGGGCCGGCTCGCGGCGTCATCGATCGCACGGTGCGAACCCACGCCCTCGAGGATCGCGTTCGCGTGTTGGGTCGGGTCTCCGAAGCCCAGCTCGCGGCGGCGTACCGCGAGGCGGATCTGTTCGTGATGCCGAATGTGCCGGTGGAACACGACATGGAAGGGTTCGGCGTGGTGATGCTCGAAGCCGGGCTGAGCGGGCTCTACACGGTGGCCTCAGATCTGGAGGGAATTCGTGACGTGGTTTGTCACGGTAGGAACGGCGCGTTGGCGCCAGCGCGGGACGCGGAGGGGTTTCGTCGCCGGATCTTGGATGAACTAGGCGACGAGGCGCGCTTGACTGAGCGATCCCGAGGGGCGGCCGAGTACGTACGGTCCACATTTGCCTGGGATCGGGTGGCGCAGCGTTACGCGAGCGAGCTAAGCGAGCTCGCTTGTGTCGACGGCGGCAATGCGCATAGCGAGCCGCGACGGCCTTCCGCGGTCTGATCGTTCGGTCGTACGCGGGTGCTTGCGCGTCTACGGGTCATACTGCGTAACCGCCGCGCCGTCGCTCGCACGCGTCAGCTCCCCGCCGGCCGGGCCGACGGCATGAGTGACGAACCGAGGCTGATGCGATCGGCGGTACGGGACAAAACACGCAACGACCCGACCCGCAAAGTGCAGGTCGGGTCGCGGTGGTACCCGGGCGATCCGTTGGCTACTGTCTGATCGAAGCGGCCGAGAGAACGCGTCGTGTCGAGCCGTCGTTCCAGACCAACTCGGCGAAGTCGTCGACCCGTCCGGGCAGCGAGATGTAGAGCTTGCGCCGGGCCGGGCCGTCGGTCGGCAGGGTCTCCACAACATCGACCGTCGCGCGGGCGCCCTCTGGGGTCGTCAGCGTCATCGTGGACGTCGTCTGATCGGGGCGAGCCGGCAACGCGCCGTCGACCGCCCACCAGTGTTCTTTTCCGTCGGGAGAGATCAGAGCCATGAGAATCTGTCGGTCACTCGGCGGACCAGCGCTGAACGGGGCGTCGTCCCAGGACGTGAGTTCCTTCGAGTACGCGGCGACTTTGACCCACGTCCAATCGGCCACGTGGTAGGGGTCCGCGTAGCTCATGTAGTCGAAGAAAGCCTTCGGGTCGTACAGGTTCTCGGTCAAGATGCTGTAGCCCCAAACGCCGATCTCCGCGCCCGGGTACGGGTAGTTCGGGTCGGCTCCGCCGGCTCCGCCACCCGGGGCGTGATTGAGGCCTTGAAGGTGGCCCACCTCGTGGACTGGCATGTTCAAGTTCCACTCGAGCGGGCGCTCATCGGGGGCGTAGCGACCACAGGCCACGCGGGTGTTTGCGCCCGCCATCGTGGGCGGGGGCAGATCCTCGGCCATGCCGCCGGGCCCTTCATAGTCGGTGCAGTCAACGTTGATGAACGCGTAGTAGTACGCGTTGGCCGGCGGGTTGTCGGCTTGCCGCAGCACCATCAACTCAGCGTTGACGAGGTTGAGATCGTAGAGACTCTCGTTCCAAGGCATGTCCTCGTCGCGAATCGAGTAGTCGATCTTTTGGATGGGATTGTTCTCAAGGAAGCGGTCGAGATAGGTCTCGAGAATCTCGTCGTCCTCCAGCATCTCGCGCGTGTTGGTGACGCAGCCCAGCCCGTCGTTGAAGGCCACCGGCACGAAGACGAGTTTGAGGCGGTACGGATCGTCGTCTGTCCCGAACTCGGAGAAACCCCCGGAGGGAGCTTGCGGGGCCTCCGAGGATGCTTCTGCGTCTGTATCGTCGACTTCGCGCAGCTGGATCATGTACTCGAGGTCCGGACCGAAGTCCTCGTCGTCGAGCGTCCAGGTGAACGTGCTCGACAGATCGTCCTCGGACGCGTCGCCCTCGACGCGCGTCTCGATGTCATAGCTTTTGACCGTGTCATCGGGCTGGCGCAGGAGCAAGCGGGCGGCGATGTCGCGAGCCTCCCAGTCGTTGGGCACGCTCCAGTACGCCCGCACGACGCCCGCTCGGCCGTTGATGATGAGGGCGTTACGGTCGCCGGGGTCAACGGCACTGCCGTCGTCCTCGATCATCTCGATGGCGACCCCTTGGTTGACCTGCACGCGGGTGATCTGAATGTCGCCGCGCGCCCAGTCTTCTTCGGGGAAGGTGGGGTCGGTGTCGTCGTCGTCATCGTC
>QKPP01000166.1 GCA_006508105.1 Myxococcales bacterium FL481 | reverse complement strand
GCTCAGCCGCGAGGTGCCAGCCGCGCGAGCGCAAGCCCAGGCTCTCCAACGACGGTTGAACCCGACCGGCACCGAGGCGTACTTCGCCGCGCAGCTGGCCGATGACGCGCGGAAGCTGGCGCTCGACGCCCCCGACTTGGAGGGGCTGCGCCAGCCACTCGACTATCGCCGACTGGTCAAGACTCGCCGGGTACTGGCCGCCGGCCAGCGGTTCGCCGCAGGACAGCTGCAGGTTCGGGCCGTCGTGCAGCGAGTCCGGTACGTGCGGGAGGGGGCCAGTGTTCGGGCTCGGCACGTCATCGCGCGGGTGCGCAACGTCGGTCGCCAACCCGTTGCGTATTTCCTACGCGCTCGTTCCACCACACGTGGCGACTGTCCGGTGCGTGGTGTGCGTCGCCACAACGCGATGGCGCTGCGCCCCGGCGAGTCCGCCGACGTGGTGATCTGCGCCGGCCAGGACCCCATCGAGCTGCTGGACTTGCGCGAGTTGGCGCTCACCGACATCGGGTACGTGTACGTCAGCCGCGTTCCCCCGCTGGCCGTGGGTCACGAGCTGACCTCCGTGCGCGCGCACGAGCCGGGCGCCGGCCTCACGCTGTGCACCCAGGTGCCGGCCGAAGCCTTGCGAGCCGATGTCCGAGCCGGACGCGCGCAGTGGCAAGACGTGGTGGATTTCTACGCTCGCCACAACTGCGAGCGCGAGCAGTACGTCGACGGGTACCGACTGGCCACGGAACCGTTGCGTTCGCTCCCGGTGCGCGAGTAAATCGCGGAGTTGTGACCCCTCGCGCGATCCCTCAGGTGACATGAAACAGTTCGGCTTGCTGCGCACGCGCCGGTTCTGGCCGCTGTTTTGGACGCAGTTTCTCGGAGCGTTCAACGACAACTTGTTCAAAAACGCGTTGGTCATGCTGGTGACCTTCCGATCGCTCAGCGTCGCCGGCCTGCGCCCTGAGCAAGTCGTGATGCTCAGCGGCGGGGTCTTCATCTTGCCGTACTTTTTGTTTTCGGCGAGCGCCGGGCAACTGGCCGACAAGCGCCGAAAAAGCGAGCTGATGCGGGCGGTCAAACTCGCCGAGATCCCCATCATGGGGCTGGCCGGGCTGGGCTTTTGGCTCAACTTGCCGGGTTTTTTGTTGGCCGTGCTGTTCTTGATGGGGCTGCAGTCCACTGTGTTCGGGCCCGCCAAGTACTCAGTGCTGCCCGAGATCCTCGAGCGAGACGAGCTGGTTGGGGGCAATGCGCTGGTGGAGATGGGGACGTTTGTGGCGATCTTACTCGGCACAATCGCCGGCGGGCTGGTGATCGCCGTCGGGGATGCGGGGGCCCTCATCGCCGCGGTCGGGGTGTTGACGGTGGCAATCGCCGGCTACGTCTGCAGCCGTCAGATGCTCGCCACCCCGCCCGGCGATCGCTCGCTGCGGGTCGAACTCAATCCGATCGCTCCGACGTGGCGCACATTGGCGATCACGCGACGGGTGGGGTCGGTCTTTGTCGCGGTCGTTGGTATCTCCTGGTTTTGGTTCTTCGGCGCCTCGTTCCTGGTGCTGCTGCCGTCGTACGGCAAAGACCTTCTTGGGGGGAACGAGCACGCGGTCACGCTGTACCTGGCGCTGTTTTGCGTGGGGATCTCGGTGGGCTCGATGTTGTGCGAGCGCCTGAGTCGTCGGCGGCTCGAGATCGGGCTCGTGCCGCTGGGTTGTCTGGGCATGAGCCTGTTCGCGGCCGACTTGTTCATCGTAGGCGTGCCAGCCATGCCCATCGGGGTCACGGAGGGGATGGCGCTGGGAGAGTTTCTCGTCGCGCCCGGCCGCCTGCGCATCGGGGTCGACCTGTTCCTGATCGCGGTCTTTGGCGGCTTCTATACGGTGCCGCTGTACACCATGATGCAGCTGCGGGCGCCCGAGGAGATCCGGGCCCGGGTGATCGCGGCCAACAATGTGCTCAACGCGTTGTTCATGGTCGGTTCGTCGATCATGCTGCTGGTGCTCAACGGGGTTGGTGCGACCACGCCTCAGTTGTTCCTCATCTTGGCGGGTCTGAACCTCGTCGCCGGCGTGGCCGTGTTCGGTGCTCGGACCGAGTTCGTGTGGCGCTTCGCGGGCTGGCTTGCGCTACGCGTCCGCTACCGCGCGACGATTGTCGGGGCGCAGCACCTGCCGGCGGCCGGGGCCGCGTTGTTGGTGGCCAGGACCCGTCACGCGGGCGACTGGTTGTTGATCTTCGGGGTCAGTGATCGCCCGCTCCGATTCGCCGTCGATGCCGCCGAGTTCGACCGCTCAACCGGCGGAGCATGGCTCCGCCGTGCGAACCCGATGCTCGTCCCCGCCCCAGATGCCGTGGAGCCGACCTTAGACCACGTGGCGCCGGCTGTGCTTCGCGCGTTGCGGGCGGGTCACGTGGTTTGTTGGCTGGTGTCGGATGACGCGGATCTCGACGGCTTCAGCTCGTCGCTGCGAGCCCGCGTCGACGCGGCGTTGGGCGGCGGCGACGTGCCGGTGTTGTCGGTGCGATTCGAGAGCCGAACGTCTGGGACTGGGGAGGCGCGCGGGTGGTGGACGCCGGTTCAGGTCCGGGTGGGAACCGGCGAGCCATCGCGTTCGCCCCCGGCGGCGCAGCGAGATCCATCCGATTGACGTGACCTGCTAGGCTCGCGGGGTGCGAACCGTCGTGGTCAGCGAGTCCGGTCTCCACCGCTTCGGCGAACAGCTGGGCGCCGTGCTGCGAAGCGGGGACGTCGTGCTCCTCGACGGACCGATGGGGGCCGGCAAGACCACGCTCACCCGAGCCATCGCGCGCGGGCTGGCGGTGCACGATCCCGAGGCTGTTTGCAGCCCTACGTTCACCCTGGCCATGCGCCACGACGGGCCGCACCCGCTGCTGCACGTCGACCTTTGCCGTCTCGATGGCTCCTTCGGGGACGGCGCGGCGGCGCTGGAGGCACTGGGCCTTGAGCACGATGAGTTGGTCTCGACCCGACACGTGTTGGTCGTCGAGTGGGCCGAGCTCTGGGCCGATGCGCCGGCCCACGCGTTGAGCGTGCGCATCGCTCGAAACCCCCAGCGAACCGAGGTTCGTGACGTCTGCTTGGCGGCTGGGGGTCCGGCGTGGGCCGGGCGAGTGGGTGAGCTGCGAGACGGCCTAAACGCTCTAGACGGCCACTGAGGGCGTGATTTTCGCTGTTCTGCGCTCGCAAACGAGCGAAAACCCGCGAAAACGGCGAGTTTCGGCGGGTCTGTCGCGTACGCGCCCCGATTCGCGCGCGATTTGGGGTTTTCTCGAGCCTCCGGCCAGTCTATCGTTTTTCGCGTTTGGCCGGCAGGGAGTGCACCGTATCCTGACCAGGCCTTCCTCTCTACACGGTCGCCTGACTCTCAAGACACCCGAAACACACGAGGTAGCATGGCCAAAAGCAATCAACCCAAAGAAGTCGTTGTCGTCGGTTCCAAGGTAAAGGACGTCATTCGCGAAGCCGGTCTGCGCAGCGACGGCGAGCTCGTTCAGGCGGTCTCGGACCGCGTCCACGACCTGTTGGAGTCCGCCGTGGAGCGCTGCACATCAAACGGTCGCAGCACCGTCCGACCCCACGACCTCTAGCGCACGGCCGCGTGGCTTGAGAAGCACGGTCGCTGCTTCACGCTGCGTGAAAAGAACGGGCGAGCTCGCCGGCTCGCTCGTTTTTTGCGTTCGTGGCCTGGATGTTGGCGGTTGGCCCCACGGCGGCGGGTCGCCGCGGATCGCGTCGTTGACCCCGCCGAACCGTTTGCCTTCATGACATCATCGTTTTTCGTCGTCGCGCCTCGTCGCGTGGAGTCCGTGTTGGCCGAGGAACTCCGTGAGCTGGGCGTCGATAAGCCGAGCACATTTGCCACGGGGGTGCGCGTCGCCGGGGACCTCGAGCTCGCGTACCGAATTTGTCTGTGGGCTCGCGTCGCCAGTCGCGTGTTGCTTCACCTCGGGGATCTCGCCGCGGCCGATGCGGATGCCCTCTATCGCGCGGCTCGGGCGATCGACTGGTCCGAGCACCTCGCGCCCACCGGGACCTTCGCGGTCGACTGCACCACGCGTCATGCGGCGATCGGTCACAGTCACTACGCCGCGTTGCGGCTCAAAGACGCGATCGTGGATCGCTATCGGGCCGAGCACGGGGAACGCCCGAGCGTTGCGGTCGAGCGGCCCCAGGTGCAGTTGCGTTTGCACCTCGAGGGGGCCGTGGGCCGGGTCTATCTCGATTTGGCGGGAGAGAGCCTGCATCGTCGAGGCTACCGCGAGGCGTCAGGGGTGGCCCCGCTCAAAGAGAACCTGGCGGCCGCCGTGCTCCGACGCGCCCGTTGGCCCGAGGCGGCGGCCGAGGGCTGGCGGTTGCTCGATCCGATGTGTGGCTCGGGAACGTTGCTCGTGGAGGCGGCTTGGATGGCGACCGATCGCGCGCCGGGGCTCGAGCGCGAATACTTCGGGTTTCTCGGGTGGCGGGGGCACCAAGCCACGCTGTGGTCGCAACTATTGGCCGAGGCGCGGGCCCGCTTCGCCGAGGGCAGTCGACGTCCCGTGGAGATCCTCGGGCGCGACGTGGACGAGCGTGCGGTCGAGCTGGCGCGCGACAATGTTCGGCGCGCGGGGGCAGAGACCTGGGTCGAGCTTGAAGTGGCGGATCTGGTCGGTGCGCGCTCACCTGGTGACCGCGGCTTGATGGTGGTGAACCCCCCCTACGGAGCGCGGCTCGGCGAGCCGGACGCGGTCGCCACGCTGTTTGATCGGTTGGGCGAGGCGCTCGCGGGACCGTACGCGGGGTGGCGAGCGGCGGTGCTGTGCGGCGAACCTGAGCTGTCGAGTCGGCTGCGGCGACGAATCCGGCGCCGCCATCGCTTCTACAACGGCAGCTTGGACATCGAGCTGCTGTCGATCGAGCCGCGCGCCGACGAGGAAGACGTTCGGTCGCTCCCGACGGCCGCCGAGGTCGACGTGGCGCCGTTTGTGAATCGACTGCGCAAGAACCTCAAGCGTTTGGCGGCGTGGCGCGAACGGGAGCAGATCTCGTGTTTTCGGGTGTATGACGCCGACATCCCCGAGTTCGCGGTGGCCGTCGATGTGTACGAGGACTGGGCGCACGTCCAAGAGTACGCGCCACCACGGAGCATCGAGCCCGCGTGGGCCCGGGCTCGGCTCGAGGCCGTGCGGCTGGCGGTGCCGGACGCACTGGGCATCGCGCCCGAGCACGTGGTGACCAAGACGCGGGCGCGGCAACGCGGTAACGAGCAGTACGTGCGTCTGGGTGCCACGGCCCGAACGATCGTGGTGCGCGAGGGACCGGCCCGGTTTCTCGTCAACCTGCACGACTACCTCGACGCCGGCTTGTTCTTGGATCACCGGCCGACCCGTCATCGTCTGATGGGCGGAGCGCCCGATCGCGTGCTCAACCTATTTTGCTACACCGGGTCGCTGACCGTGGCGGCGGCCCTCGGCGGGGCGCGGTCGAGTATTAGCGTCGATACCTCGGCCACGTACCTGCGGTGGGCCGCTGACAACTTCGAGCTCAATCGCTTGCCCCGGCCCGCTCACCGCTTGGTTCGTGGCGACGTATGGGCGTGGCTCGAGCAGTACGATGGCGCGACGTTCGACTTGGTGTTGTGCGACCCGCCCACGTTTTCGAACTCGAAGTCTCGCGCGCAGGACTTCGAGGTCGGACGGGACCACGTGCGGCTGGTGGAGATGATCATGCCGCACGTGAGCCGCGGCGGAGCCCTGTGGTTTTCCAGCAACAAGCGGGGTTTTGCGCTCGCCGACGAAGTCGGAGAACGGTTCGCCGTGGCGTCGGTGGGGGCGCGCAGCGTCCCCCCGGACTTCGGCCGCTCGGTGCCGCACCGGCAGTGGGAGATCCGGTGGCCGGAGGCAGCGGACGAGGCGCGGCGAGGCTAGCGACGTTGTCATCCGTTCGCGCGAGCTGACAATCCCGCCTAGACCGCGGCGAAAAAGCACGCCGCTGGGCCGGCGCTTGCGGCGCTGAGCCGCCGGGAACAGCGGTCTCGTGGTCGTGGTTCGTGGTGGGTGCTCGCCGCGGCTGCTTGGGACAACCGCGTCAGAAGCGCCGAACGAAGCGGGAACCTGTGGCCGGCCGGTTCGTGTGAACGACGGTGACCGCTCAGGTCCAGCGCGTTCACGTGCGGGGTGTTGACACCACTGGTCCGACGCCGCGGGCGGAGGAGCGGGAGATGATCCTGCGAGCCCAGCGAGGGGAGCGTGTTGCGCAACGACATCTCGTAAGGTCCCATGAACGGCGCGTGTTCGCGTTGCTGTCACGGGTCCTGCGACGCCGCTCGTCGCGGGAGACGGTCGAGGACTTGGCCCAAGAGACGTTTTTGCGGGTGTTTCGGGCGCTGGGGCGGTTCGATTGCGACGGGCCCGCGCAGTTTTCGACGTGGGTGCTCCGCATCGCGTCGAACCTGGCCATCGACGAGCTCCGGCGGCGGCAGCTTCAGGTGACCCCCCTCAATGAGGAGGTCTCGAACCCGGCGGGATCGCTGTCCGCGGATACCCACGCGGAACGCCGGGCGTTGGCGACAGCGGTGGAGCGCGCGGTCGCGGACTTGAGTCCGCCGCTGCGGGTCGCGTTCGTGCTGCGGGTCTATCACGACCTGGAGTACGCCCAGATCGCGGAGACATTGGATCTCGACGTGGGGACGGTCAAATCGCGGCTGAGTCGGGCCCGGGCGAAACTCAAACAGGCGTTGGCGGAGTTGCGTGATGGCGAATAGGCGCGAAGTCACCGAGCGCGAGGCGCTTGACTCGTGGTCGGCCATCGACCCGCCAGCGTCGTTTGCCGACGATGTGATGGCCCGCCTCGAACGAGAGGGGGACTCACCTCAGCCGGCGTTGAGGGCCGAACCGGTGCCGGCCGAATCCCCGCCGCGGAGATCGTGGGACCGGTGGTGGGGCCGTGTCGCCGCGGCGGCCGGCGTGGCATTGGCGATGGGGGCGGGGGCCTGGATCGCCTCGCGCGAACCGACAACCTCTGGTCCGGTCGCCGCTCGACCGGTGCCCCCGGCGACGCGAGCACTGGATTCGTCCCCAACGCCCGCGCTGGAGCAAGCCGCCCTCGCCACGGAGCCGCTACCGCCGGATCTGGAGCCTCGGGTGTTGGACTATGTGGGTCAGTACGGGCGCAACTACGGGGACGCGTTTCGCTACCATGGGATCGTGGCGGTGGCACGCGGTGACGCCTCCCACGTGTGGGGATTTGGCGAAACAGCGTTGGGAAGCGCCACCGTGCCGACCGATCAGTCGCAGTTTCGCTTGGGCACGCTCACGCAGCAGTTTGTGGCCGTGGCCACGCTGCGGTTCGTGGAACGCGGGCGCATCGCTCTCGACGACACGCTCTACACCGTCTTGCCGAGCTATCCGGTGGTCGAGACCGCTCGCAAGATCACGGTGCGCGACTTGTTGGCCCACACCTCCGGCTTGCCCAACATCCATGGGGTCGAAGCGTACTGGCGCGGGCGCTATGCACCCCATGCCCGCGAAGAGCTGCTCAAGTACTTCGCGCACGCGCCCTTAGAGTTTGTCCCGGGAACGGATTTTGCGGCCAGCAATTCGAACTACATCGTGTTGGGACTGCTGCTCGAGCGACTCGGCGGGTGCTCGCTCGAGCAGGTCCTCACCGAGGAGGTGTTTGAGCCGGCGGGGATGCGTGAGACCCGGCTGTCCGGGATGTCGCCGGGTCCTCATCACACGACGGGCTACGAGTTTAGCGAGCTAGAGAAGCTCGTCGAGGCCCGGCCCGTGCACCCCTCGGCGATCCGCGGGGCCGGGGCCGCGACTTCCACCGCACACGACATGCTGGCGTGGCATCGGGCCCTGATCGACGACAGCTTGTTGAGCGATGAGATGCGTCGGCTGATGCATCGTCCCGTGCGACGCGAGTTTGGGCTCGGTTGGGTCGTCGACGAAGTCGTGGGACGCCGGGCCTATGGCCACCCAGGTGGCACGCCCGGATACAACGCCAGTGTGTTGCGATTTGCGGACGGGACGTTTGTTCTGGCCATGGCGAACACGCAAGCGGTCGACTGCCGGGCGGTCACCGAAGGCGTCGCGTCGCTCGTCTACGGAGAGGAGCCGCCCCAAGTGCTCGAGCAGATCGAGATCGCGATGGCTCGGTCCACACGCCGCGACTACGTGGGTGAGTATCGCCTCAGCGCCGCGAGTCGTCATCGGTACCGTCACCTTCCGCCCGACGAGCTGGCGGCGATGCAATGGGTGGCGATCGAAGACGATGGGCGCTTGTGGTTTGTGGTCGCGGGCCACGGGCGCAAGTGGATGCACCCCGAGGCGCGCGACCAGTTCTTCTTCAAGGATTATCCGCGCAGCGTGGCGTCTTTCGAGCGCGACGACACGGGCCACGTGGCGCGGATCCGGGTCAGCGATCGGGTCCGCGAGTTCGTGCTCGATCGCGTGGACTGATCGCGCCGGGGTTTACGGCCGGCACACGACGTCCGCCGGGCAGTCGCCGTCGCAGGCGCGGCAGGCGATCTCGGGGCAGCTCAGCCCCGCGGCTTGGTCACGCAGCGCCTGGCTCGCGAGGCTGGTGGCGAGCTCGATAAACGGCCCGAGACCCGTGCACCCCTCGACGTCGAAGCTCGGCTCCGTGACCAGCTGGACCCCGGTGCACGAGAGGTGAACCTCGCCCGTCTCCGGGTGGACCTCGAAGTTGTAGGTGCCGGCCGTCGCCACGGGCTCGGCGAGGGCGACCGACGCCTCGCAGGCGCGTCCCATGGCGGGCATCTGGATCGGCAAGCTGATGCTGCCTTGCTCCAGCTCACCGGTGACGTCCAGTGTTCCCCGACCCGTGGACGGATCCCAGCTGGCCACGGTGCTGTCGATCAGTCGATGCGACAAGCTCAGGTCACAGCCGGCCGCGCCGTCGCGGCACGTCGATTCGCGGCAGACCTCGATGGCGAAGCCGTCGTTCATCTCGGCCGTCGGCGCCACGCAGGTCGACAGGGGCTGCTGGTGTCCGGACAGTCGGTCGGGCAGACAGACGCCGTCGTCGAGATCTGGGTCACCGCACCCGCCACATTCCGGAGCGTCTTCGCAGCCCGGGCAATCGCAGCTGTCCTCGCACGTGCACGCGCAGCGGCAGTCCGGCCCGCACGCGTCGGTGCACTCGCCGAGGTTTTCCCCATCGCACTCTTCGCCGAGGGCTTCTTCCACCACGCCGTCACCACACGCGACCCGACGGGTGAGGTCCTCAACCCGCTGCTCGAGCGCGCTGATATCCGGGCAGGTGGCGTCGGCTCCTGCGGGCCCGACGGGCCCGACGGGGCCGGCTGGTCCCATGGGGCCCGCTTCGCCGGGATCACCTCCGCGCCCCTGGGGACCTTGCGGACCCTGGGGGCCTTGCGGACCCTGGGGCCCGGTGTCCCCCACGTCGCCTTGCGGGCCTTGGGGGCCTTGGCGCCCTTCGACGCCGTTGCAGATCGGCTGGACGCTGGTGACTTCGTAGTCGTCGAGCACCTGGTTGTGGTTTTTGTCTGGTCCGCTGCGAACCAGGATCCCGCCGGCGGCACAGGTCTCGCCGGCGGGCTCAGGGAGGGCGTCGACCAGCTTTGGCTGCCACCAACCCCGCCATCGCGTCGAGCGATCCCCCGCGTGACCATCGGCGATGACGATGGGCGATTCGTCGGAAGAAGAGGCGAATCCAGACGCCGGCTCGCTCGGCGCGGCGGTGGGCGTCGGGGCGCTCGTGGAGCTCGAGACCGGAGACGTCGCGCTGGTCGTGGTCGACTCGGTACACGAAGCCATCGTCGCGACGCTGGTCGTGGCCAACAGCAGCGAGAGGCTCCACCGCGTACGACCGGTGGCGGCGAGAGGACGACAGGACGGGGGCGAACCGTGGCGGCGAGCGGACATACGACCTGCATCATGTCAGTCGCGTCGAGGCGTCGGCACGCAGCGAACCGGCCGATTATTCTGGCGCGGGCGCGCTGTAACCTGCGTTGGGTCTGAACGCTCTGCGCCGATGTGCGGCGTCAACCCCGGGGACGTGCGGCCATCGACGAATTCGCGGCCGCGAGGCCCCTGGATCGCCATCTCTCATCACATGGCGGCCCGTTGCCCGCCGCAACCGGGGGCGGCGATCTAGGTCAATTGTGAGAATCATGGGGTCTGCGGTAGGGCCGCGGACGACGTCCGGCCGGGCCGGGCAAATGCCCCCGCCTCAAGCGGCTTGCGGCCGACGCCACGCCAGACGCGCGGGGGTGCGACCTCTCTCTACAGTCTCGGTGAAGTGGTTGGATTCGCGCAGCGAGATTACCGGGCCCGACCGCGAGGTTTCGTCGGTCTACGCGGTCGCGGGAGCGGTTTGTCGCGGGGGGCCGGCGCGGCCCGAGTTGTCGCTGCCGATCGGACCGCCGCGGATTGGCACTAGCGGAGGAGTCTGAGAAACTCCTCGATGGCAGCACCATCGCCTCGCTCCACCACGACGTGCTTGGCGAGAAACTCCTGGGGCGACAAGCGCCCGTCGCCAGCGGCCATGAATGCCTCGTACTGGGTGCGCATTGCGTCGGGAGCCTCCGGGCGAGCGCCGTAGCGCACGCTCACGTTCCCGCCGCCTACGACGATCCCGAAGCGCTCCTCGTCGACGACCAGCTCCAGGTCCAATGCGTCGTCGGAGGTCGCCGCTCGTCGAAGGATCTCGCTCAGCGTCACCACCACGGTACGTAGGTTGCCGGGCGCGCGTGGGTCGGTTGGCGGCGGCCACTGAGCCCCCCACATCGCCAACTCGAACAACAGCGGAGCTGTGCGCTCGCCCGCTGCCGTGAGCGCATAGACGATCGCTTTGCCGGCGGTGCGTCGCTCGATCAGCCCGTCGGCCACCATGGTCTCCAGCCGCGTCGTGAGGAGGTTGGTGGCCAGGCCGGGCAGGCCGCGATCGAGCTCCCCGAAGCGGGCGGGGCCCGCGTGCAGATCACGCAGAATCAGGAGGGCCCAGCGGTCGCCGATTCGGTCCAAGGCCCGCGCGATCGGACACAGGAGTCGGTACGAGCGCGCCTTCGGCATGCGTCCATCTTCGCTCTTCACTTTACTTTTTCAAGCTCGATCGGTTGCACACAAATACTTTAAAGATTAAAGTTTAAAGCACAACCAGGAGGAACCAATGCCCTCATCAACCGTGAATCCCCCGATTTCCGACTCAACACCCGATGCCGCGGCGCCGCGCGAGGCGACCGAGGCGCCGCTCGACGTGCTGTTGCGCCGCAACGAGGCCTACCTCGCGAGCCACGTTGCACGACCCCCTCTGCCTGCGATGAACACGATTGTCGTGTGCTGCCTCGACGCGCGCATCGACCCGGCGAGCTTTTTGGGGCTGGCCCCCGGGGAGGCGCTCGTGGTCCGCAACGCCGGAGGCCGGGTCACGCCGGCCGTCCTCGAGGAGTTGGGAGCGATCCTGGCCATGGTGAGGCTGGCCACGGGGCGAGCGGTTACGCCGGACATCGTCCTTGTGCATCACACCGATTGCGGACTGGAGCACTTCGCCCGGCCCGAGATGGCCGCCGGCATCGCAAAGGGCTCCGGCGTCGCCCGGGCCGTCATCGACGACTTGGCGATCCACGACCACTACGCGAGTCTGCGCGACGACTTGAGTCGATTGCGGGATGCTTCGAGCATGCCCCGGGGCTGCCGCGTCAGCGGCCTGCGCTACGACGAAGCCACCGGCCACGCCGAGACCGTGTTTGCCAACGAGACGATCTGAGGACGAGCCGATGCACGATCCAACCTCCTCAAATCACGACCGCGCCATGGCTCCCGATGGCCACGGGTCGGCGGCGGCCTTCGTCTCGAAGCGCGTTCATCCGCGTACGCTCGTCACCACCGCCAACGGGCGCACTGGGTCGGCGGCGGTGGTGGAGCTGTTGCGCCTTGGTCACCCGGTCCGCGCCCTGGTCACCCGTGACGACGCTCGGGCGGCCGCTTGGCGTCGACTCGGCGCGGAGGTGGTGGTGGGCAACATGTACGACCGTCGGGACCTGGTGCGCGCACTCAACGACGTGCAACGGGTCTACCACTGTCCTCCCTTCGACTCGCGTCACCTCCACGGGGCCATGTTGTTGGCCCTCGTCGCAGAGGAGGTCGGCGTCGAGGTCATCGCCTTGATGAGTGGGTGGAACCCTCATCCCACGCATCCATCCGTGATGCAGCGCGAGCACTGGCTGGCGAACAACCTTTACCGTCGACTGGCCGTCGACGTTATCCACATCAACCCGGGCATGTTCGCGTTCACCTATCTGCTGGGTCTACCGGCGGTGTATCACCTGGGGGTGCTGGCGCTCCCGTTTGGCGAGGGTCTCAACGCGCCGCCGTCGAATGAGGATATCGGGGCGGTGGCTGCGCACGCGCTGGCCCGTCCGGCGCCGTTCGTCGGTCGCTGCCTGCGGCCCACTGGTCCCGCGCTGCTGTCTCCGGCCGACGTGGCCGACGCCGTCGGCGGGGTGCTGGAACGCCGCGTTCGCTACCTCGCGGCCTCGGAGAGTACGTTTGTGAAGTTCGCGTTGGCGCAGGGATTCCCGCGGTTTCAGGTCGCCCAGGTGCGGCGCTACGCCGCGGAGCTTCGAGCTGGCGCATACGGGCAGGCGCCCACCGACCACGTGGCCGAGGTGACGGGGCGATCCCCCGAGGACATGGCCAGCATCGTCCGGCGGTATGTCAACGACCCAGCTCGCGTGATGCCGGGGCTTCGCGTGGGCTCGATGGCTGGCGCGTTGCGACTTGGGTTTCGCGCTTGGCTCACCCGCGTGCCCGACCTCGACGCATGGGAGCGCGGGCGTGACTACCCGGTGATCACGGGCGGGGAGCTGGCCCACGAAAGCGTGGCGTGGCGGAAAGCGGCCGAGCAGACCCGGCTCCACCTGATGCCGGACCCGGGGACCTGACCCGCCGGCCGAGGGCGGCGAGGCCGGAGCCGAGCTCACGCCGCGCGTCACTCGGGCTGGGGCAGGCCACGTCGCTGAGCGTGAGGGATGTCGAAGTGGAACATGGCCGCCAGCCCGGTTGTCGGAGGCGTACTGGCCACGGCCGTGACCGTCACGGTGTCGAGAGTCAGGTCGTCTTGGCGCAAGACCACCACCCGGTGGTGGTGGGTCCAGGCGAGCGGTTGACCATGGGCGCGAAGTCAGCGGTGCCGGCCGGCTCGAGTTGGTACCGGTCGAGTTGCGGGTCGTGGCGCAGTCGCACGTCGCATCGGGCGAACGCCTCGCTTCGCGGTATTTCCGCTTCCTCGTCCGTGCCTTGTCACGCTTGCCACCCGGTTGGGGCATGCTTAACTAGACGGGCGTTCCCCAGCTCGTGCACAATTGAACTAGAGGCGCGAATCGTGCTCGATTTGCAGCGGCGGATGAGCGCCCCGTCGACGGTGACTCGAATCGCGTGCTTTCGCTCAAAGCGCAGGGTCTGGGAGCCCCACGGTGCCTGCCGTTGGCGTGCTACGTTCCGCCATGTGAACGCCGTTTCGCGCGTGTCCGTGGTGTGCCCCGACCTGTCTACCAACTGTCTGGGGCGCGCTCTGATCCTGGCCGAACTGTGCCGGCAAGACTACGAGGTGCAGATCGTCGGCCTGCAACGCCGAACTCGGCGTTGGGAGCCGGCCCGCAACACCGCCATCCCCATCCGGGCCCGGCGGCTTCGTGGCATTTGGGACTGTATTCGGGCCGTGCCCTGGCTGCGCCGGCAACTCGTCGGTAGTCGCGTCATTGTCAGCAAGCCCGTGTTTACTAGCCTGGGCCTGACGCGTCGCGCCGGCGTGGTGCCCCATCAGATCTTGCTCGACAACGATGACTGGGAAGTCGGTCTGCGGCGGGTCCATGGGGCCAAAGGCGGGCGGCGGCTGGTGGAGTTTCTCGACCCCACTCGGTTCAACGGGGTCTGGTCGACGCTGGCGATCGACAAAACGCTCGCTGACTATCCACGAGCGCTGGTGTCGAACTCGTGGCTGCAAAAGCGCTACGGCGGTAGCGTGCTGGCGCACGTGCGCGACACCGATGTGCTCGATCCCGACAAGGTCGACGGCGACGCACTGCGAGCCCGGCTCGAGATGACCGGGCGCGTATGGATCGGATTTGTCGGCACGCCGAGGGCGCACAAAGGCGGCATCGAGCTAGTGGACGCCGTGGCTCGCTTCAACGGGCCGAACGCACCGGGTCTGTACTTGGCCGGCGTAGATACTTGTGACGGCTACGCCGTGGCGCTCAGACGCTACATCGAGCAGCGCTTGCCGGCGGCGCGTATCCGCGTGCAGCCCCCGTTTCCCGTGGAGCAAACGGCCGAACACGTCGCGCTCGCGGACATCATCTGTCTGCCCAGTCGCGACGATGCGGGGGCTTGGGGCCAGCTGCCGGCGAAGCTCATCGACGCCATCGCCATGGGCAAGCCCACGGTCGCGTCCGGACACAACGATATCGTGGACATCCTGCGGGGGTGTGGCACGCATGTGCGCCCCGGCGACGCGGCGGCGTTGTATGCCGCACTCCAGCCGATGGTCTCCGATGCCACCTTGCGAGCGCGACTCGGCGCACGGGCGCGCCAAAAAGCCATCGACCACTACAGCCATCGCGCCGGACGAGCCGTCCTCAGACCGCTAGTGCGGCAGATCGAGCCGTTCGTGTGAGCGAGCTGCAGCGCAAGGTCGTGCTGGGCGGCGCGATCAAGACCCTCGGCGGCGTGCCGTCCCAGCTGTTGGGGGTGCTGCTGAGCCTGCTTTGTGTGCGCTGGCTGAGCCCTGAACTGTATGGGCGCTACAGCTTGGCCGTGGCGATTTATGGCGTGTTGGATGTGTTCACCAATCCGGCCGTGCACACGTATCTCATTCGCAAGCGCAACTGTGGAAATCGAGCGATCGATGTCAGCTTCACGATATCGGTCGGGCGCTGTCTGGTGCTCACGCCCATTTTGTTCGCGATCGCTCCGAGATTGAGTACGGCGTTCAACGGCGACGAACAGCTGGCGGCGATGCTCCGAGTGCTTTCGCTGAGCTTTCTGGCCGCGGGTCTGCGAAATTTGCACTACGTGCGTTTTCACCAACAGCTGCGGATGGCCCGGGTGGTGGTGGTCGAATCGTTCGGTATGATCGGCGGAAACCTGGTTGCGATCGGCCTGCTGTACCTCTCGCGCGACCCGCTGGCACTCATCGTGGGGAACGTGCTCGGCCACGGTCTCAACTCGGCGTTGAGCTGGATGTTGGCTCCTCGGCGGGCCCGGTTGGTCTTCGATCGCGCCGAGGCCCGGGAGATGTGGCAGTTCTCGCGCTACTTGGTGGCGAACAGCTTCATCATCTACGGCCTGCACAACCTCGACGATCTGATGGTGGCGCATCTGGCCGGGACGGCGGCGCTCGGCGTATACGCGATGAGCTACAACATGGTCAACTCCGCGGTGATGTTCGTGCTCCGGCCGCTCCATACGGTTGTGCTGCCGGCCCTGTCTGAGGTGCGGGACGACAAACCCCGCTTGGACCGCGCGACGAGGAAGGTGCTGAGCACCTTCGCCACGATTTCGTGGATGATCTGTGCGTCGGCGTGGTTCGTCGCCGAGGACATCTTTGCGCTCCTCGGTGAGGACGACGCGTGGCTGCAGGGCGGCATCGTGTTTCGAGCGCTGCTGCCCTTCGTGTTGATTCGCGGGATCAATGGCGCTTTGGGGCAGCTCATCTTGACCATGGGTCGCCCTCAGCTGCTCACGATGATCTCCGGGGTCCAGCTGGCGTTGCTGATCCCGTGTATCTATCTGGGGTGGTGGTGGGGAGGTTTTCTCGGGGTCGTGGTGGCGATCACGGCGCTCAATGGCGGCGCCTTGGTGGCGCTCACCGTCGTCGTGCGGCGTTTTCTCACCAGCGGCCTGGTCGGCCTTTGGACCACCATTTTGTTCCCGGTACCGGCTGCGGTGGCGGCAGCCGGGGCGGGTCAGTTTGCGGGATCGTGGTCAGCTGAGCCGCTGGTCCGCTTCGCTTTGGTGTTGTTGGGCGCGACGGTCGTGTTCACCGCGGTGTGGGAGCTGCTGTGTCGCCTGCCGCTGCCGTCCGTAGCGAGGGCTTCGCTGGTTCAGCTTGTGAGGCAGGCCCGTCAGCAGTCCGCGAGCACGTGAGCCGCTGTCGTTGACCGCGAGGTTCGCTGCACCGGCCGGGCCTCGAGTACTGCGCCGATCTCCCGACTCGTTTGCGCCGCGGCTGAGTTTTTCGCACTGACGTCGCGACTGCGACAAACGAGTCACATTCACGCGGTCGAAAACGAGCGGCCAGTGGTCCGCCGCACCACGGGTCCCGCGTACGCCGTCGGTGACGGGTCCACGCAATCCCGACACGTGCGAGGTGCACAGTGAGGGCTTCAGCTGGCCGAGCGGGGCGCCCTTCATCGGCCTCGTGGCGCCCGACAAAGCGTCCACCCAGTCGACGACGTCAACCACCGCGCGAGCAAGGAGAGCGAACGTGAACAAGCCGAACCGAACGCACACGTCAGGGATTGCCCGTGAGATCCACTGGATGCCTCGTCTGGCCCGGCTCGCCGTGCCTCTTGTCGCCGTTGCCGCCGCAATGTGTCCCGGGCGGTCCGCCGCGCAAACCAACGTCTATTCCGCCGGCCACGCGGACATCGCGATCGAGTACGACGAGACGAGCGAGCGGTTCGAGATTCTGCTCGACGTAGACAACGGCACCGTCAACGGGTTGCCCGGGGTGAGCGAGGCGTTTGCTCTCGATGACATCGTGACCACCACGACGGCGACATTCGAACGACCCGACGACGCCGCGTTTGGCGGCTTTTTCTCGCCGCTGGGGGTGGGCATCGGGGAAACCGTTCACTGGTTCCCGCAGAGCAATCAGGACGCGGGCGCGCTCGGGGTGCCGTTTCTGGGTTGGCGACTGAGTGCAGCGTCGGGCGCCCTCGAAAACGACGAGGTGAGCGTTCGGTTACAGCAAGTTCAAGCGCCCGCGGGCGGCAGTTTCTCCCTGTGGGGGTTCGCTGGGATCGCTCCGGTGTTCCACATCGCGAGCAGCGACGGCATTGATGCCTCGGATGAACTGGTCCTCGACGTCGGCCACGATCACTTCAATCTCGGGTTTAGTCCCAGCTCGCCGGCGGGGAACTGGGTGCTGAGCTTCACCGTCAATGGGACGCGCGCCGGGGGCCAAGCTGTGGAACAGTCGTTCGATCTCCGGGTTCAAACGCTCAATCCGGCGCCGGCCCCCGCCACGACGCCGTGGACTCTGGTCTTTCTCGCTGGGGCCCTCATCTTGGTCGGGTATTGGGTCCAGCGCCGTCGGCTCGTCGCATAGGTCGCGTAGGTCGCACAGGTCGCGTAGATAGATAGCTAGATGGCTAGATAGCTAGATGGCTAGATGGCTAGATGGCTAGATGGCTAGATAGATAGATAGCTAGATAGATAGATAGATAGATAGATAGATAGATAGATAG
>QKPP01000173.1:718-17517 GCA_006508105.1 Myxococcales bacterium FL481 | reverse complement strand
TCATCATCATCATCATCATCATCATCATCATCATCATCATCGTTCGGCGCCGCCGGAGTCTGCTCGGTCTTGTCGGGCTGAGATTCCGGCTCGTTGCTTTCGTCACAGGTGATTTGCAGTGTGGCGAGGACGAGAAAGGTGAGACTTCGCGGTGGTGGTGATAGCGTGGGATGACACGGCGCAGTACGCATGCCCCAACCGTGCCATGGTGTTCGCCTGCCTGTTCAGAGACCTGCGCCGGCGGAGGGCGGTTCGGCATCGCTGCGGTCGTCGACCCCGCGGTTCACCGGCCCGGAGCGGACAAAGTACGACACCGGATCGGGCCGACGTGCAGTGCAGCTTACGGAATTCGCCTGCGTTGCTCGCTACCCGGTAGCCTCAGTCGGCTCTTACCGCTATTTCAGGACAGCTGTCGTGGTTTGGTTGCGGCATTGAGCAGATGACCTCCAAGCCACCGTCTGTTCGATTACTCAATCGGAGTTTGCCACCATGAGCGTGTATGATCTCGCGGCACAGTGGGAGGCCGATACCGGTGCCGCTGGGTTTTGTGGTGAAAAACGGCAGCATCGCTTGCCGTAGCTGGGCGTCGTCCATGCCCCGGCCGCGGTCGCGTACAGAAACGTACAGTTGCTCGGGCTCGCGCCGGATATCGACGGCTACTTGTTGAGGATCGGATCCCGATTCGAGCGCGTTCTTGACGAGATTGATCAGCATCTGCTCGATCTGAGCGGCGTCGAACACGGCGGTTGGGACCCGAAGATTGGTGGTGATGGTCACACTACACACTCGCCGCAGATCATCGGCAAATCGTTCGAGATCCTGCTCTTGCGGCGTGGGCAAGGGGAGCCGGACGTAGCTCGCGTACTGTTCGGCGAAGGCTTGCAGATGGCGGCATCGTCGAGCGATGGTCTCGAAGATCTCGATCAGCATGCCGTGGCGGCCCGGGTCGTCAACAACTTTGCGGCCCGAGTGGGCCAGCGACGAGATCGGGGCCAGGGAGTTGTTGAGCTCGTGGCTGATCAGGCGAATGACTTGTTTCCAAACCTCGACCTCGTTGCGGGAAAGGTCGGTTGTGAGGTTGTTAAATAGATACAGGTGGTGTTGGCGTTGGTTGAGGGTGAAATCGCGACATTGGAGATCGTAGGTAGTGGCGTCAGCTCCCGTGCTCTCCGTGATCAGCCCACAGTAGCGCTCGGCCGTGGCGGTGCGCAGGGCGGGCGGCAAGGCGTGGAGTAGGTGTTCTATGCCACTGCCGGCGAGGTCCGTGGGGTGGGCGAACAGCTTGCGAGCGGCGGTATTGGAGTACACGATCTTCCCGTTAGCGTTGGTCAGCAGCAACGCGATGGGCGTGGCCTGGATGACCGTATCGAGCAGCAATTCCCGCTGGTAGATCGACAAATGGGCGCTACGCACGGTGGTGACGAGGTCATTGAACGTTCGCACAACATCGCCGAGCTCTCGATAGCCTTGATCGTGCACGGTCACGCTGAAGTCTCGGTCTTGGATACTGGCAACCCCGATTTCTAGGGCGCGGGCGATGCGGACGATCGGCTTGAGAAAATACTGCGTGGCCGTCAGCAGCAACAGAAGCGCCATCGCGCCCGAGAGCGGAATCCACAGGGTTGCGTTGAGCTCGAAGTGCAGCACGAGTGCAAACGCGAGGCATTGCCCGACGATCACCGGCGCGACGCCAAGGGCGAGCCGGGCACGCAGTGATCGCCTAATCACGATTCACCGATGCCGAACTTCTTCATGCGTCGATACAGCGCCGACCGGCTGAGGCCCAGCATCCTTGCGGCGTCGGACACCGTGCCATTGCTGGCGCGCAACGCTTCAAGGAGCTCGGTTTGGCTCGGTTCGTCGCGCGACCTGGTAGTAGGTGAATGGGGAGTTGCAGCCGCGTTCGACCCGCCGCCGAGGCCCAAGTGCTCTGCCGCAATACGAGGGCCGGGCGCCAAAAGCATGCCGCGTTTGATCGAACTGCGAAGCTCTCGCACGTTGCCGGGCCAATTGTGTCCGCGCAGGCGATCGCGCGCGGATTCGTCGAGAGCCCAGCCGGGGGCGAGAAAGCTTTGGGCCAGGGGCAAGACGTCCTCACTGCGTTCTCGTAGGGGGGGCAGGTCGAGCTGGATTGTGTTGAGTCGATAGTAGAGATCTTCGCGGAAGGTTCGGTCGGCAATCGACCCGCGCAGATCGGCATTGGTCGCACTGATCACGCGCACGTTGACCGTCAGCGTCTCGGTGCCACCGAGTCGTTCGAACTGCCCGGTTTCGAGCACACGCAGCAGCTTCATTTGGCCATCAAGCGGGAGGTTGCCGATCTCGTCGAGAAACAAGGTCCCACCGTCGGCGAGTTCGAAGCGACCGGCTCGGCGCTTCGCGCTACCGGTGTAGGCCCCCGGTTCAGCGCCGAACAGTTCTGCCTCGAGGAGCGAGGGGGAGAGGGCGCCGATGTTCACGCGCACGAAGGGCCCCTGAGCGCAGCTGGAGTTCGCCTGCACAATCTCGGCAATCTTCTCCTTGCCCGAGCCGTTGGGGCCGGTGATCAACACCGATGCGTCGGAGTGGGCGACTCGCGTGGCCATATCGACCACGGTGAGCATGGCCTCGCTTTCGAATACGACGCCACAGAGGTCAAAGCGGGCCGCGAGGTCGGCCTTGCGTTTGCGACGGCGAGCGCCGGCTTGGCGCTGGTCGTGCTGCAACTCGGAGAGCTCGAGCAAGTTGCGCACCGAGGTCACGAGCTTGTCGTCTTCCCACGGCTTGGCCAAATAGTCTGCGGCTCCGGACTTGACCAGTGAGACGGCGGTTTCGAGGTGGGTCCAGGCCGTGATGAGAATGATCGGCAGATCGGGCGATGCAGTTCGTAGCCGCTCGAACAGCGCCACCCCCTCGACCCCCGAGGTCATCTCGGCGCCGAAGTTCATGTCTTGAATCACCAGGTCAAACGGTTCGCTTTGCACGCGGCGAAGACCCTCTTCGGGGGTCCGGGCTGAGAGGCATTCAAACCCTTGGATCTCCAAGAGCAAACGAATCGCGGTCGCGATGTCTTCGTTGTCGTCGATGACGAGGATACGTGGTCGCATGAGTGGCGGCTGGTCGTGCTTGCTGTCGCCAGCTTAGCGCCCCCATCGACGCGGGGCGATGTGGGGGCGTGCGGCTACTGAAAAAGGTGAGGGGACTACGCTCCCCGCGTGACGCTGGCTGGCGCGACCTCCATGGCTCGTCGTCCTGGGATCCAGACCGCGGCCGCGCTCACCAGCCAAAGGCCGCCGGCGGTCACCAGCATGTAGAACACGCTCAGTAGTTGGATGCCGCTCGTCTTGGTGAGTTCGTGCGTGCTCCACAAGGTGAGGCCCGCGCCCACAACGAGCCCAGTGAGGGTCAAGATGGCGTTTTCCAGCAAGAAGTAGCGCAGTACTTGACCGCGTGTGGCCCCCAGCGCCCGTCGGACGCCGATTTGTCGCCGTCGCTGTTCGACCATGAACGAGACCAGACCGCCAGTGCCAAACGCCGTGATGAGGATCAGAATCGCACTGACGGCGAGGTTGAGGGCGGCTGCGCTCCCGCGGCCGTCGTACATGCGTTTTTGGGTGCGAGTCAGGCTCTCCACCCGGTCGAGATAGCGTCCCCGTTGCTTGTAGATCGTTTCCCGCACCGGGTCGAGCAGTCGCTGAGCTTGCCCTGGTTCGACCGCGACGAGATAGTTCGTCGTGCCCTTGGGTGCCGTCGAAACGCGCGGGCGCAGTACGCTGTGGTACGACTTTCCGCGCCAGTTGAGCGATTCCCCGGTCATGAACCCGGGATAGACTCCGATGATCGTCGAAGGGGCGCCGTCTCGATCGAGCCACACCGATTGGCCCACCGCGCTTGCTCCAGGGAACAGTTCCTCCGCGAGCTGGCGGCTCACCATGACGACCGGCGCAGCGTGACCATCTCCGGATGAGTCGCTATCAAAGACCACTTCGTGGGCGTGAAAGCCCCTCCCGTCGAGTACCTCGATACTCAGGGTGGGCAGAAAATTCTCGTTGCCGTCGAACACGTTCGCGCGGGTCGGTTCGGCGTCTTCCGCCGAGCTGGCGTACAACAAGGTACCTGGGCCAGCATCGAACGGGATCTCGGTTGCGGGGGTGACCCCGTTCACCCCGGGCAGCGCGGCGAGGCGTTTGAGATCGGCATCAATGATCGCTCGCACATTCTCGCGATCAGTGTAGTAGTGGGCCTGGATATTGATGGTGTCGGTCTGGTTGAGGCCCGAAGGCAGATTCCACTCCTTCAGGGTCGCGGCAGCCGCGAAGAGGGCATTGTTGACTACGGTGAACGTCAGGGCGACTTGCAGGCAGATGAGCAGGGCGAACACGCGTCGCCGACGAAGTCCGAGCAAGATGGGTCGTATTTCCATTCCTAAACCTTCACTTCTACTGCGAGCGCAGCTGGCTGCCGGGGGGAACCTGGCAAACCCGCCAGATGGGATACAAACCGATGAGTAACCCGCTCACCAGGGAAACGCCGGCGGCGACAAGCATCATGGTCATGTCGAGTTCAAAAAACGTTTGGATTGACTCTGCGGTGACGGTGTAGTCGCGGGCGTAGAGTTCGACTTTGATCATGCCGCGTAGGCCGAGGTACGCGAGCCCGATGCCCAGTGTGCCCGCGATGATCCCCAGACACGCCACTTCGAGGAGGTGCTCGAGTACGATGGCGGCTCGGGTGGCTCCCAAAGCGCGACGCAGGCTCATCTCCTTGGTCCGCGCCATGAATTTCGCGAGCAGAATGCCCATCGCGTTGACGAGGCAGACCAAAAAAAACATGGTCGCGATGGCGTTGAACAGGGAGTGCCGGCTGTAGCGCTCTTCGAGTAGCTGGTGCCGGCCGTGTAGGCTGGTCACGTGTGCCACGTTCTCGCGGGGAAGCCGGCCCACCTTCTTTTGCTCCAGCACGTAGTTTGCGATGACCTCTCGGTAGCCAGAAATGGCCTCCGGGCTTTCGAGCCAGGTCCAAAAAGACACCCATGAGCACTCCATAGCGGCTTCGTCGTTGACCGTCACCCCCTCGGACTCTTCGTACGGCACACACGCGGTCCGTCCGAGACGTCCGAAGTTCTCCTGACGCGCCAGACCATGCGGTACGAAGATGTGTGACGGATGGCCTTGCTCGAAACTCCCGTCATAAAACCGCCGCTGGCGTTGGGTCTGGGCGAGTACCCCGACCACGGTGACCATGGTTTCGTTGAGGCGGAGTTGGCGACCAATACTATCGACTCCGCCAAACAGGTAGCCGTTTGTCCGGTGGTCGATGACCGCCACGGCCTCCGGCCTTGCATCGGATCCTGGTTCCCACGCGCCGCCGAACTCGAACCGCAGGTTGAATGTCTCGAACATGTTCCCGGTTGTTGCGGTACCGAGTACATCCAAAGGCTCGAGTTCGTTGTCGTCGGCGTCGCTGATAATTCCGAATATTGACCACAGCATGACCTGAGCGGTGGCCGGGGTCTCGAGCGCAACCAGATTGGCGGCGTCTAGGTAGGGAAGCTCCCCGGAACGCACGATGTCGAAATCAGTCGAATCGGATAGTGGTCGAGTATCGAACTGTACCGCGTGCAGCTGATTGCCTCGGCCCGGCACGGGGTCGCGGCTGTCGTTGTAGCCCATGGTGCGGACGGTCATCAGCAAACCGAGGCCGATGGCGATGGTGGCCACGACCAGTGTGCTGAGACCGATGCGCTGCCGCAGGCTGCGTACTGTGTTCGTCCAGGCGTAATTCAACATGGTTGCTTACTCGTCGCGTGATGCGCCCGGGTTTAGGCGTGGAGCGATGACTGTTTTGCGGTCGGGCCGGTTTGCGAGGACTCGCGGTAGGCTTGGCCGCCGAAGGCTCCGGGCTCGGGGTCAATTTGGGAGATCTGACCGTCGAATATGTTGATGCAGCGGTGGGCCCGCTTGGCGAGTTCGGGGTCGTGAGTCACCATGATGATTGTTGTCCCGGCGGCGTTGATCTCTTCGAGCAGGTCCATGACCTGTCGTGCCATGAGAGAGTCGAGATTCCCCGTGGGCTCGTCGGCCAGAAGTACGCGGGGTTCTCCCGCGATCGCTCGGGCGAGGGCAACACGTTGTTGCTGGCCTCCCGACAGCTGGGGCGGGTAGTGGTGCATGCGGGACGCGAGACCCACGGTTTCGAGGGCAGATTCGATGCGACGGCGACGGTCTCGGGCCGCGAGCCCACGGTAGCGCAGCGGTACGTCCACATTGTCGAATACGGGCAGGTCGGGGATGAGGTTGAAGCTTTGGAAGATGAACCCGATTTTGGCGTTGCGCAGCTTCGACAGCGCATTGTCCCCGAGGTGATCGACGTTTTCGCCATCGAGTTCGTAGTGACCCGAGTCGATGGTCTCGAGCAGGCCCGCGATGTTGAGAAACGTGGTCTTGCCGGAGCCCGATGGGCCCATGACCGCGACGAACTCACCGGCGGAGATCTCGACGTCAATGGCCCGCAGGGCGTGCGTTTCGACCAGTTGGGTCCGATAGACTTTGGTGACTTGGGTCATTTTCAGCATGGTGATCTCGTTGGCTGAGGTTGTTCTGGGGCAACGGGTACTCACTAGGGCGTGAGGTGGAGGCGATTGCTGTCCACGTAGTCTTCTATGGTGGATACGATGACGGTCTCGCCGGGATCGAGACCGGAGATGATTTCCACTTCGTCGATACCTCTGGCACCCAGTTGGATCCGGCGGCGTTGGGCGGTGGCGTCTCGTACGACGTAGGCCAGTCGTGCGCCGCCGCTTTCGACAAAGGCTCCCCGCTGGACTTTGATCACGTCGCTTCGCGTCTCGATGTGGATACGAACGGTCACTCGTTGGTTCTGGCGTAGTTCGGGGGGTCGTTCGTCGGTGAATCGTACGCGGCCGATGACGCGGCCGGTGTTGACCTCAGGCGAGACCGCGACCAGTTGGCCGCCGTATGTGGGACCGTCGAATTCGATGCGAGCATTCAGCCCGGCCGCGACGTCGTCGGCGTAGCTTTCGGGGATTTCAACCTCGATCTCCTGGGCCGAGAGATCGATAATCGTTAGCAATGGGCTGTATCGCATGACCGTATCCATCGGGCGCACGCTGACCGTGCCAACTCGGCCGTGGCTCGGTGAGTGAATACGTAGTGCGTCGACCTGCCGCTTGAAATCGGCCACGAGGTGGCGCTGCCGAGCGAGTTGGCTGCGCTTGGCCTCCAGTTCGAGTTTGAGCACGCTGTCGTCGAGGCCCAGTTTGCGTTTCGCATGGGCGAGCGCGACCTCGGAACGGTGAAGCTGGCCAGCGTCGCTGTCGTAGTCGAGGCGGCTAAGAAGGTTGTGGGAACGTAGCGACTGGGTACCGTCGAAGCGCTTGCGCGCGAGGTCGACGTCGAGTTGGGCGAGTTCTAGGATTTGGGCTTGATCCAGCGCGGCCCGTTCGATGACCAGGCGCTGGCGGCCGACCTCGAGCTCGAGCTGCTCAAGGGTGGCTTCCTCCTGGGCAAGACGGCTCGCGAGCTCTGGGTTGTCGATGACGGCGAGCAGCGTGCCAGCTTCGACGCTGTCACCGGGATCGACGTGCAGGTTGACGAGGCCGGCGGCCGGGGCATGCAGCGTGGGGCTATTGGCCGCCACGACTCGACCCTGCACCGCGATATTGGAGCTCATCTCGCCCCGTTCAACCACCGCGAGCCTCAGCCCGCGGCGCGAGACGACCATGTCGGTGTCGAGAAGGGAGCGCAGAGCCGGCAGGGCGACGGCGGCTGCGCCGGCAAGGCCGAGTATCGCAGCGGCCACGAACACCCAGCGTCTCCAGCGGGAATCGGGGCGGGGGCGGGAGATATCTTGGCCGGTCGTGCCGGCCAGGCTAATGGAAGGGCGAGAGGTCATAGCTGGCGACGGACGAGGATTAAGCAAGGCCCGTGCCAGCCGTAAGTGGCGGGAATTGTTTCAATGCGGGGGTGTTCGGCGGTGTTCGGAGGTGACCGGTGGTGTTCGCTGGTGTTTGACGAAGGGACTCTGGCAAACGCGATGGGTCACTTGGTGTGTACGGCGCGACGGTCACTCTCGGCCGCGTGGCCCGAGACGACGTGGTGTGGCTGGAGGGGACGCGGTAAGGGTCGGTTCGTCGTCTGGGAAAGTCAGCCGAGCGCTGAGCCACCACGCGACGACGGTTCCGATGCCGTGGGCGGCGTGGTTCAAGTACGCGTCCTCGCCGGCGACCAGCCGGGCCCCGAACCCCGCCGTGCCGAACTGTTTTTCCAGTTCAACGAGGGTGAATCCAGCCAAGAAGACGACGAGCCACACGCCGCGGACCGCCAGGTCCCGAAACTCGTCGGTTTGTTCCGCGGCCGTGCCGGAGTCGAAGCGACTGCGCAGGTATGCGAGGGAGATGGCCGCCGGCATGGCGAGGAGCTTGAACCATTGGGCGTTCAGGTCCCCAAGCCACGTGCCGTCGCTCGGAGCCCGGATGACGTAGCGCAGCCCGGAGTCGTGGAAGTTGTGCCAATAGTCGGGCTCGATATCGTGGAGGCTATCGGAAGCGAAGCGGAGCACGCCGATGGTCACTAGGCTGACCGTGAGGATCAGCGATGCTCGCGGGGGAATCTGCATGCCACAGGCGGCGGCTCCGACCGCCCGTCGCAGAACACGGGCATCGAGCCGCGAAGAAGCGCGGTAAAAAAAGACGAAAGGAACGGAGGGTCAGCGCCGGCTACGAGAGACCGGCAAAGCGAGTACGCAGCATTTGTCGCGCCCGCGAGACCCGAGCCGAGGCGGTGCGGGCCGTGATGCCCAGCCGCTCGGCGATCTCTTGGCGGGAGAACCCAAGCAACTGCAAGCTAATGGCCCGTCGCTGATGGTCGGGTAGCTCGCGCACCGCTTGATCGAGACTTGCTCTCTCGGGCCAGGTGTCGAGGGCTCCCCCGCCGGGTTTGGCGTCGGGCTGGTCGCCGAGTGGGACGAACGTAGGCTGCCGCCGAGCGAAACGAGCACCGCGGTAGTGGGCGATGCGGTGGATGTACGTCCGGACCGAGGCTCGAGCTTGAAACCGGTCGAGCGCTTGCCACACTGCGATGCGGATCTCCTGCAGCAAATCGTCGCACGACGCGGGGTCTTTGGTGTAGCTGCGAGCGATGGAACGCATCAGCGCCGCGTGCTTTTGCAGCAGCGCTTCGCGTTCGTCGGAGGCGGGTGGATCGTCCTCTCCGGTCTCGTTGGAGATGGACGCGGCCGTGGGCGGGCGTTCGGGAAGCGAAGCGTGACGGTCTCGGTACGGCGTCGACGATGTGGCGCGGAGGCTATCGTCGGCGTGCAGGGCCAAGGTGAGGATCTGCGTCAGGCGGGGAGCCTCGGGTCCCTCGGACAGCAGCGCATCGCGAGTCTCCGCCGCGATCCGGGCGAGGGCTTCCGTGCCGGGTTCGTCGGATGCCGCGAGCTTCTCCGCTCCGATGAGCCACCCCCAGATCTCAGCGGTGATGCCGATGCTTGGTGCGTAGTCCTCGGGCCGCCCACCGGCGAGCCACTGCATCAATCGCGGGTAGCGGCCGGCGTCGTGCCACCGGCTGGAGACCGCGGTCGCGTGTTCGAGTGAGGCGATGAGCGCTCGCGTGTCTTGGGCGAAATCGGCGACACGAGGATCCTGACCGGGCGTCACGGGGGCGCCGGACAGCTGTAGCTCCAGCCGTCCGCTCGGTCCTCGCATCATCCAGCGCAGCAGCAGCGTGAGCCCCCGCGACAGCAGCGAGATGAGCTTGCACAGCAGTGCCCCGGCTAGCAAAAGCAAAGCGATCTGACCAAAGTGGCCGAACAGCAGCGGGACGAGCGGCAACCCCATGTCGGACGTGGCGGTCACTGAACCCAATAGTGTCGGTGGAGACGAAAACCGACACAGCCCGGCTGGAGAAACCGCCGGTGGCCGCTGCACGTGCGCGGAGATGGCGCACATGGCGGGGCGAGGCGCGTTCTCGCGGGCGCTAGCGGACCCTAGCGACCCTCGCCGGGGAACAAGGCCCGGATCGCCGCGGCCACCTCATCGGGATGGCTGAAGTGGGGAAAATGACCGGCTTGAGCCACTGTGACCAAGCTCGCGTTGGCAAGTGCGACTTGATAGTCCTTCGACACCGCGACCGGCTGCAGGTCTTTTTCACCATGGATGATCAGCGTGGGGGCGGTCACCGCGGCCAGTGCCGACCGATAGTCGTGCCGCATGCCCATGCTGATGTACTGCGCCCGGGCCATCCAAGCCCCGCTGTGCGGCCGGTCGCCATCTCCTCCGGGGGCGTCGCCGCCGGTGGCCTCGAGCCAAAACGCCACGAGTTCTTCGTCGAGGGCCGCGAGCTCATCTTCGGTGCGTTCAAACAAGGTATCGAAGTCGAGGTAGCGCTCTTGCCAGGCGTCGTAGGCCGCGTGTCGGCTCGGCTCGAGCTGCGCGCGGATCGCCTCGAACAGTCCGCCATGTGCGGGAGGCAGCTGGAGCAGATCGGCGGGTGAGATCAACACCAGTGCTTCGACTCGCTGGGGCAGCTCGGCGGCATAGAGGGCGGCGAGGAGGGCTCCGTACGAGTGCCCGATGACAATCAGCCGCTCATCGCCGAGCAAGCGGCGGATCCGTTCGATATCGGCGAGTTGCTCACCAAGCCCGAGCGCTTGGTCGAGTTGCTGCATGTTGTCCCAGGTGTTGCGCGACTCGAAGCGGCGAATGGGTCGAGTCGAGTCTCCGCACCCGCGTTGGGCGTAGTAGTGAACCCGGTAGTCGTCGCTGAGACGCTCGAAGGCGGCGATCGGCCCCGTCGGTGGCGCTCCCGGGCCGCCGTGTACAAACAGGACGTTGCGCCCCGTCCCTCGAGCGAACGTCGCCAGCTCGATGTCGGGAGTGACCTGCCATCGTCCCTCGCGTTGGCCGTGAGGCTCGAGGTCGGTGCGGTCGGCGAGCGAGCCTGGTTCGTACAAGGGGGTTCCCATCCACCACCATCCTAACCCAATGCCGGCGACGATGAGAACGACCACCCCACCCAATGCGATACCGAGTTTCTTCATAGCGACTCTTGCAACAGGATTTGAATGTCGGTGACGAGATCCTCGGGTCGCGTGTCCCCCGGCCGGTTGTGATAGATCTCAATCGGCGGATGGTCCTGCGGCTCCAAGCGGCGGTTGGGTAGCCATTGCGACATCAGCGGGACGTACGTATCTCCCAAACGATTGTACGGGCCGCGATGCGTCGTCGTGGCCCAGCGGCCGCCCGGGAGGACCCGGACGCCGATGTCTCCGCTGGGGTCGATGGCCGCGCCGATGACGATGCACGCGTCGTAACGGATATGCTCGTCAGGCGTGAGATCCGGATCGTCCCAGCTGATTCCGACGGCCGCCGCGTGGGGTCCAAGCAGACCCTTCGGCGCGGCCCAGGCCATCAACCGCGCCCACGCCTCGCCGACGGTTTGATAGGTGCCGCGGTGGCGGGTGTAGGCCAGGTGGCGCGGCGGGAACGTTTCCACCCGCAACGCGGCCTCCAGCTGTGGTGCCGGTTTGACGCTGGACCGATACTCCGACGGTGACATGCCGAAGCGCGAGCCGAACGCGCGGGTGAAGGCTTCGTGGCTGTCGTAGCCGCTGGCGTGCGCGATGTCGGTCACCGGCCGATCGCCGAAGCGAAGCCGCGCGGCCGCACGCTCGAGTCGCAACCGCCGTATGTGGGCCATCACCGACTCGCCCACAAACCCCTTGAAGATGCGGTGAAAGTGGTAAACGGAAAAGTGGGCCCGCTTGGCAAGCGCGGCGGGACTGAGGTCTTCGTCGAGGTGCCCCTGAATGTACTCAAGCACGCGTAGCAGCCGTTCGGCGTAGTCGTACTCGGTTTCGCGGCGCGTCATGGGTTTGTACCGTACCCCACGTGGTACCGCTGCGGCTTGATAGCCAGTGCGGTGTTTTGCGGGGGCGTGGGCCGGCGGCGAGAGCGATCGGTGTGGCGGGGCAACGCCAGGCCGTCGACGGTGAAAGCGACCGTCGGCGCGCGCAGGGCCGGGTCGTACGCGGGGGTGTCGGGGGGGGCTCGAGGTCCGGCTCGCGCAACTTGTGAAGCAAGTCGAGACGGTCACGCAGCGGAGGAAAGCGAGATTCGTCGGACAGCGTCCGCGATTGACATCCAGCGAAGTCTACTCCCCCCCATTCGGTGTCTTGCGTGGCGTTGGCTTGACTCTTCGCCAACTACTGACCTCGAAGCGACCTTCAACGTACTTCCCGGTCGCGGCCAGCTCGTGTGATGCACCGCAATTGTCTAGTTTTGCCGGCGGCAGATTGGACCCGACGGCCTTCACCACGCCGCCATCTCGCGGTGGCGCAGCCACCCTCCAACCCAGGAACTTACAAGAGTTGCAGCACGGCCGTGCCGCCGGGCACATTGCCTTCTTGCAGCCACCGGCGATAGCTTCGAGCCGCTGCTCCTCAGCCCGTTGGCCTGAAGAGGCGCTTGTGGACCGATTCGTGGTTTTAGCAGACTGTTTGGAAAGCGATGTGCCCGGACTCGGCGCTTCGCTCTCCGATGCTGACGTGCCTCCGGATACGGCCGTTCGCGGGGCATGGCTCGGTGCGGCTCGAGCCTCTCCTGAGGTCGCCGTCGTCTGCTTTGTGAGTGGTGGACCCGGGCGAGGGGCAGCCTCCGCTGCGTCAGGCTGCGGGGCCGCGGCTGGTGGTGCAGAGGGGGGCTCTGATGAATCACAACACAAACTGCTCAATCCGAAGCCAGTGACCAAGAATGCGGCACGAATCATGTTCGACCATCCTAGACAACTCAATGCCCGAAAGCACGTAGCGAGACGTTACTACTCTGAATCGGGGCAACAAACGGGGGGGCCGCCCGCGCGGCTACGTGATGCGGTAGGCCCGCTGTCGCGAAGCTGCAATTGCAGCGCGAGCTTGACGCACTCGGTTTGTGGCTGGCCGGGCGCGCCAGCGACCGCCACGGCTCGTTTCGCATTGAGTCCTTTGCAGTTCTCCTCAAGATCACCGAAGCGAGCTGGCGTGTTCGTTTCACGCTACTCAAGTGCCCACGCGCGGTTTCCGGCGCTCACTCTTATTGCTTCATCCTACTTGAGTGCACCGGCATGTGTTACGTTCGGTGCTGCAGTCGGGGTTGCTGTGGGAGATATGGCTAGCCGCGGCTGCAACAACTGATCTGCTGATCGTTTTTCCCATGAAGCCGAAGCCACAACGCTATCAAGGCCGCCTCAAGACGCGCCAGTTTTTGGGCGTCTTTCCGACAAGAGAGTTCTGGTTTGGTGAGGTGAGAGGCTCGGAGCTCTTCTTTCAAAACGGCCTCGCCAAGTTGGCGATTCTAGTCGGCCTTCCGATCAGCTTTGTATTGGGGTTGTTTTTCGAAAGCAGTCTGGTTAGCGGTTTTGCCGTCCCGCTGTCATGGGTGGTTGTGGCTGGGTTCTTTGAAAACAGGGTGAGAAAGCAGCTGGCTTTGCCGGGCGAGGCTATAGAGTCTCTGGGTGCGGCGGCTGACAAATAGGAGTCCGTCGGCTCGGCCCCCAGTCGACGAGCCGCCTGCTCGCCCGCCGGGGGTGGAGCGTGAACGATGTGCAGTCGGGGAGTACGTGGGGCTTCACGTTGGGGGAGCCCTCGACGGTCGAGATCGCAAGCAGTTGGAGCGGCAAGTGAAGTCATGCTGCGACCACCGATTGCACTCGACGATGTAACGGAGGCGGGGATAGAAGGATTCGCATCGCGCTGAGGCGTCCGACGGCAGGCGGGGCGTGGTTTGTGGTCGTGGCGGCACGCCAGCTGGTGGTCCGTTTGGCGGCATTGGTGCCGCCACCGCGATTCGATATGGTGCGCTATCGAGGCGTGCTGGCGGGTCGGCATCACCTGCCGCACCGAGTTGTTGAACGGGGCGTTCATGGGTCTTGAGCGCGAGATGCCCCACGAACGCGGGGTGGTCACGCAGCGCGAACTCGGCCCCGCAGCGGTGCCGGTTTCGAAGACTGCTCGACTGCTCGACTGCTCGAACGCGTGCGCGCCGGGAAGGAGATCACGATCGCCAAGGGAGGGGCACCGTGCGTTCGGCTGGTGCCCATCGAGCGCCGAGGCCCCGGCAGCCCGGCTTGTTGCACGGAACCGTAGAAGACAGCTTCTTTGACCCGCTGTCCTACGAGGAGTTGAGCGCCTGGGAGGAGGCGTCGCGATTCCTCACGCGCCCCCGAGCCATCTCGAGCGCTTGGGCACAGATTCATGCTCGTCTGCTGAGCGATGGGCACCTCGGCCCCGCCTATCGCTCGGCCGGTCCACGCGGTCGTGGTCAGCATTCGAGGCCGAAGATCTTCGGCACGATCGGCTCTCCGTCGAGATACTCGGCGTCGACAAGCCGACCGATGCGGCCCAACTCTCGGATCAGCACCTTTCCGTTATCCGGATAGACCGCGACCTCGTCTGGCTCGTAGTTGCCGATCGCCAGATAAACGAGGTCCTCGTCGAATGGGTTGGCGATCTGATGCGCCATCTGAGTGCCAGCCGGGCACGAAATGCAATCTCCCGCTCCGATCTCGCGCACGTCATGACCGTAACGCAATCGTCCCCGGCCAGAGATCACGTAGAACACTTCGTCTTCGCGCTGGTGGTAGTGGAATGGGCACAGCGTCCGCCCCTTTTCCAATCGGACATAGTTCAAGCCCAACTTGCCGCCTCTCGGTCGCATCGACGGAGTTAGTGAACGATAGGCCGCTCCCCAGTGCTCTCCCTCATACTCCACCTCCTCCGGGACATCGCCGAGGTTCACGAGATAGTCTGCTTCGCTACTCATCGCGCGAGCTTATCAGGCGTCGCCGGCCGGAGCGACTCGCCTTGGGACCGGAGCAGCGAACCGACTGTGGCGGCTCCTTGATGCACGAGGACGCTTTGCTCCGAGGCCCGCCGCTGATTTCGGCGGGTACCAAGGCTTGCGTGCGCCCGCGATCGCGGCCGTGTGCCTGCGTACGGCGACCGAGCTCGTCGCATGGTGCTGCCCTCGCATTTCGCAGTCGCCCGCCGCGAAGACACGCACGCTTGCGCGAAGCCGGTGCGCGAGCACGCTCTCGCTGGTGAAAACGGCGGCATCGGCCCAGAAGATGATCCTCTCAACGGCGCGCCAGTAGCGCTTGACCTGGACGCGCACTTCGTGTCGGAAACGGCCTAGGTCGGGCTGGCTCTCGAGGTCGCCATCCTCCAGAGCATCACCGGCGTCGCGTCTTCACCAAAGTCATAGCGATACACCGGACGGACGTCGACGTGTGGGATGTGATCAACGCCGCTGCAACCAAGCCCTTTGGCTTCCTCCCGCTTTGTCCGGGACCCGGACTCGGCGGTCACTGCATCCCAATCGATCCGTTTTACCTCGTGTGGCAGGCCCGCGCGGTCGGCTGCGACACCCGATTCGTCGAACTCGAAGGCGAGATCAACCGGAGCATGCCGGGATATGTCGTGCGCCGGGTAGGCGAAGCCCGCAACGACGACGGCAAATCCCTATGAGACAGTCACATTTTGGTGTTGGGCCTCGCCTACAAGCGCAAAGTGGACGACACCTGTGAAACTCCAGCAGTCGAGATCATCTCGCGGCTTGCCGCGGCTGGAGCAAACGTGACGTATCACGATCTGCCTGTACCCCAATTCCCGCGCAAGCGCGACTATGATCTCAACATGACTTCAGTTGCGCTCGACGACGCGTCAGTGGCCACCGCCGATGCGGTCGTGATTGTCATCGATCACGATGCGATAGACTGGAGCTTTGTCGGCCGACACGCAACTTTGATTGTCGACACTCGCGATATCATGACAAGCGTCGGAGGCTGCCTCGCCCGTGTGGTAAAGGCCTGAGAAAATCACCTCTCGACCGGACGGCTGCATTCGACTCACGAGCCTTCGGATCCTTAACCGCCCCCTCGCGACAAGCTTCCAGCGGACCGGAAACCTAGCCGAGCGGTCGCGCGACTACGGCGCTCAGCGCGGCCTCAAGCTCGTCGTGGTCGAGGCCAGGAGGCGGCGAAGCCACGCGAATGTTTGCGTTCGCGTCGAGGATGAGCAACCACGGGAGCCCCGAATTGTAGGGATCGATCCGTGAAATCATTCCGCTGACAGTCTCGGCATCGCTCCACACGGAGTATCTTTCCTTGGTGTTTTCCTCGTACCAAAAATCGCAGATCTCCGGCGTGACCGGAGTTCCAAGGTTACCCTCGATCAGCACGTGTAGAAACTCGACTCCCTCCTTGCGCCACTTTGGTACGTCTTCAGCAAACTGCTGAGACTCAGTATGGCAAGAGGCTCACCATAGTGCTCCAAACGCCACAACCACCGCCCGGTTGTAGTCCTCGAGATCAGGCCGCGTTCCGAAGAACTCCGCGATCTCGCGAGGGGTCCCGTCACAGTCATAAAGCAGCACATTGGGCAACGTATCGCCCGGCGCGTACCCGTATTGTTCCGCCAGCGGATGCCCCTCACAACGTGAACTATCGGGAACGAGGCACTGGGAGGGATCCCGCTCGGAGAACAGCGGATCGGCTGAGATCGCCCCGGTCGCTTCCGATGTCTCCACCGCGAGTGGTGGACACGGAAGCACACAGGCCGCCCCGCCCGAAGTCAACAGAACAACGAGTAGTGATTGACGTGACATATCTGGCCACCGGATAACCCTCCATGTCAGAAGATCTTTCCTCGCCGCATTTGAACGTCCCCACCGGAGGCGAAGCCGGGCCAACGGCTGACGCGTTCGACCCGCGGTTCCCGGAAACAGGCAGGCCGCTTCGCGCCCGCGTTGAGCCGGGCGCGAAGCG
>QKPP01000173.1:0-708 GCA_006508105.1 Myxococcales bacterium FL481 | reverse complement strand
CCTCGCCTCAACATTGGGGCCCGCTGCATCGAGTCGCGCCGTCTCGCAGCATCGCCGCCCTATCGACCGAGGGTGGCCCAGTACCGGTCGACGTGGAGCTGGCAACCGCCTTAGACCGCGTCGCCGGTCGCCCCGCTACCCACTCGACGACGTGGAGCCCGCCGCGAGGTTTGGACGTCGAGCCCTCGCAGATACCCATGTTTCGGCCGCGGGGCGAGAGCCACGTTGTCGCCGAGGTCGCCAAAGTCCCACCCAAGCCGGCAAGAGTCTCCTGGGCACGATTGCTCAGCCGGGTGTTTTCGTTGGACCGGTTGACATGCCCGAGTTGCGGGGGACCGATGAAGGGGTTGGGGGCGGTGCTGGAGCCGGGACGCATTGCGGAGATGCTTGCCGAACGCCAGGAAAACGAAGACGGCACGTCCGCTGTGGATGGTGCACGGGCGGCCGGTCGTCACGAGAGCCGGTCGAGGACTCGTCGATGGGGCCGGGTATCGCGGACGAACCGAGGGCCGCCGGTATCGGTCGAGCAACTCTCGTTGTTTAGGACGGCGCGAGCGGAGGGCTAAGGCCGGTGCTGTGATGGGGTGGAGAGCTTCGCCGCCGCTTTGTTTGGGACGAGGGATGCGAGTGGATACGTCGCCGATGTCGAGCGATACCGACCATGTTCGCTGGAACCAGACGCTGTTGACGAGCCAAGCGTCGCCGGCG
>QKPP01000085.1 GCA_006508105.1 Myxococcales bacterium FL481 | reverse complement strand
GTTCGTCTCGCGTCCGTAGCGCTACACCGGTCGACGGCGCGTCTTGGGGCTGCTTGGACATGAATCCCTGGTAGTTTAGCGACCGCCTCGGTTCTTTCCAGATGGCGAATTTTTGCGGCTAAGACCATGCTTGGGCCCGTGCGCCCCACGGTCCGCGACTTGGACACCATCAGCTGCGTGGATTCCGCAGCCTGGGATGAGCTCGATCACCGAGATTCTCCGTTTTTGGAGCACGGGTTCCTGGCCGCGCTCGAGGACTCCCATTCGGTGGGAACCGCGGCGGGGTGGGAGCCGCACGTGCTGGTGGCGGAGGTCCCGACCGAGCCCGGCCGCCGGACCCGCCTGGTGGGAGCGGTGGTCGCGTTCGTGAAGACGCACAGCTTCGGCGAGTACATCTTCGACTGGTCTTGGGCGGACGCGAGCGAGCGGCTGGGTGTGCCGTACTACCCCAAGTTGGTGGTGGCCAGTCCGGCGACGCCGGCCAGCGGCCCGCGCCTGCTGCTCGCGCGAGATCTCACACCCGCGGAGCGCACGGCCGTTGTCGACGCCCTCGTCGACGCCGTGCGCGAAGTCGCGGACCGATGTGGCTGCCACTCCATCCACTGGCTTTTTTGCACCCACGACGAGCAGCGGTGGCTGGCCGACCGCGGGTTTTGGCCGCGCGCAAGCTTCCAGTTTCATTGGCACAATAGTGATTACGACGACTTCGACGGTTTTCTGACCGCGTTGACGTCGCGCAAACGCAAACAAATCCGAAAGGAGCGCCAGCGCGCGACCGCGCCGCTCGACGGGGTGCAGCTGGTTCGCGGGACCCAACTCACCGACGACGATCTGCGTTCCATGGAGTCGTTTTACCGGCGCACGACCGCGGCCTACGGAGGCTACCGGTACCTGCGGCCCGGGTTCTTCGAGGCGTTGCGCCGGCGAGCGCCGGCCCGGATGCTGTTCGCCAAGGCCATGGCCCAACGTCAGGTCTGCGCGGGCGCGCTGTTCTTCGAGACGGAACGCGCGTTGTACGGGCGCTACTGGGGCTGTCACCAAGAACACGAGTTTCTCCACTTCGAGTTGGCGTACTACGTGGGCATCGAGCATGCGATCAAGCGACAGCTTCCTCGCTTCGAGGCCGGGGCCCAAGGCGAGCACAAGCTCTTGCGAGGGTTTCTGCCCACCGCGACGTACAGCGCCCACTGGGTGCGGCACCCCGCCCTCGGGCGGGCCGTGCAACAATTTTTGCTCCATGAAAGCGCCGTGATCTCGGAGCAAATGGACCGGCTCCGCGAGGCGGGGCCCTTCCGTTGCAAGGCCTGAAAACGGGCGTCCACGCTTGTTTCACCCGGACCCGACGGCTATCCTGCGCGCCATTCGCCAGCGATGTACTTCGCCACGCTCGACTTTCTCCTGTTCATCGTACCCGTGCTGGCCGGGTACTGGATGCTGTCGAACCACCCGATGGTTCGCGGCTTGTGGCTGATCGGCGCGAGCTACTTCTTTTATATGGCGGGGTCGCGGCCGCCGGACGGTAGCCTCCCGACCGCCTGGTACTACGTCGGCCTTCTCGCCTTCTCCACCGTCCTCAACTACGTCGCCGCGGCGCGGATCGACCGTCTGGCGGCCGCCCGAGGGGACGCAAGCGAGTCCTCGCGCCGGCGCGCCCAACAAGGCCGAGCGTTGTGGCTAGGTGCCGCGCTCGCCGGCAACCTGGGCCTGCTCGCCTACTTCAAGTACACCAACTTCGCGATCGAGGCGTTTTGCGACGTGGCCAACGCGTTGGGGGCAGACCTCATAGCCCCACAGCTGCAGTTATTGATGCCCATCGGCATCAGCTTCTACACGTTCCAAAGCCTCAGCTACACCATCGACGTGTGGCGAGGCTCGCTGCGACCCGAGCCGTCCTTTCGCAAATTCGTGCTGTTCGTGGCGTTCTTCCCGCAGCTCGTTGCGGGGCCGATCGTCCGCGCCAGCGAGTTTTTGCCCCAGCTGCACCGTCGCCCCCGCCTGAGCCGTCAAGCCGTGGGCGAAGCCCTGTTCCGCATCACGAAGGGCATGTTCAAAAAAGTGGTGTTCGGCGACTGGATTCCGGTCGTCTTCTCCGACCTGGTCTTCACCGCCCCCGAAAACTACACCTCGCTCGAGCACCTACTGGCCCTCTACGCGTTCACGCTACAGATCTACGGCGACTTCTCGGGGTACTCGGACATCGCCATCGGCGTGGCGAAACTGATGGGCTTCGACATGCCGGAGAACTTCGACCGGCCCTACCAAGCGCGCGGCGTGGGCGAATTTTGGCGTCGCTGGCACATGACGCTGTCGACGTGGCTGCGCGACTACCTGTTTTTCCCCCTGGGTGGCAGCCGCAAGTCGCCGGCCCGGACTTACTTCAATCTGTGGCTGACGATGTTTCTTGTCGGCATGTGGCACCGGGCGAGCTGGAACTTCATCATCTACAGCAACGTGCATGCCTTCGCGATGCTGTTCAACCGCTGGAACACCCGGCGTCGGGCGGCGCATCGGGCGGTCGGTCTCGGGGCCTTCGCGGGTGGCTTGGTATTGGGTGGCATCTCCTACGGGCTGGGCGTCGGGGTCCTCGAGCTGTCGTCCCGTGGCGCCGCGGTGCTGACGTGGATCGTGCTCGCGGGCGCGGCGGGGTCGGTCTTCGTGCCCGAAGACGCCCGCCGCTGGTCGACCGCCGTCCATATCCTGTTGACGTTCCATTTCACGGTGCTCTCGCGCGTCTTCTTCCAAGCGGCCGATCTCGATACGGCCCGGATCATCACGCAACGTCTCGTCGACTGGGATGGCCGTGGCTTTCGCCCCGGACTGTTCCGCGTCGAGTCGTGGCGCAGTTTCTTCGACCACCCGCCGCTCGACTTGCCCGAGATCATCGTCTCCACCGGGCAGTGGTGCGCTGAGCATGGCGTACTGCTCGTGCTGATCGCCGGGCTCGGCTACCACTTCACCCCGCGCAGCTGGGTCGACGACCACTTGGGTCGGCGGTTCGCCGCGCTCCCCGGGCCAGTCATCGGCGTCATCTTGGCGCTGCTGGGAGCATTGTTGGTCGATCTGCTCGATGGGCCTCGGGCGAACATCTACTTCGCGTTTTGAGCTCAGAATGTCTCGTACTCGCCGAAAGCGGCTCGACCTGAGCAAGCGCCGGGCCATCGATGACCCCAGCGTGGGTCTGTTGGACGCTGAGGAGTGCCGCGACGAGACCATCACCCTCGACGGATCAAACCGCGGCGCCGACCTCGAACCCGGAGCAATACGCAAGCTCGCGGCCGCAGTCGGCGTGTTCGCGGTCGCGATCGCGTCGACCTACGTTGTGCCGGCCCTGTACTGGGCTCAGCCTTGGAGCCACGACGAAGACTACGTGCCGTTTTGGAACCTCGTCGGTCGAGAGTTCATGGGCCAAGGAGGGGCCGCCGAACAGGCCCAGCAGCAAACCCACAAATTCGCCGAACTCGCTCGACAACTGGAAGCCCAATCCTCCGCGAGTCCGCCTTCGGGTGCGGACTCTCGTCACCCGGGCCGCCATCGTCCCTCCGCAACGACAAGCGAACGCGCGGGCACGCCCGCCGCGTCCTCCCCGGACGAGCCCGCTTCCACCGACGCTGCGCGCGCGGGTGAAGTCTCGTCCACGGGCCTCACGAGCTCGGATGATCTCGCTTCGCATGCCACGCGACCCCCCGACCCCGCAGCATCCGCCGTCGCGTCTGACGGGCTCGCCACTCGGGAGCCCCGGGACACCGGTTCGCCTGGGGATGACCTGATGTCTTACGCGGGCGCCACCGGCGAGCCCGCGTCCGGGGACCGTTCGGGTGAGCGTCCGTCTGCGGACGAGCCCCGGCCCGACCCCGCGTCAGCCATCGACGTCTACCCGCCTTACCAAGCGCATCCCGACGACGCCCTCGAGGTCGAGCAAGCCTTGGAGAACCCCGAAGCCATCGCTTCGTTTTACCGCGCCCTGAGTCACACAGAACTCGGGATCGCAGACCACGTCACTCGGGTGTCCCACTGGGGCGATTCAGTGTTGGGCAACGACGGCATCACGGCAGCGATCCGCCACCACCTCCAGGCCCGGTTCGGCGACGCCGGTCACGGTTTCCACGCGCTGACGCAGTACGATCCCAGTTATCGCCACAAGGGCATCCGGTTCCAAGAGCGATCCCCATGGAGCAAGTGCTACATCATCCGCCGTTGCAAGTCCGACGGACGGTACGGCTACGGCGGAGCCACGGTGTGGTCGGCCGGCGGAGCCGAATCGGTATTCCGCACGGCCAACGAGGGTTTCGGTCAAGCCGTCTCCAAGTTCACGCTGTGGTACCTGGCGTGGCCGCGAGGCGGTCGACTCCAGCTGCGCGTGGATGACGAAGCGCCGCTCATCATCGAAACCCGCGCGGAGCAGCTCGAAGATCGCTGGCACTCGCTTGAGATCGCCGATGGTCCGCACCGCGTGTCGGTGCGGGCCGCGGGAGGCGGCAGTGCCCGAGCGTACGGGGTCACGCTCGAGAGAGCCGGTCCCGGGGTGGTCTGGGACGGCATGGCACTCATCGGCGGGTTCACCAATCGCTTCGCTGAGCTCGACCCCGAGCACATTCAAGCCCAAATCTCCTATCGGGACCCCGACCTACTCGTGTTCATGTTCGGCGGCAACGACATGCTGCGCGAGCGGACGTTTCGGGACTCGATGACGGTCTACGAGCAAGAATTCGCCGAGGTTCTTCGGCTGGCCCAGGGCGCCGAAGGACGACGCGCGTGTCTGATCATGTCCGTCATCGATCACGGCGAGCGACAAGGCGGGCGCATCGTCACCCGGTCTATCGTGCCGCGCATGGTGGACGCGCAGCGCAGAATCGCGGCCGCGCACGGCTGCGCGTTCTTCGATACCTACCAAGCGATGGGTGGCGAGGGCTCGATGGGTCGCTGGTCTCGCATGAAGCCCCGGTTGGGAAGCGGCGATCTGGCCCACCCCACCTCGCACGGCCACAAAGTTCTGGGCAACCTGCTGTACCGCGCGCTGATGGCCGGGTATGTCGACCATCGCCGCGCGGTCGTGGGGCGCTCCGTCCGAACTGAGCCA
>QKPP01000270.1 GCA_006508105.1 Myxococcales bacterium FL481 | reverse complement strand
TGACGATGACGATGACGATGACGATGACGATGACGATGACGATGACGATGACGACAACAGCGATGACGACGATGACGACGATGACGACAACAGCGATGACGACGATGACGACGATGACGATGACGACGATGACGATGACGACGATGACGACGATGACGACGACGACGACGGCCCAAACTTCGACATCGGCGAACCGCCGACCGGTGATCTGCCGCCGCCCGGTGGAACCGATCTGGATTTTTCGTACATCTGGATCGCCAACTCCGAGCAGAGCACGGTCTCAAAGATCAACACCCGGACGATCGTCGAAGAAGCGCGTTTCGCCGTACATCCCGGGTTTGGCAGTCCGTCGCGGACATCCGTCAATCTCAATGGTGATGCCGCGGTCGCCAATCGGCACGGAGGGATCACCAAGATGTGGGCTCGACCTGAGCGCTGCCAAGAAAGCAATGGCACGCCCGGGATCCAAACGTCGACGGGCAAAGATGACGTTTTGGCGTGGGGCGTGGAGGAGTGCATCGCTTGGCACACCCCACTCGACTACTTCTCGCAGCGGCCAATTGCATGGACTCGGGGTACCGAATCGCAAGATGCACAGGGCAATACGACTTACGTAGATCAACGAGTCTGGACGACCGGGATCAAGCTCGCCGGCGAGGAGATCGATGTTTTGCTGCTCAATGGCGACACTGGCGAGGTGGAGCGACAGATCGCTATCCCTGCGGACGACGTTGGTATGACCCGACTGACCGAGTTCAGTGCGTATGGTGGTGCGGTCGATGGCGAAGATGACTTTTGGTTTCACGCTCTGGCGGGCAACGGGGAACTGGTGCGGGTGGATTTCGACGATATGAGCTACACGGTCTACAAAAAGCCGTATGTGTCGGGCTATGGCATCGCCGTGGATGCGAACGGACGAGTGTGGTCGTGTCATGGGACCACCGAGCGATTCGACCCCACTACCGAAGCGTGGGAACAGGCTAGCACGCCGACCAATACCGCGGGTTGCATGCCCGACGGCGAGGGACGGTTGTGGGCGGCGGGTCGCGGGCTCAACGGGGGGGGGAGCATTGTGGCGATCGACATCGAGACCATGGAGTTCGTCGTCGAGTACCCGCTCCCCGACATGCCGAAGGGCACAAGCATCGATTTCGACGGCTATGTTTGGGGCGTGGCGATTCACGACGAGGCCGCGTACAAGATCGATCCAGAGACCGGCGAGTTCGAGACCTACGATGGACTCACCGGGCCGTACACGTACTCCGATATGACTGGCTTCGGTCTGCAGAACGCCGGAACGGCGCCCGTCGAGTAGGCGGGGGCGAACCCTCGCTCACCGTCATCCCAGCGTCGGCGGCTCGGTCGACGTTGGGCGTCTCCAGCTTAGTGGCCCGGCGAACGGACACCCGACGCGTTGACCCTCAACGCTACTCGACCGGCGCCCTCTCTGCGTTTTGCCGCCCGAACCCGAACATGTCCGAGCTGTGTGTACGGGCAGGCCTGGTCAAGGGTCGCCGCCCGACGTCGGCGGCGCGCTGCGACGTCCGTCTCCTTCACATCTGGTCGAGCTGGACCTGCAAGTACTGGAGTTCCTCGAGTAGGCGAGACAGCTCGGGCTGTAGCCGCGAGTCGTTGAGCGACCGATAGCTCAACAACCCTTCCCGCAGGTTCTCGATGCCACGGCGCAACTGCGGGTGCGCGCCACGAGGAGCGACCGAGTCCCCCAAATCTCGAAGTACTCCGAACTGCTCACACAGATCGCGCAGATTGAGCTCGGCTTCTTGGACCAGCATGTGCGGCCGGTCGCCCCGCATCTCGAGCCGCCCGCGTCCGTAGATGTGGTCCACGAGTTGATCCAGCGAGCACCGCTGGTTGTAGTACGCGATGTTTGGCCCGGGGCAGACCGCCGGTGTCAGGTCGCTGCGGTCCGACGCTGTCACCAAGTAGGCCGACGCGCAAAGATCGTCGCAAATGCAGGCGGGAGAGAGAATGGTTTCGAGTTCGTCCGCCCGCACCTCTCGGGCCTGCGCACGCGCCCGGGCGCGGAGCGCAGTCAGGGCGTTGCGTTGAAATCGTCGAGAGGCGCGGCAGGTCGGCCGCCCGCGGTCGTCCCGTTCAATGGCGAGATGAGCGTTCGGGCACCTCGACCCGGGGCGGCCGTCGGCCACCCGAGCCCGCTTCGCCCGCTCGCTTGTCGAGTCCCGTAGCGTCCAAAAGCGAACTCCCAGCGGCGAGCTCCGACTCAGCACCACGTCGGCCTCCCGCGCGCGCTCCAAGTCTCGCAGCGTGCGTTCATCCACGCGGGTCACTTCTGGCACAAGCAAAAACGGCGTGCCCCAACCGACGGCATCTACGCCGTACTGCTCCCGCAGCAAGCGAGCTTCGCTCGCCCGGCCCACGCCCCCCTGAGCCGACACGCGCAGGCTTGGGGCCCGGCGGGGGACGACCGCCCCCCGCTCGCGCAACGCGGTGCGAAGCTGGTCGAACAGCGAAGCATGTAATGCTTCCCGCTTGCGGCGAAACTCCGCGAGCACGGGACCCAGTAGCCGCCCTTGTGCGCCGAACGCATGGCCGCCGCAGTTGAGCCCAGACTCGACGCGGAACTCGGCCGGCCATAGGCCACGTTTGGCCAGGTACTTGCCCTGTATCGCGGCCGAGCGATAATCGCTGACTTTGACGACGAGCGACTTGGGACAGTTGCCTTCGAGGTCCACGGTGAAGGCGGGATGGCCGGCCATGGCGGCGATCAGGCGGGGGTTGAGTCCCGCCGACAAAATCAGCCGCCCGCGCGCGCGACTATCCGCGTACCCGCGAAACGCCGCGATCGCATCGCTTTCTCCATCCGGACGCGGGGTGCCATCGGGCTTTAGCGCGTTGTCGAGCTTGGTCATGATGTTCGCGTCCAAGTTTCCCGCCCTTAGCCGCGACCGCAGGCTCGCCTGCATCCTGGCCCGCTCGGCCGGTGCTCGCTCGATCAGCATCTCTTCGTAGGCGGTACGCAGCTCACCCGGGGGCAGCAGCTCGAAGTAACGTGTGATCGGGGATTCGGGGACGAACGCGCTATTGCGTACCGCGGCGACGCGGCGGTCAATGAGATCCTGAAGCACGTCGAGGTAGGTTCGGATCCGGCGCGCGCGAGCGTCGTGGTCCTCGCTCGCAATGGGTCGGTAGGGGGAGCCGTGTTCGGCGGCGTGAACCGCACGCATGTGCTCGATGAGCCGATCGTTAACCAGCGAGACCGCGGAATCGATGCCCAGGGGCGCGACTCTGAGCGGTGTGTCAATCGTGAACCCGATGCCCATAACTGGAATGAAAAACTCGTGTACCGAGACAGGAGGAAGCGCCATGCGTGGATGCTATCGAGGGGCAGCCACGTGAGGCTCGCAGTTCGTCCCCGCCGTGTCTTCGATTCGTCGCATTTTCGTCACTGTTTTCTCGCGCGTCGGCAGCCCACAAAGTGAGTGCAAAAACTGGAGCAAGGGCAACGAGGCCGCGCGAGATTTTCGTTTCGCCGCGCAAGGGGACGCCAAACGCGACAGCGCACACCATCTGCAGCTCGGTGTGCGGGTCATCGCAGTGGTCGCATCGCTTGCCGACAAGCCGAACCGCAACCGCCACTGGGCCCGTCGACTAGCCGCTTCGAAAACGCTTCACCGCGGTGGCGACAAACTCGGTCACCACGGGCGCCAGCAGCCGCGAGCAAGGGTACACCACGTGGATTCCCCGACCTCGGTGGCGTGACTGTCGAGCAGGGAGACGAGATCGCCTCGTTCAAGGTCGTCAGCCACCGCAAACGCGGGAAGCTGAGCGATACCGATGTCAGCGAGCGCGGACTGGCGAACCATCGACAACCCGTTGACGCGCAGCCGCGAGCGCGACGGCATCGCGCACGAGTCATTTCAAGATGAGCTCGATGCGGCCTCGTTGTATCGAGTTCTCGAAGATGAGGTGGTGCCGGCGTTTTTCGACCGTGACTCCGACGGCCTGCCTCAACGCTGGCTGACCCGCATGCGCCGTGCCTTGGCGACGTTGCCAGTCCGCTTCAACCGCGATCGCATGGTCGACGAGTACCTCCGCCAAGGCTACGAACCTGCGTCCAAGCGCGGCGCCGCGCTGCGCGAGCGACACGACGACCTGGTCCGGCACGAGGCCCGCGCGGGTGGGAGGATCGGCGGCGGTTCGGTCACACTGACCCCACAGGCATCGTCTCAGGCCAACGCCGGGCAGTTTTCGTGGAGCTTGGTGCTCGAGCGTTCGGGCAGTCACCGCTCGGTGTTCGCGTTCGCTTGCGGGGCCGCGATCCGGTGGCCTATGAATGTGCCGACCTGGTCAAATGGGCGGACGTGGGGGACTGCGTCGCCGAGTAGGGCGGGGCCCGCGGGCGCGTTGCGGTATCGAGAAGGCCGGTGGGTTGCTTAACCACGAGTCCTTCCTGCGCGTTGGAACGAAGCCACGCCCGGTTCGTCCTCGAGCGCGTAGACCTGGAGGCCCCGCCCGGATTGCGCGGGGCCGCAACGCGCGACCCGCCGCTGATAGTGACGCTTCTTCCGCGGTCACAGGAGAAGCACGAGCCCGGTTCCAGTCGAACGCACACCGGCTCCAGTCAGGGGACAAAGCACAGCCGGCGGGCGCCACGGGGAGCGTCTCCCGTAGATCCGAACGGCCAGCGCAACGGGATCGCATCGCCTTTCGGATGAGATCGTCGTGCGAGTCTCGGGTCACACTGGATCGCGCGGATGGCCGCTTGAGCAACTGTCGGCCTTGGTCAACCCGTCGATCCGGCGTTTGTGTGAGGCGTAAGGCAAACCACCCGCCGTTCCTCCCTCGAGACGGTCGCGGGGAGTTTCATGCTCCGCGGCAGTCTGCGACCATGTTGCGGTCGACCAACGTCGGCGCTGAACGAGGAATGGTTCTGATGTCCATGCTGCTCACTTCCGGTGGCGAAGAAATGATCGAGTCCCACCGTCGCCCCCGCTGTTTGATGTCCTGCCTTGCGTTTTTGTGCGTCGTCCTCGGTGGCGCGTCGCCAGGTTGTTCGTCCGACGGGCCAGCGGGCGCGAACAACGATGACGATGACGACAAACCGTCGTCGGGAGAGCCCAC
>QKPP01000170.1 GCA_006508105.1 Myxococcales bacterium FL481 | reverse complement strand
GCGGGGCGGTCGAGATGGATCGGCTCGGACGGCACCACGACCTCGGCCGCGGCCCTCGTTCCGTCGGTCGCCGCGGGAGACACCGGCGACGTCGACGCGACCGACGGACCCGATTGGCCGGCGCGGTCTGGCGAGGGGCCGGTCGCCTCGCCGGGTTCCACCGGTAGAGATCGAGCCCGCCGGTCCGGCGGAAGCACCGACGGCGGCGTCGGACCGAGGTCCCCGGTGTCGCCACGACCGGCCGCGGTGGGATCCGACAAAATCGCGATCATGAGCGCGACGGTCGAGCCGATCGCGTGGCAGCTGTCGTGTTGCACGTGGCGGGTCGTCCGACCGTCCGGGCCGGCCGTGGCCGTCACCGTGGCCGCGTAGCCATCGCCGAGCTTGTGAACGCGCGCGTCGACCCGCAACGGCTTCGGGTGCCGCGTTTCCCAGCGCGCCTGAAAACCTCGCACCTGCTGCTGCACCTGCTGTGCCGTGGGACACTCCGGCGGGGCGTACCAGCTCAGCTCAAGGGCTGGCTCCGGCGGCCGGGCCTGGGCCGGATGACCCGTTCCCAGGCAAGCACCACCGACCAACCACCGAAGAAGCGCCCGAGAACCCACGGAGCCTTCAAGTCTAGCCACGAGCGCCGAGGTCAGGCGAATACCGGTCGTGGCGAGGCGACGACGGCCCCGATCCTCACTCGGCGATCGCCGGTCGGCACGGCGTCGCACGCCGACCGGCGGCAGCTACCGCACGATCGAGGACTACGTGATCTCCCCCCAAACCCGGGGGGAGTCCGTGACCGCGTTCCGCCGACGAGGCGCCGCTCGTTCGCGCTTCGAGCCCCCGAACGAGAGAGCCGGGCGCTTGCGTAGCTGGTCCCCGCCCCGCCACGAGCCGGCGGCCGCCGGTCGCCGATCGCCGAGAAGGCCGTTCATAGCGGGCCACGTTCCCGTGGACGACGCAGACCCGCTGCTACGCTCGTCGCGTGAACGCTCCGGCTCGCAACTTGGCGACCAGCCACGGACCCGACCTCCTCGCCCGGGCCCTCGATGCGGTCGGAGAGGCACTGCACGGCAAACGGGCCGTGGTGGAACTCGCCATCACCGCCATGGTGGCGCGCGGACACATCCTGATCGAAGACAACCCGGGGGTCGGCAAAAGCACGTTGGCCCTCGCGCTCGCGCAGCTGTGCGGGGGGCAGTTCGGGCGCGTCCAGTTCACCAGCGATCTCCTCCCCGCCGATGTGCTGGGCGCGACGGTGTGGCGACGCGAGCAAGAAGTCTTCGAGTTCCGACCGGGGCCGATCTTCGCCAACGTCGTGCTGGCGGACGAAATCAATCGCGCCCCGCCGCGCACGCAAAGTGCGTTGCTCGAGGCCATGAACGACGGCCAAGTCACCGTCGATGGTCGCAGCCACCCGCTGCCTCGCCCGTTCATTGTCCTGGCCACGCAAAATCCCCACGAGCACTACGGCACCTACCCGCTACCAGAATCCCAACGCGACCGGTTCAGCGTGCGCCTGCACATCGGGTATGCGGACGCAGCGATCGAAGCGAAGCTGCTCGAGCACGGCTCGTCCCACGCCAGCGCGAACCGTCCGGATCTCGCCCGCGCCGTCGCGTCGGGGCGCGAGGTGGACCTGCTGGGAGCTCAAGCCGCCGCGGACGAAGTGCGGGTGCATACCGACTTGGCCCGCTACGCGCAGTCGATCGTCGCGGGCACGCGTCAGGCCCCGCAGTTGCGACTGGGCGTCAGTACCCGGGGCGCCCTCGCCTTCGTGGCGGCGGCCCGAGCCCGGGCTTATCTGCACGGTCGCCGCTTCATCAACATCGACGATCTGCAAGAACTCGCGGTCCCCACCCTCGCGCACCGAGTCATGGCCCGCGAGGGCACCCACGGTCCGACGTCATCGCTGACCGCGGACATCGTCCGTGAGATCGTGGCCGGCATCCCGGCGCCGCTCTAAGTCCCGTGCCCGCGACCCGCCGCCGCCGACTGCTCAATCGTCGCCTCCGCGCCGCGGGGCGCAGCCTGCAGATCACCAAGGCCGGGTGGTTGTTCCTCGTGTTCACATTGATGCTGGGCTTCGCCGCTATCAACACCGGCTCCAACCTGTTGCACCTCCTGTTCGGGGCCGCCATGACGCTGATCGTCGTCAGCGGTGTCTTGTCGGAGCGCAATCTCGCGCGGGCAAGCTGTCGGATCCGGCTCGCCGAAGCGGTCCACGCCCGCACGGAAGCGACGATCGAACTCGAGCTGACGAACGACAGCCCGGATCGCCACGTGCTTGCCGTGGCCATCGAGCAAGACGATGATGTGGCCGCGCCCGCGGAGCCATCACGGATCCGGCCGGCGTTCGCCGTGGCGATTCCTCCTCGCGGACAGATTCGCTTGGGTTCGCGTCTCGCCATGCCCACCCGGGGCCGGCACGAACTGCCGGCCCTCGTGGTAGCGACCAGCTATCCGTTCGGTTTGTTCGTCAAACGCCGCCGCCTTCCCGCGCTGCCCCCCGCCGTCGTCTACCCCCACGTCCACGCGGTGACCGACGGGCCAAGCCCCGCCGAGGGAGCGGGCCAGCGCGAGGACGGCTCGGCGAAGGCCAGCCGTGCGGGTGATTTCTACGCCTTTCGCGACTACGTCGACGGCGATGACGCCCGGCATATCCACTGGAAAGCCAGCGCGCGCCGGCGGCAACCCGTGGTGGCCGAACACCACCAGCCGCAACGCCACGAACACTGGCTCGAGTTGGCCCTGGGCCGCAGCGGCGACCCGACCTACGAGGCCCACGTCGAGCACCTCGCGTCGATCGCCGTGGCGACGTCCCGACATGGTCACGCCCGTACGGGACTGCGTACTCAGGCCGGTACGGTCGTCCCCCTCGGCCACGGCACCGTCCACCAGCGGCGCATGCTTGAAGCGCTGGCCTTCGCCGGAAGCGACGCGGCATGACGCGCGCCGAGCCCTCGCAGCCGGCCCGAGCGACCTCAAACCTCACCACCACCCACGCGTCCGCCGGGCCCGCACCGTAAGCCGAGCGACATGAAGCCTCACCGCCCACGCGACCGCCTGGCCCTCGCCAGGAGCCGAGCAACATGAAGCTTCGCCGCCAACGCGACCTACTGGCGCTCGCACAAGTCGCTTTGGCCACGATCGGCGTGGCCGGAGCGGGCGGCACCAGTTGGTGGATGGTGGCCCTGGCCGGACTGTTCGCGGTCCACGCCTTCGTCCGGCCGCTGCCACCACAAACCGCCCCGGCCGCGCAGCGGCGGTGGACGACGCTGGTGCTGCTCGCGGTTGCGGTCACGGTGTATCGCGCGGTCGCCCGGTCGGAAGTACTCGACGCCGGTGTGGATTTGCTCTTGGTCCTGGTGATCCAGCGCCTGTACTGCCGCCAACGCACCCGCGAGCATCTCCAACTGATGCTCATCGGCGGCCTGCTGATGACGATCGGCGCCGTGATCAACGTGGACCTCAACTATCCGTTGCTGTTGGTGCCCTACTTTGTGTTGATCGCGATGGGCCTGCTGCTCAACCAGCTCACCGCCGCTGGCGAGCGCTTGGGCCCCGCGGCGATGTGGGCCATCGACCGGCACGCGCGACGCAGCCAACGGGTGCTCTGGCGCAGCGGCCTCCAGATCGCAGCACTGGTGGCCTTCGGTGGCGTCGCGGTCTTCTTTGTGTTTCCGCGCTTCGGCGCGGGCACCTTCGTACGAGGGCCCAGCCAAACCCGTCTGACCAGCGGCTTCAGCGAAGAAGTGCAGCTCGGGCAATTCGGTGCGATCCGCGATGACGCGAGCGTGGTGATGCGAGTGGTGCCCGATCGGCCACCCGACCAGCGGCCGACGTACCTGCCGGTTTACTTTCGCGGATCGAGTTTCGATCGCTACGAGGACGGACGCTGGGCCCACAGCGACGGGTCGTTCACCGCCGGGTTGCGCCGGCTCAAATCGGTGTGGGCCGTGACCGACGTCGAGGGGCGCCTGCAGGTCCGCGTGGATCGTCAGCGAGACCCGCTCGGACGGATCGTGCCGCGCCGCGTCGACGGGTACGCCGCCTCCACGCAAAGCTCGGCGTTTGACATCACGCTGGAAGACATCGGGACCGAGCTGCTGTTCACGCCGGGCGAGACGCTCTTTGTCCAAGTTTGGGCCGCGACCCAGATCCGTCGCGTGCGCCCCGGCCACGACGCGCAGCTCATCTTGCCGGACCGGCCGGCGGGAGCGATCCGCTACTACACCCAAAGCCGGCTTGTCCCCCCCACCGCCGCCGAACTCGAGGCGGTCGGCAACCCCGCCCGCGAACTCCCCGAGCGCTACGTCCAAACCCCGGACGTGCTCTCGCTCCGATTCCGCGAACTCGCGGCCGATCTCGTCCGCGGGGCGGACAGTCGGGCGGCTCGGGTCGATGCCGTGCTCGAGTACCTCGCCGGGTTCGAGTACTCGACCGATCTGCGGCCGTTCTCGGCGGCGGTACCGGATCCGGTCGAGGGGTTTTTGTTTGAATCGCGCCGGGGCCACTGTGAGTACTTCGCCACAACCGCGGCCTTGTTGCTGCGTGAGGCCGGCGTCCCCACCCGACTCGTCAACGGCTACCTGGGCGCCGACTGGAACCCGGTGGGCGAGTACTTCGCCGTCCGCCAGGCCCACGCCCATTCCTGGATTGAAGTGCATTTCGGTCGCCTCGGCTGGGTGCGCGTCGATCCGACGCCACCGGCGGGCCGGCCGGGTCCGGGCCTGGGCCCAATCAGCGGGGAGCTGGCCCAATGGGTCGACGCGCTGCGCAACCGGTACCTCCAGTACGTCATCGACTACGGGTTCGATGATCAGCGAGCGTTGCTCCAGGGCCTCGGCTTGCGTCGCTCGGCCGACCGATCCTCGGCATGGCCGCCACGCGTCCCTGTGCTCGCGACGCTTGGCACGGTCGGACTATTGCTGGTCCTCATCCGCCGTTGGCGGCGTAGGGTCGCCGTGCCGCGCGAGACAAAGATCGCTCAACGAGTGCTCCGCTCGCTCGCGCGGGCCGGGTTTGCGCGCCGATCCGACGAGAGCCTGTCCGCGTTGGCGCAGCGCGTCGCAGCCCGAGATCGTGCCCTGGCGGCCGGACTCGCCGAGTTCGCGCGGCGTTACGACGCCGTGCGCTTCGGCGACGAGCGATCGCCGGCATCGCTACGTCAACTGCAGGACGCGGCGCGACGAATGTCGCAACTCGTTCCACGCGGTGTCCGACAACCGAACGTCGGGCCCGGTCAGCCTCGGTAGAATCCCGCCCGTCCAATCGAGTGGAAGCGGGCCCCAGGGACGTTCGCTCGAGCCGCCCCCGGGAGCCCTCCCCGGTCGAGATCTCGCCGAGGGGGTGCCCCCGACCGGAGACGACTCGACCGGCACGAGCGACCATCCGTGACCGCACGGCGACAAGACGCGGCGGACTTGGCTCCTGTTTTGGTCCTAGGCGCGAGCCGGTCGCGTGACACCTGTGCTGCATGCCGAGTAGGTGGTGACGACAAGCACCTCGGTGCGCTACGATCGGATCGTGAGTCGCCGTCGTCGGGCATCGTGCTCGATGATTGGCTCGCACCGACGTTGTCGTGTCTTCTCCACTGCGCCAGCTCGAGTACGCGCTCATTCGCTTCGCCAATCGGCTCCAACACCGGCGGCGCTTCAGCGGGCCACGTATGATGCCACTGCTGTTGCCGGTGCTCCCGTTCGTCGTGGCCATTGCCGCGGCGGCCCCGGAGGGCGCTCCAGGCTCCCGCGTCGATCGACCGACGGCCGCGAGCCTGGCGATCGCTCGGCCCGAGACCGAGGCGGTGCCGGAAGAAGAGCCCGACTTGGCGCAGACTCGGACCACCGGGGGGAGCGAAGCGGTCGAGGCTCCCGATTGGATCGAAACGGCCCTGCCGTACCGCCCCCCGACGCTGGCGCCCTCGCGCTGGATTCGTCACGAGGTCCAACCGGGCGAGCGCCTCGCCGAGCTGGCGAAACGCTACGGGACCACCCCCGGCGAGATCGCTCGCTGGAACCGGCTGTCACGACGTCGTCCCGGCCTCCGCGTAGGCCAACCGCTGAAGATCAAGGCCACGCGGTTCCCCGCGCCCCGGCTCCACGCGAGGTACCGCGTACGCGCGGGGGACACCTGGCACAGCGTGGCCAAGTCGTTCGGACTGAATCGCGCCCAGCTACGGCGAGCCAATCGCAAGCGCCGGCTGATCGCGGGGTCGCAACTGCACGTGTGGACGGAGTCCGCCATGCCGCGCTGGGGCCAGTTGGTGACCGCCGAGCCGGACTTGGCGTTCGCTGTGCCACGCGGCGCGGTCGGGGTGGGGCGGCCCTATCGCGGGCGACTGAGAAACGGCATTTTGCTGCCCGAAAGCGATCTGTACACCCGTCGGACCCCCGGACACGCGTACGGGACCTCCCACACGATCTACTTGCTGCAGCACAGCATCGCGAGTTTTCGTCACTCGACGGGCTTTCCCGGCGAGGTACTCATCGGTGGGATCAGTCGGCGGCGCGGCGGCAGATTTCCACCGCATCGCTCGCATCGAACCGGTCGCGACGTCGATATCGGCTTGCTCGCGTTCCCCGGCTTCGCCCCCGGCACACGAGCTCGTGGGGGGCAAGTCGACTGGGGCGCAACCTGGGCGCTGATGCGAGCGCTGCTCGATACCGATCAAGTCCGCTACATCTTTTTGACCTATCGGCTGCAGAAGCACCTGCATCGCGCCGCCAAGCTGATGGGCACCAGCGATGAGGATCTAAAGCGGCTGATTCAGTGGCCTCGAGGAAAACGTTCGCGCGAAGGCATCGTGCGCCACTCCAAGGGGCACACCAGCCACTTTCACGTCCGGTTCCTGTGCGGGCCCAACGAGACGCGTTGCCGATAGGCGTCGCGACAATCCCCCGCCCTGATTCAAACGCCTCGTCATCGAGCCACCTTGCGCACACGCCGCTGAGTGTTCCTTCTCTCACAGTGATCATCGGCCGCGGGCGACGCGGCGGACTCTGAGGCACGGCCCTGGATTCGGCCGCGACGACCTCGACGACCTCGACGAGTGGCCGCGATGCGCCGTCCGGCCGCGGATGACAGCCGTCAACCCCCCCTGGCCGATCGACCGCACGAGGACCGGCGAGCCCCGACGACAGCCGTGCTGCATTGCGCTACCGTATGGGGCGTTATGGCACGGCTCAATCCCAACGCTGCGTTTTACCGTGGCCGTGGTTTTACGCTGTTCCACGCCCGTGGTGAGAACAACGCCGTCCCCTATAGCCCCCACTTCCACGACGAATACCTGATTTGCGCCCAACTGCGCGGTGAGGAACAGTGCACGGTCACGGGCAAGAGCCACCGATTCGAGGCGGGGGATGTGGTGTTGATCAACCCGCACCAGGTGCACACTGGCAACGCGGGCGCCAACGCTGAGCTCGAGTACATCAGCTTGTATCTCGACCCGGAATTCGTCCGTCAAATGGCCGACGAGCTCGAGGCGAGCACGGCCTCCCCCGAGTTCGTGCACGTCAAAACGCCCGACCACGACGGGCTCGTCCGCAGCCTGGCCTCGCTGTTGGACTTTGCCCGCACCCACGCGACCACGGGACGACGACGTCGCCGTCGCACTCGCCGTCGGGCCACCGATCCGCTGATCCCCGAGCCGCTGCCCACCCGCGACCCGAGCTTGCGGGCCGCGGACACGCTGACGGCCGATGCCATCGTGCACGACATCGCCCAGCGGGCCTTCAACGCGTTCTCGAATATTCGCACCCCGCGCGTGCAGTCCAGCAACCGCATCGGCCACCGCAACATCGCGCAGGCGATCAACTACATTCGTACGCTCGACGCGAACCAAGATCCCACGACGATCACCCTCGACGATCTCGCCGAGGTGGCGGGGCTCTCGAAGTTCTACTTCCTGCGTCAGTTCAATCGGGTGGTGGGCATGACTCCTGGCGCGTACCTGCGCACGCTCCGGCTGTGCCACGCCGCCAAGCTGATCCGCGCCACGGATCGGCCGATCGTCGACATCGCCCTCGGCGTGGGGTTTTGCGACCATCCCAGCTTCAGCCGAGCCTTCGTGCGCCACGTGGGGCTGACCCCGCGCCAGTACCAGCAGATGCCAGCACTCTAGTCGGCGGCCGACTAGGTGCGCACGCGAGAGCGCACGCCGCTTTGCTCCACGCGAAGGCGGCATAGCAACGCCACCGCCCGTTCAAACTGCTTGCGCGACTCCGCCGCTCCGTGGGTGCGCACCGCGTCGGCCACCACATCGAGGAGCATCGCGATCTCCTCTTGCCGCTCCGGGTGGACCTCGATGACGTCGGCGGCCTCGCGCAGCAGCTCCGCAACTCCGTAGCGTGGATGGGCGTCCATGAGACGGGAAGTCTACGCTGGCGCGGGCAACGGCGTAAAGCACCGGTTGTCGTGCGCTCCCGCGCCGGCCCATCGTGAACCGAAGCTACGCCGCTTGCGTCGGCAAGAAGCTACGCCGCTTGCGTGGGCAAGCGGATGGTCGGCTCGGCGTGAACTCGCCGGCGGTACAACACCAGGACGCGACCGATAATCTGACAGATCTGCGCTCCGCTGCGTTTCGCGAGGTCCGTCGCGGTATCTGTGCGGTCGGCCGCGAGAGCCTTGCCGACCTTGACCTTGATCAGCTCGTGCCGCTCGAGCGCTTCGTCGACCGCCGTCACCACCGAGTCGGTCACGCCCGCCGTCCCAACTTGGACAACCGGCGCCAGCGGATGGGCCAAGGCCTTGAGGTACTGGCGTTGGCGTGGCGTCAGCGCGACGGTCATTCCGAGGGATGTACAAAAATCACCTGCCGGCGACAAGAGCCACCCCGGGCGCCGCGAGCGAAGGTCCGCCGGCGCCCCGCGCCGCTTCGTCTGCCGGGCGCGGCGACTTGCCCCGCCTCAACTAAGGAGAGGCTTTCGTCTGCGGGGCAAAACAAGACACGCTTTGGTGCACGCACGTCCCTCCAAGCGGCGAGGGCTCACCGGTTGTCGGGGTCCAAACTCGCCGCGTCAGCGGTGCCTCTTGAGTGATCATCGCCGCCCGCACGGCCGGCGCGAGGTCGCCAGACGCGATCAGATCGTCGAGCACGTCCAGCCCCATCGGCCGCAGGCGTACGCGCATGGTCACTTCCTGGGGCGCGCCATCGGGGATCTCGTATCGACGCGAGACCCAGGTCTGTTGCTCAGACGAGAGATCCGGCACGATGGTCAACAGGTTGGATTCGTAGCGGGCCGCGTCCCAAAACATGTGGACCTCTTGCCCGAGATCGTCGAACAACGTGTCGCGCAGCAGCCAAAGCGACGGATCGGGGAGCCCCACCACCGGTTGCCCCTCTGCGACCACCCCGCTTTCGAAAACGACTCCGGCCGCACTGCGAGCGATGACTTCGACCCAAGCGCGCCGGTCCTGGGCCGCCCCACTGGGCCACGAGTGGCCCGAGCCTTCGTTGTGCAGCCACGCGGTCACGACGCTGCGACCTTGCTCGGGGAAGGACTCGACGCACAGCGTGGTACACAGCGCGCGATCGCGGGCCTCGGCGATGCCCGCGAGCTGATCGGCTTGGACCACTGGAGCCAGTTCGGGGGTCGGAAACGGGGTCAGCGCGACATCGATGCCGACAAAGCGGTGATCATGGTGGCTCCGGTCGCCGCGGGCCCCCTCGTACGTCGAGATCGGTCCGTCGGTCGTCTCGGCGTGGCACTGAGTACACATCGTCGCGTACAAGGCCGGCCGATCGGGATCGGTGGGGTGTGCGTGGGAAAACACACTGTTTTGCCACTCCTTGTACGTGCGCTCCAGATCGAGCCCGCGCGGCGTCACGATGTCGTGGCAAGAGCCACACATCCGCGACGAGTCGAACTGAGTTTCGTGGAGCAAACTCGAGTACGCGGATTCGTGGACGGGGTTGGGCACGGGCTCGTCGACCGCCGCGCGCATCACCCCGTCGCGGGCCAGTTCGAGGGGATTGTTGTGCGTTCCGTCGGCAGCGATCGTGTTGTGGCAAAAGTAGCAGGTGACCCCTTTTTGCCACTGCGGCAGCTCGCCGACGTTGAGACCATCGACCGTGGTCTCGAGCGCCACGGCCATCGGCGCGTGACACTTGATGCAAAAGTCGCCCAGCTCCCCGTTCGTCTCCCGCTGGCCGCGACGATTCATGGCCAAAAACACCGGGTCGTCGGCCGCGTACGCGTGCATGCTGCCCTCCCACTGGCGCACGTGGTCCGGATGACACTCCCGGCAGGTCTCGGGGTCCATCAGGTCGGCGTAGTCGTCGGGCCACTGCTTGGGTCCCGACTCGGCCTGACACGCCGCGAGCCAAACGGTGCCGATCGCACCGGTCCACCGCAGCCACTGAAGTCCCGTGGGTCGCATGGAAGATCCATTGAAGCATGCCTGGCGGGGCCCGGCGATGTCTAGCGGGTGCCGACGTTTTGCGTTGCATTCAGTACCCCACGAAAACCGACCGTGCACCGAAGCCGGCGCCTCGCCACCGGACGGACGAGCCGACCCCGCCACCCACTCAACCTCGCCATCGGACCAGCCCCGCCCGCGAGCCAGCCCCGCCCGCGAGCCAGCCCCGCCCGCGCTCCGCTCTAGCCCCGCCCGCGCTCCGCTCTAGCCCCGCCCGCGCTCCGCTCTAGCCCCGAACCCCCTGGCCACCGACGCCCCGGCGCCCGACCCCCCCTGGCCATCGAACCAAACCGACCCACGCGACCCCCCCTGGCCACCGATCCCCCGTTGGCCACCGACCGCCCCTTGGCCACTGAACCAACCCGGCGCGACCCGAGCCCCCGCTCGAACCGCATGGAGACTTGGCCGGTCACGACGTCGCGTCCGAAAACCGCGCTCGTTGGCCCACCCGCGCTGCAGTCGCTATGCTCACGCCGCCGACTTCGCTGACTTTGCCGCCCCGAAAGGACGAGCCCGCCGATGATCGAGGTTGAGCAGCTGACCCGCTACTACAACGACTTCCCCGCGCTGCGAAACATCTCGACCCGCATCGAAAGCGGCGAGATCGTCGGTTTTCTCGGGCTCAACGGCGCCGGCAAGACCACGATGTTGCGCGTCCTGGCCGGCCTACTGCCCCCAAGCGCGGGCAAAGTCACCATCGATGGCGTGGATCTCGAAGATGCGCCGAATTCGTTTCGGCACAAGATTGGGTTTTTGCCGGATGAACCCCCGCTCTATCGTGAAATGCGGGTGCGCGACTATCTCGTCTGGTGCGGTCAGATCAAGGGGTGCTCGGTCTCGCAGGCCCGACACAACGTGCAGTCGGTGCTGCGGACCTGTGGAATCGACGATGTTGCCGATGCGGTGATCGACGAGCTGTCCTTCGGCTATCGCAAGCGCGTCGGCATCGCCCAAGCGATCATCCACCGCCCACGACTGGTGATCCTCGACGAACCCATCGCGGGGCTCGACCCGGTGCAAATCGTCGAGATGCGCGAGGTTGTGCGCAACCTCAAGCAGGAGAGCACCGTTCTCGTGAGCTCGCACATCTTGTCGGAGATCACCCAAACCTGCGACCGGATCTTGGTGCTTCATCGTGGCGAGCTGGTGGCCACCGGAAGCGAGCATGACTTGGCCCAGCAAGCCGGCGGCACCACGGCCTTGGAACTCTCGTTGCGTGGCTCACCAGCCGCGGCCCGCCGTGTCCTCGCCGAACTCCCCTTTGTGACCGAGGTCGACATCGTGACCACCGACGACTGCCTCCACGTCACCGTCAGTTTGCTCGAGGACGAACGCGAGCGTCTCGTCGCCGCGTTGGTGACCGCCGACATCGGCGTTCGGCGCGTCGAACGAGCTCGCAGCGAACTCGAGACGGTCTTCCTCGAGCTCACACAGGCAGCCGCCACGACCGACGCCGATCCGCGACGAGGTGCCGCATGAACGGGGTCCTTCTGATCGCGCGACGCGAGTTCGGAGCCTTTGTCCACTCGATGTGGGGCTACGGCATCATCGCGGCCGTGCTAGTCGTCGATGGGCTGTTGTTCACCGCCTATGCGCTTGGCGACTCGCCGCGCCTGAGCACCGAGGTACTGCGTCAGTTCTTCTACCTGTCATTCGGCACAACCTTGATCGCATCGGTCTTCTTCACCATGCGATTGGTCGCGGAGGAACGCCAAACCGGTACGATGCAGCTGCTCGACTCCTCGCCGCTGTCCGAGTGGCAACTCGTCCTCGGCAAGTACCTGTCGGCCATGGCGGTGCTGAGTTTGGTGACGTTGGCCACCGCCTACATGCCTGCCCTGATCTTCGTCAACGGCAAGGTCGCGGTCGGGCACATCGCCGCTGGATACGTGGGCCTGTTGCTGTTGGGGTCGGCCGCCACGGCGATCGGCACATTTGGCTCGGCCGTCGCGCGCAATCAACTCGTCGCCGCCGTCGTGACCGCCGCGATCCTGGTGTTCTTCGTGATCGTCTGGCTGCTCGCCCGGATCACCGAGCCACCGCTGGCGTCGATTTTCACCTACCTAGCGTTCTTTGATCAGCACTTCGCTCCGTTTATGAAGGGCAAGATCAGCACGGACAACATCGTGTACTTCGTGTCGCTGACCGTCGCGTTTCTCATGCTGGCCACCCGTTGGCTCTCGGCGCGGAGGTGGCGATGAGCGGGGGCGCGCTGCTCTATGTGGCGGCCATGCTGGCCGTGTTCGTCGCCCAGCGCCTGCTAGACGGTCTCGACCCGTGGCAAGCCGTGGTCACGATCATCGGCGTCGCGGGTCTCGGCGTCGCCATCGGGCTGCGACTGCGCGCCGTCGTGGCCCAACGCGAGCCCGGGCTACGCGAGGGCCACCGGCTCGCACTGTTCGCGTTGGTCACGGCCGTGTTTTCGCTGTTGCTCTACGGGCTCACCACCGAACCCGTCACGACCGCGCTCGAACTCACCGACGCGGCCCAGACCCGCTGGAACGGATCTTGGGGAGCGTTGTGGCCCATCCTCGCCTCCGTGAGCACCACCGTGCTCTTGGTCCTCGACCGCGCGCTCCAACGCACGCCCGTCATGATTCCGGTGTCGCGGATCCGCCAGGCAGCCGCCCACGCCCTGATCGCGGCGATGGGCGTGGCCCTGATGTTCCCGCTCAACTACGCCGCGTCGCGCCACTACAAGCAGTGGGATCTCCGCTACTTCAAGACCACCGCGGCCGGCTCATCCACCATTGCGCTGGTCGAAGCCCTCGACACGCCCATCACGGTGCGGGTCTTCGTACCGACATCCTCGGACCTCGTCGCGGAGCTTCAAGGGTACTTCGAACCGATCGCCGGCGACCGCCTCCGAGTCGAGTACCTCGACTACGCTGCGCAGCCGCGACTGTCTCAGGCGCTCAGCGTGCGGGAAAACGGCATCATCGCGTTCACGGCCGGCGAACTCGACCTCGACGCGAACGACCAGCCCGACCAGTCGGCGGCCCCCGCCAAAGAGGATCCCGCGGGGCCCAAACCCGTCACCCGCAAGATCCGACTGGGCGGCGACGAACTCGACAAAGCCAAGCGCAAACTGAAGCAGCTCGACGAGCAAGTGCAAAAGATTTTGCGAGAACTCGGGCAGGGCGAGCGCGTGGCCTACTTCACCCACGGGCATGGTGAACTCGGCTGGACCGGGACCGCCGCCCCCTCGGGCAAAGCGCGGGGGCTCAAGCAGATATTGGAGTTTCTCGGTTTCCGCGTCCGCCAACTCAAGGCCAGCGGGGGGCTCGCCGACGAGGTCCCCGACGATGCGGACCTGCTCGTCGTCTTGGGGCCGCAATCGGCGTTCCTCAGCAGCGAAGCGGCCGCGCTCCGGCGCTTTGTCGATCGAGGCAAGGCCGTGCTCGTGGCCCTCGAACCCGTGTCGCAACGGGGGACGACGCCCGTCGCCGGGGCGGATCCTCTGCAAGACACCCTGGCTTCGTTGGGGGTCGCGCTGGCCCCGGGCGTGCTTGCGGACGAACGCTACATCGTGCCGCGTGCCCGCGACATCAACGATCGCCTCAACATCGTCACCGATCGCTACGCCACTCACGACTCGACGGCGACCCTTGGCAAACGCGGCGGCGCGTTCGTGTTGCCCGGCGCCGGACACCTTGAGACGCCCGCAGTCGACGATGCGAACGTCACCGTGACCGTGCGGTCGCTGCCCACGAACTGGGTCGACCTCGACCACGACCTCAAGTTCTCCGCGGAGGCCGGCGAGAAAAAACAATCCTACAACCTGGCGGTCGCCGCCACCGGTGGCGAGGAGTCCCAGGCTTGGCGGGCCGTCGTCGTCGCAGACGCCACCGCCCTCAGCGACGAGATCATCGGAAACCCAGCGAACCAGCAGTTCGTGGTGGACAGCGTCAACTGGCTCATCGGGGCCGAGGCGACGACCGGGCGAGTGGAGAGCGAGGAAGACGTTCGCATCGAGCACACGCGGCAAGAGCAGGCACTTTGGTTCTATGCCATGGTCTTGGGCGTGCCGGCGCTGGTCGTCGGTGGTGGTGCCCTACACGTTCGCCGCCGGCGTCGCGCGGGAGGGAAGCAGGCATGAGACGCACGATCTTGGCCTACACCGTGGCCCTAGGCCTGAGCCTGTTCGTCGGCTACGTCAGCTGGACGCACGAGCCAGAGCGGACCCACGACGATGAGATCGAGGTCCTGCACGCAAAGGCCGACACGATCCGCGAGATCACGTTTCGGTCGCCGCACGTCGATGTGGCCGTCACCCGCCGCGCAGACGCCCAGGGCGACTACTTCTGGGTGGAGCTGACCAAGCAGGCTTCCGCGCCCTCGAAGCCGGAACCCGAGCCGGAACCCGAGGATGCCGACCTGCACGACCACGACCACGGCGCGCAGGGTTCCGCGCCAGAGGAGGCAAGGGCGACGAACCCGGATTCTTCCGCCGATGATGCGGGCCCCTCGGCGCGAGCGCCCACGGCCGCGGCAACCGAAGCCCCCGACGCGAGCCCCTCCTCGGCGCGAGCGCCCACGGCCGCGGCAACCGAAGCCCCCGACGCGAGCTCCTCGGCGCGAGGATCCACCGTCGCGGCGAGCGAGGCGGCGGCGACGGTCCCCGCGTCGAGGGCGGGTTCCGATCCGGGACACGCGGAGTCAGCCAGTCACGCGAGCCGTGATGCCAAGCGCGACAACGAGGAGACGACTGCGACTGCGCTGTCGTTCAAAGGCGGCGAAGGCGTCGACGACCTGCTCGACGCCCTGGCTCCGCTCAAGGCCCGAAGAGTCCTGACATCGGTTCCCGCGGAGCGCCTCGACGAGTTCGGCTTCACTGCCGATGCAGCTCGCCTCACCGTCACGCGAGACGGGCACGAGCCCAGCCACTTCGATGTGGGTCGCACGATGTTCGGAGGACGGACCGCGTACCTTCGCGACACGACCGATGATCGGGTGTTCGTGGTCGATGCCAAGATTGTGCGTCTGCTCCGTGATGCCGACGCGCGCCTGGTCGAGCGCCGGCTTTTCGCAGCCGAGCCCAAACAGATCGTTCGGGTGACCGTGGTCGTCGGGGACGCGGAGCAATCGTATATGCAGCACCATGCCGACGACCCCAGCGCCGCCTACTGGTCCCGCGAGGGCCAGCAAGAACGCGACGACGCCGCCGACACTTGGATCAAGAAAGCTATCCGGTTGCGCGCGAGTCGATCCAAGCCAGCCGGAGACGACCACGCCCAAGCGCGCGAGCGCTTCAACCTCGTGATTGCGACCCGCGACGGGGTGACCACACGGGTCCACGTGCTCGAGGCCCCGGCGCCCAACACCGACGCGCCGGCGACATGGTGGGCGCGCTCCGACTTCACTCGAGCCACCGTACCGATCTTGGAGCACCTTGCGTCGGATCTAGCCGCGACCGCGACGGACGTCAGCGCAACTGACGGGGAGTAGTGCGGCGGGCCACGAGCCCCATGACCTCACTGGCGATCAGGCCCGCCGAGTCGATCGGAGCGCTAGTGATCCCAGCAGGTTCCGTTCGGCTGGTTGTTGATGTCCACCCACAGGCGCCGATTGGCTTCGTTCGCGTTGTCGCCCACGTTGCCGTACGCGATGAAATTCCAGCCCCAGCCGTCGTGGTGCTCGGCAACGCGCCAGCCCTCTCCGAATTGCTCCACGCAGTAGTTGTTGGCATCATCGATGTGATCGAACGTAAAACCCTCGATCGGTTCGGTCGTGCCGACAATTCCGCCGGACCATTGGTAGTAGACGCTCGGCTCGACCACGTGGGCGGGTAGCGGAAGACCCGCATCATAAAAGCACAGAACTGGCAACCGCGCATTGCAGTCCATATCGCCCACGTAGGGATCGCACTGGTTTCCCACGCCGGGTGTGAAGCCACAGCCTACGGTGACCACCCCCGCGAGATCATCGGTGCCGCGCTTCGTCCACGTGAGTCCGTCTTCAGCCGCGGCTGACAGCGCGGTTCCGCTGATGGCGAGGAGGGCAACAGTAGGCAGGAGAGATTGAAAACGTGTGTTCATTGCAGTGTCACTTTCGCCGCGAAGCCCCGAATCAGGAACCTCGACAAACTCACCATACACCGTTCCTCGCCGAGGGGAACTGTGCGAAAGAATCCGACTCGAGCGGAACAGAGCACTCTGCTGATATATCAATATGCTCATCCCTGCGTGACGTGGCCGACAAACGGACGCTCGACAGCGATCACCGACCGCCCCCACGGTTTGACATTCGCGTGACCGGTGGTTTGCGCGAGCCTGACCGCCCCGCACGGGCGCTCGATCGACCACGACGCGAAACGACAACGTGACAGTGGAGGGGACGGGCCTAGCCGCCCGGTCGTCGTGGCCACACGTCCGCGCGAGAGGGGGGCAACTCGACTGGCCGGTTCCCCGGCACCGTTCTCGCACACGAGCCGACGGCTCGCCTCCCGACTGCGGATCGACGCGAGTTTGGATCATCCGGGTCGGCCGAATCCCGCTGACTCGGCGACGTCGCTGGTCAAACCTGGTCGCCGACGCCGACGTCGGTCTGCCGGCGAAGCGACGCCGTCGCGCAACGACGCCGTCCGCTCCCAGACCGGCAAGTCCTCAACCGACCCGTTCGCCCCTCTGCCGGTGTTGCGAGGTCCGGCATCGACAACCACGACCACGAACACGCCGCCGTCGAGCAAGACCTCCGGCGGTCGGCCAAGACGGTCACCGCTGTCCAACCGCGCCCGGGCAGCCGCGACGAGTACGCCACTCGACGCCCGTCGACCTGCGTATGCAGCCGGTGCGAAGGGCTACGCCGATCCACGCATCGCGGGCAGGTCGCTCGATCCGCGGCGCGAGCGTGCCCCATCGGCCGCGGCCGTCGCCGTCGACGGGCAAGAAACCGCAGTTTGCTGAGCCACAAGCCGAAGCAGCACGTCGAGGCCCCCCGCTCCGCGTGGGCGTGCGTCGCCTTGGTCCAATAGCTCGCCTTTCTCGGCGTTGACTCGAGTATTCACGCGTAGCCGCAATGTTGCCACACCCGGATTTGATCGCACAAACGCCACGAAGGCCCTCCAGCCGTGGCAAGATAGGCAGCGCAATGGACCGGATCAAACTTCTCCAACAACCGTTAGCCGTGCCTCTCCTCGCGGCGCTGACCCTGCCAGCTTTGGCGTGTGAACCCGAAGAGGCCGACTCTCCGTGGAGTGAGGACGGTGCCGGCGTGGGCGACGATGATGA
>QKPP01000300.1:379-5137 GCA_006508105.1 Myxococcales bacterium FL481 | reverse complement strand
ACCGGGACGGTCCAGATTGACTCCCCCTCAGTGACCCTGGCCTCGGGCTCACCCCTCGGCCTCCACCTGACCACACTGCACGCCGCGCTCACAGCGTGGGTGCCCGTACCAACCGATGGCGGAGCTGCGCTGAAGGCCGCACTGGCCGCCTACATTGCTCAGCCCCCGCCGGGGTAGTAGGGTGACGGCATGAAAGACCTCAAGATCGAAGACCATTACAAGCTTGGTGGTGGGCTCCTTTTTCATGCGTTGTGCCCGATCGACGAACGCGTGGCGAGGGCACAGAATGTGGATGAACATGGTATCGGGCCAGAGGTTGACCTCGAGCCCGCAGACCTCCGCGCCATCCGTCGTTGGTGTGCCGACCGTCTGCGCGAACTGGGAGAGGACGTGGGATGAATCGCGTGAAGAACCTGCGGCACCTGGCAAGGACCACGCCCCACTCCCTTAGGGAGCTGGAGTTCTGTGCACGGATGTACGGGCTCGACCGTGTCATGCTCGCTGTCGACATGGCCACCAAATGCCACGTCAGCATCGCGGAAGTGTGCCAGCGCCTGGTCATGGAAGATGACGAGACGGGAGACGCCTAATGCCCACCACGACCAAGATGGACGGTAACGACATCGACATCACCAACTGCTGCAGCGCCCTGGTGGAGGGCGCGGAGGCAGTAGTCGCAATCGTCGAGGCCCGACTGCAAACGGCCAGCGAGGAGTGGTTCCTCGGTATCGAAAGCGTCGGTGTTCCCATGTGGCAGACATTCTTGGTGAACAACCCCAACCCTCACTTGATGCAGTCCCAGATACGACGAGTTATTGACGGGGCGGATCCCGAGCTCACCGTCACCCGGGTCGATCTCAATGTCGATCCGGAGGACCCCCGCACCCTCCAGGTGGAGTGGGAAGCGGTCTACCGCGGAGAACTACTGTCGGAGCTGACCTCACTGTAGGAGCCTCATGCCTTTCACTATCGACGACACTGGAGTGACCATCCAGGACCTCAACGAGAAGATCGATGAGCTGGAGACGGAGCTGCGGGACCCCTCCAACTTTGGACCCGACTTCTCCCTGGACCCCACCACCCCGATTCCAATGTTCACTCGCATCCTTGCAGCGGAGCTTGTGGCCATGCAGGCCAAGCTCAAAGCCGCCGTGGACGCGCTCACGCCAGGATCCGCACGGGGCGTGCACGCCGACAACATCGGCGCGCTGACGAACACGACGAGGTACTCCGCCACCTACTCCACCGTTCCGGTGACTTTCACCGGTGCCGCCGACGAGACCATCCCCACCGGGCGGCAGTTCCAGCACACCGCCACCGGCACATTGTGGAACAGCACGGAGGCCGTGGTCCTAGACGGTGGTGGCTCGGGCACTACCACCCTCACCGCCGATGAAACGGGCCCTATCGACGCCGTGGCTGGGGCGGGTTGGACTATCGTCCTAGGAGACGGGAACCTGACGTCGATCCTCTCCACCGCGGACTCCACCCCGGGACGCAATCAAGAGACCGACTCCGCCTATGAGGCGCGGAGGCGGGCGACGGTGTCCCTCATCGGAACGTCGACCCTTGGTGCGGTGGAGTCCCAGCTGACCAACGCCCTGTCCCTGCTGGGCGCCAGCAGCGTGCGGGTCTACCACAACCCCACCGGCGCCACGGACGCGGCTGGGCGGCCCCCTAAGTCCTACGAGGTAGTGGTCGACGACGGCGGGTTGCTCAGCAACGATGACATCGCCCAAGAGATTTTCCGCGTAGGGCCTGCGGGTATTCTCACCTACGGCGCCGAGTCCGGGACCGCGACCGATAGCGAGGGCTCCACGCACACGATCTCCTTCACGCGCGTGGCCGCGCTCGAGGTCCACCACCGCATCACGGTCACCACCACCGGGGCCGAGCAGAGCGTGGTCAACCCCTCCTCGCTGACCTCGGTCATCAAGGCTGCCGTCGTCGACTTTGGCAACAGCCTTGCGGCGGGTAGCAACGTCGTGCCGGCCCGCTTCGCGGCCGTAGCGTTTGGCGAGGTGCCGGAAGGGCAGGCCGTGTCCGTCACCGCGGAGCAGAGCCTCGACGGCGTAGGGTGGTCCTCTGGAGTTCTGGCGGTGACGGACTACCAGCAGAGCGACCACGACACCACTCGAGTCACGGTGGTGTACGCATGAGCTGGACCGTCCGCAACGTTCTCGAGGTGATCCGGTCCCGCATGCTGGAGCGCTATGATTCCGCCGTCAACATGCAGAAGCTGGCCGCGATCTACGCGGGCCAGCTGCAGGAGATCGAGGACGCCATCGACTACTTGCAGGGGCGCACACTTGAGAACTCTGAGGGCGTGTGGCTCGACCGCTACGGCGCCCTGATCGACCGAGCCCGGCGCGAGGACTGGACCGAGGACGAGTACCGAGAACAGATCCGGATCGTCATCAAGGCCCGCGCCTCGCAGGGCACTGCCGAAGACATCATTGACCTGGCGCGCTCGATGCGGCCGACCGGGTCCTCCGGCGTCGTCTCCTACTACCTCGAGGCGCCCGCCGGCTACGGGCTCTCGTTCTCGGTGCCGACACTCGCCGCCGAGGATCAGGACTACTACGTGTTCTTGCTTAGCCTTGCCACCCCGGTGGGGGTACAAGGCACCCTGGTGCTCTGGCAGGAGTCCAGCCCTCCGTTGATCTTTGACACCGTCGACCCGGCCACCCACGGCTTTGACGTCGGCCACTTCAGTGAGACTCTTCTCATTCACGCAGAGTAACCATGGCAACTAGACCTTCAAGCTACACCCGATGGGATAACTCCGGGACCGAACCCACCGAGCTCAAGAAGACCGACGGCCATGCCTCCGGGCAGGTGGCGGGATCGGATGAGTTCAACTGGCAGTGGAACAGCGGCTACAGGTGGGAGCAGTACCTCGACCAGCGGGGAGGCCCGTTTACGGCGGGATCTATCAACCGCGGCGAGGGCCTCGAGTTTGCTGTGGATTCCGGCCGAACCGTCACACTAAGCCCGGGGACCTACGTCATCGACGGCGCCTATTACGAGGTCACCGCCGCCATGCTCACCGCTGGAGGTATCGACAGCCGGGAGTACGCAGCCGACCGTGACACCTTCGTCTACTACCGGCCCAGCACGGGGGCCTTCGGGTTCGACGCGCAGTTGAACGGCGCGCCTCCACCGCCCCCAGCCGCCGGCTGGTACCACATCGGGATGATCTCGTGCGATGCTACCGACGCGACGGTCGCCAACCAGGTTCACTATGTGCCCGGCACCCTGCCCACCGGCACCTCTATGTCACAGCCCATCGCCGTCGAGGTCACCCACGACGATGCCGCGCTGACCATCGCCCGCATCGGCGCGGGCGAGAGTCGGATCGATTTCCGGATCGAGAGTGTCATGAAGGCCCGTATCGTCAGTACCGCCTCGAGCTGGAGCCTGGAGGCGTGGGACGGCACCTACGTGAGCGACGCAATCAGCGTGCTATCCGCGACCGGCGCGGTCGACATCCCCGACCTGGCCGTGGACACCATTGGTGTGGGCACCAACGACAACGGAAGCCAGGCCTCCGCGGTATCCGTGAACTTCGACCTAGCCCAGATGCACGAGGTGACTATCACCGGGGACGTGGCCATTACCGTGTCCGCCACCAAGAGCGGGGTCTACACCCTGATCGTCAAGCAGGACGGAGTCGGCGGGCACCTACCCTCGTGGGTCACGTCGGTCACTAACTCCGACGACATCGAGTGGAAAACCGGCCCCAACGAGGTCACGGTGGTTGCCCTGGTGCGCAACGGATCGGAGTGGCACCTCGGTGCAGCCCCTTTTAGCCCAGCCGCACCCCTGGTGCGGCAGATAGCGGTGACCTACGGCAACATCAACTCCTCGGCCGACGCGTTCAGCCTGCCCCGGGTCCCCGTTGATGGCAACCTGGTTGTATTCGGGTCGCTTTCGGCAACGACCGGGGGCGCGCCGGCGGCTTCCACCACGAGCGCCCACGGCTCCACCGAACGCGTCAACGAGACGAACGACGACACGCGGATCATCATGAGCTCCTTCGTGGTCGGCGACGGGGCCGACACCCCCGACGACGCCATCGAGTACACTGCGGTCCAGAACAGCGTAGACTACTGCCTGCACTTCGCAGTGGAGATCGAGGGGGCCTGGCTTTACACCCAGTCGGCCGGAGACGGGGTGGATGACGGCTCCGGCGCTTTCGACTCGGGAGACGTGACGGTCGGGGCCGGGCGCCACGTTGTGGTGGGGGCCCTGGTCAGCTCCAAGTCCGGAGGTTCTGAGCTGTCACCGGATGACATCGGAGTGGGCCAGCGCTTCGAAGACAACCACTACTACAACACCGTGAAGACGACCCGCGGCAACTACGCCATCCTGGTGGGCGCCGCGTCCGGCGAGACCCTGAACGTGAGCGGGACCCTGGTCACCGCAACTTCAGACGCCACCGCGGCCGTGCTCACGTTCAGCGACAACAGCTAAGAAAGCGCAGACCCATGACCCCACAGATCCTCACTCGCGAAGACATTGGCCTGCCACCGCGCCGCGGCGGTCGTCTGATGCGCCGCTCCCTGGGCGTCGTAGGCCACTGGACCGGCGGCACGCAGACCCGCAACCCCGAAGAGGGTGCGAAGATCGTCCGGCGTGTCTACAACTTCCACACCAAGCGTCGGGGCTGGTCGGATATTGGCTACTCCTGGCTATACGACAACTCCGGCACCGTCTACGAGGGGCGCGGCTGGGGCCGGAGCGGCGCACACACCA
>QKPP01000300.1:0-369 GCA_006508105.1 Myxococcales bacterium FL481 | reverse complement strand
CACCAAGAGCTACAACCGCGACTGGCACGGTATCTCCTGGCTAGGTGGCCGTGACGAGCACCACTCTCCGAGCCCCGAGGCCTTCGACGCCTTCATGTGGCTGCTGATGCAACACCGCATCCGCTTCGGCACCAATGGCCTAATCGGGCACCTAGAGGTTGCGAACAAGGCCTGCCCCGGCCCCTGCATCCAGCGGTGGATCGAGCGGTACCGGGGGGCCAATGTCGGAGACTGAAGAGGACGTCGGCCCACTTGACCGCGAGTACGTGGAGCCCGGCCGGGTGCCCGTGCTGACCGAGAAGATCATCGTTGGCGTCCGGGAGTGCCTGGAGCAGGGCCTCCAGGTCGGCACCACCTTCGCAGCCATGG
>QKPP01000282.1:4690-5178 GCA_006508105.1 Myxococcales bacterium FL481 | reverse complement strand
ACCCGCCCCAGCAAGTCAACGCTGCGCTGATGTTCCTGACCGTCGTGGTCATACACCCGGCGCAACCGGCCCAGTAGATCGTGAACCCACCGCGTACGCGCCCCGTTGGGCGCCATCAACTCTTGCACGTTCCCGTGCATATCGAACACAACGTTCGTTCGCTCCCCCTTGGGCCCCACAATCGATCGCAAGTGCAATTCGTCGTATTCGTAGCGGATGGGTGGCCCTTGCGGCAGGTGCCGCGACACGAGCCGGCCTTTCTCATCGTAGCGCCACTGCCACCACCCGCCGATTTCATCGACGGCGCGGACCAAACGATCGTGCGCATCGTAGGCCATGCGCAACGTGCTACCGTCGGCTCGCGTCACCTCGACGACGTTGCTGCGCACCGAGGCGCGTCCCGCGTGATGCCCGGTCATGAGCACGCAACGACTCGGCGCGCAGACCGGGGCTCCGGCATACGCCTGCGTGAAGCGCATGCCCTGTCG
>QKPP01000282.1:0-4680 GCA_006508105.1 Myxococcales bacterium FL481 | reverse complement strand
GTCGGCTCGCGTCACCTCGACGACGTTGCCCCGTTCGTCGGGCTGATACTTGGTTTCGCGACCAAGCGCGTCGGTTTCGGCGATCTTGTTGTTCCAGTCGTCATAGCTGGTGGTGGTACGATTGCCCCGAGCATCGACAATATCGGTAACCAGCCCGGCCGACGTGTGCACATAGGTCGTCACGTGCCCGAGCGAATTCGTCACTCGCGTCAGATTGTCACGAAGATATTCGATGCGATGGTCGTAGATCCCCCCATCGCCCCAGGTTCGCACGCATTTCGCCGTGGCATCGGTCGCGTCGTATTCGAAGTAGAAGTTCAGCCCGTTGCGATCGGTCTCTTGCACCAGCAACCGGCCCGCGTAGCGAAACCGTTCTACCCCGTACAGTGCATCGGTGACCTCAATCAGATTGCCGCGGCCGTCGTACCGATATCCGACGAGCTTGACGGTAGCGAGCTTTTCCCCCGGCTCGCGCCGAGCCGAAGACCGCGGATCGGGACCATAAATGGCGACAATGCGGCCGCTCCGGTCGTGCTCGAAAACGAGTTCGCGCCCCGCACTGTCCTCGACGCGAAGCAGCCTCCCCGCGTCGTCGCGACGCAACCAGATCGTTTGCCCGACTTCGTTGTGAATCGACGCCAACCGCTGCTCAGAACCGGCCTCGCCGGGTGCGAACCGATAGGTCACCCCATCTTTGCCTCGCACGCCCCACCCCCGGGCGTCGCGCAACAGTGTCAGTTGCTCGCGGCGGTCGAAGACCTCGTCACCGGCCTCGGGAAGCGGAAACGCCACCGCCCGACCGTCACCGAGGCGCACGGCGACCACCTGTTGCTCCTCGTCGACCATCAGCGCCCAGTCGTACGAGTGATGCCACCCGTAGCCCAACGGACCCTCGTATTCGCTGGTGCTAGTCCACTTGCGTTCCCACCGAAAGGGCAGAGGACCCGGCAGCTCCAAATCGGTGGCCTCGGTAAACATCTTGCCGGTGGCCACGTCGACCGGGTGCCCGGTCACCGTGCAAATCGCCGAATGCACGCGATCCCGCGCCCGCTGGCTCTTGATCCCGAGCCGGTCCATGGCCGCACCCGCTTTGGCCTGCACTCGGTCCGACAACGCCTTGGCCAGCCGTGACGACTTGAGTTTGCCCAATGCGGACATCGCCATGCGGCCGGCGATCGCGGTCATCGAGATGGTCGGCGGACCGCCCACCATCACCGGAACACCGGTGGGCAGCGCCAACACCACGCTGGTCGGCAGCATCAAACTCTTGGGAGTCTTCTTCTTCTTGGCCCGTGGCGGGGCCGGCATGCCGATGTCCTGGCAGCTCAGCACCGGCATGCCCAACGAGCTCAGCGGCTCGCCATCGGCCAACACCGTAGCCGAGCCCATGAAGATCTCCGACTCGTTGGTCGGGGGCTTGAGAAACGGACCCCCCATCGGAATATGCGGCGGAATCGCCAGCCCGGAAGAGCCGGCGCAGCCGGCCGGCAGCCCATTGATCCATACCGTTGAACCGAAGATCGGCAGGTAGTCGATCGGGTCGAACACCATGCCGACATACGGATGAGGAATGGGCGTCGGGATCGGCGGCCCGGCTGGCAACGGCACAAGAATGATGTGCGTGTCGACCCCAACGATCATGTCGAGATGTTTCGCAGCGAGCGACACGAGCCAGCAGCGTAAACCATCTTCACGCGCAGCGACGAGGCAATTCTGCGCCGAGATCGAACTTCTTCGCAGCCACTCCCCGCGCGGGGATGCTCAATCGCCCTCGTACCTGGGCACAACACGAGGCGACCCCCTGGCGAATCCAGGAGACCCCCGACCCAGGCGGAGCCCGACCCAGGCGAACCCAATCCAGACCCCAGACGAGACGAAGCGACGGGCACGACACCACCCGACTCCGGTAAGCCCAACCGGAACAACCCCCGGGGAAACCCGGAGGAACCTCACCCAGCCGACCCAAGGCCGCGCAAAACGACACGCCCCGCGGCGCACGGACGCGCACTCCGGCCGCCAAACAACGTGAACCCACGCGAGTCCACACAAGACAACACGACGCAAACCCTGGAGCCCCCGCTTGGCGGCACCCTGGCTGTTCTCTACACTGCACCCGCTCACCACCGGATTGATCGATCCATGCCCGATGTCAGCTCCGACCCCGTCCCCACCTGTGTCGCGCATGTGCAAAGGCGTTGGTCAGAGTTCATCGAATCCCCGCATGGGGTGGTGTTTTGCTGCGCCGTGACGCCGTCGGAGTACCCACTGGTGGATGCCGTGGTCCGGCTCGAGGAAGACTCCGCCACAGCGATGCATCCGGACATCATGCTGCGATTCGACGCGACGGTAGCCGACGAGAATTACGGTCACACGCTGCGTGAGCAACTGATCGCACGGCACGTTCAGGAACGTGCGTGGCTGCGAGAAACTGACATCCCGGCCGACTGGGAAGCCCCGCCACCAAGCGATGACCCGGTCACGGCGCTGATCGAGGCGTGCAGCAGCTACCACGCCTACCACCAGCTACCGGCGCGCCTGGTACTCGTGCTCGAACCACAAGCCCATCGGGACGTCGCGGCCTGGGAAGCGTTCGTGACGAAGTTCGCAACCGAGGCCCCTCCCACGTTGGTCTTGTGGATCTACGAAGACGCGACAAACATCCAACTAAAGCGCCTCGAGGACGCGGTACCCAAACGCTTCGTCCACTGGTCAGCCGACCTCGATTTTCCCCGACTGATGGAGAGCATCTGCGGCAACGTCACTGATGACGACACCCCCAGTCGGGCGTTTCGTCACGCCTGGACACAAGCCTCCGCCGCCTTGGCGGAACAAAATATCGAAACTGCGGAGCAACTTGGCGACGAGGCGATCGCGATCGCCATCGCCCAAACGTGGCCTCACCTCGCAGCCGGGATGGAACTGACCCTAGGCGCCGCCCTCGTCGGCGATGCCGACCGCGTCGACGATGCCCTCGCGCGCCTCGACGCCGCGGAAGCCCACGCGCTGCAAAGCGATCAAGCGGGAGAACCTTCCGCCGCCATCGTACGACTGCGAGCCCGGATGGCTCGCGGATCGGTGCTGCTGCAGGCCCAGCGCTACCCGTCGGCCGCCGAGCTGTACGAGACGACCGTGCCATTGGCAGAAGCGGCCGAGGAGCCCCGCACCCAGCTCGACTGCTGGCGACTGGCCGCGCTGGCCCACGAACTCAGCGGCGACGCAGAGTCGGCCTGGATCTGCGGTCGCAAAGGCCTCGACCTCGCCCACGATGGGGACGAGACGCCCCGCGAACACTCCACGCTTGCCCACCTGGGCGTGGCGATGGAGCGCATCGCCCAAAGCCGCGATCCAACCGACGACCTCGCGGCAATCGATCGTGAAATGTCCGAGTTGGCGGGCACCGAAGACTGGCGCCCGAGCTAGGTTCGGACGTCGCCTCTACCGCCCCTTGAACTGCAGCACGAGGCGCAGCAGCGCGGTGCGCTCTTGTGGAGAGGGCGGAGTGAATCCCTGCATCGCAGCCTTCGCACACGCCACAAACGCACTGCTGACCGCTCCGCCCACGTGCGATACGGCGACCGCTCCCCCCGGATCGACGGAGTAGAGCACGCGAACCGAAACCGACTCGCCCTTGGGAGCCAAGCCGGCGCAGGTCGCCACGATCGCATCAGACTTGCCGTTGAAGTAACGCCTAATGTTGCTCTCAGTCGCCTTGCGCGAAGCGAGCGTCTGCGAGGGATCCGGTTCGGCTCCGGTGGACCGACCGCCGCCCTGCCTTCGCTCGGCCGGGCGTTCACGCTTGGCGACGGCGTTCTTGCTCGCTGGCCGCTTCGATGTCTTGGGCCGTCCTTCGCCGGGCTCGGCCGTAGGCTTACGCGGCGGCGGCAACACTTCGCGCTCCCCGTCGGCGGCAGAGCCCGAAGGCGGCGAGTCCGAAGGCAGCGAGTCCGACCCACTCGGCGGGGGTGCAGCCAATGCAGGTCGATTTTCGGCTTCAGCATCACTTGACGGGTCGCCTCGCGGCTCGTCCACCGAGGCCTGCGCGGGACCCGGTCCGGACGCGCTCCGCCGCGGTTCTCGTTCGTCTTCTGCCGCCTGATCCTCGCCGGGCGGCGCGTGGGCAAGCGGACTAGCTGCGGGAGCGATGGCGACTTCTTCTTCCGCGTCGTTGTCGGCAACGGATTCTCGCGAGACCGCCTCACCGACGTGGCCGGCGGTGCCCCGCGGGATGTCCGACGGACCGATCCAAGCCCAAACAACGGCCAGGGCTCCGGCCACCGCCGCCCCCCCGACCAGCCAAGGCACGGGTGTGAACCTTGGGCGTGGCGGGGGCGCAGCTGGTGCTTCGAGCACCACCGTTTGGGCGACGGCTGGCGAAGCGAGTCGCTCCAGGTCGTCAAGCAGAGCATCGATGGATGCGTATCGCTCGTCGGGGTCTTTCGCCAGCGCTCGGCAGAGAATCGGGTCAAGGCCGGCCGGGACTTCAGGCCGGGACTGGGCGTCGTTCACACTCGGCACGGGCGTCTGCAAGACCGCGCCAAGCACTTCGATCACCGTCTTGCCCTCAAACGGAGGACGGCCGGTCACGATGTGAAAGATCGTCGCGCCAACCGAGTAGATGTCGGCGCGACGATCGACCTGGGCGCCATAGGCTTGCTCGGGCGCCATGTACTGCGGGGTGCC
>QKPP01000186.1:1253-5199 GCA_006508105.1 Myxococcales bacterium FL481 | reverse complement strand
GCGAGTCGTTGGGCGCAACCTCGAGCCTTGCGCTGGCGCACGCGGTGGTGAGCCACGGGCTCACGAGCAAAAGAACGGAGCAAGTCTTCATGGTTCGTCCGGCTGTTCCGCGGTGTCGGTGCTTCGCGCAGGCCTATGCTGAGCTTGCGAGCCCGCGAGCATAGAGTACGCGAGGGGGCGCCGGAGTATCGCGGTGGTGGGGGAAGCGGCGGCTTCGGTGTCGAGATCGGCACTCGCCAGACTCTGGTGCAGCACGGACCCGGCGCTGCCGCGCTACTCGACAGGCGGTTTCAACCGATTCGCTCGATGGCCGGGTCGTGAAACAGCCGTCGCGCTCCGAAGCCGTGGGCTACCGGCACGACGACTGGCGGCCGCCGGTTCGTGGCACGGTCCGTCTGCCCCGGGGTTCCATGTAGGCGTGTCCACCTACCATTGTCGTCCCCATCGAAGGCGCCGTCGTCAGTGCTTGTTGTGCGATCCCTCGGTTTCGCGACGCCTATGTGGAGTGGACGCTGTAGGAGATCGGGCGGGCGCGGGTAGATGATGAGGCGCGCCCGCTCGTCCCTGCGCGCTGGCTGACTCCGGCTGCGCATGGCGCGCGTGCCGGTGTGGCGTCCAGCACAATGCGTCCAGAATACGCTGCGGTGACACGGCGTCCCGCGGACCATGAACGCCGCGAACGCGCCGAAAACCGTGTCAACCCGTCTGGTCCTACTGATGTCCTGCCTACTCGTCGGCTGCGCCGAAGACGAGGGCTCAAGCGAAGCGGACGATCCGAGCCCGACGGCCTCAAACGATGATGACGATGACGGCGCATCCGACACGGAGAGCACGGAGACATCGGGCGAGCCAAGCGATGCACAAGGCTCGATTCTCGACGCGTGTCAGGGCAGCTGCGACGCCCAGGAGCAAGCCGGTGATTGCTACGACGAGGAGTTGTGTGTGGGCTTGTGTGCGGTATTCGAGGACGGCACGCTCGCGGATTGCATCGAGATCGGTGTCTCCTATTTCGACTGTCTTGCCGCACAGACGTGGACTTGCGACGACGACTTCGGCCCGCAACCCGACGACCTGACGGCTTGTGAGTCTCTTCAACTCGCGTACGACGAGTGCATGCAAGGCGGGGAGCGATGAGCAAGGGGCTGGCTGGATCGGCGGTGTCGAGGAGGGTCTCGTGCGGCGAGATGATCAAGAGTGCAGGGTGCTTGGGTGGCGTATGGGTCACTGGCGATGAACGGCGAGCCGGTGAGCCGGACGTCGGCGACATGGGGCTCGAGATCGAGAGCCTGTCGAGGGCGTTTTATCTCACGTATCGTCCGCCATACCGCGCCCCCCCACCAACCTTGACCGGCACCAAACGTCACAAAACGTCGTGATGAGCGGGAGACCGGGCTCCTTCCAGAAGGGGCGTGCCGTCTTTGTTCTGCTTGCTGTTCGGCAAGCATCCCTCTGCGCCCAGGCTGGTGCAAAGCCGTATGGCGCATGCTATCCCGAATCCCGGCGCGATGTCGTTTCGGCCCGCGCCCTGTGCACAGGTCATGACGTCAGTCACTCAACGCGAGACGCTCCACGCATTCTCTGGAGTCCCGCTGAAATCCATGCGGACGGTTGCGAGCCCCGCGGTCTCTAGTAGCTGATCTGGGTTTACATTGTTGCCCGGGTGAGGCGGGCAAACTGCTTCAACGTACCCACTAAACTGCTCGACCGTACCGTCCTCAGCATGCGTGACTTGGATTGCTCCGTGCAATGTGCCGCTTGCCGGGTTTATCAGTTCACCATCTGGATCCCACTTCGCACCTTTACACTGCCACATTCGGCGGCGAGACCATTCCACGCTGCCCAGTTCGCCCGAGTAGCCAAATTCGTCAATATCGACTTTTACTCCGGGCCGATTGCCTAGACTGGTGTTCGATTGATCGAATGCGAGGGAGTCGAATGACCCCGACATTGTGAACTACACCTCGCTAGATGCGAGATGCTCAGCGTTGCTTCCGCTGAGTTGAGAGGTGCTTGCAATCACGTGATGAAACGGTTCCTCCTCGTAGTCGTCGAACGTCATGAAAAACCGACACGGAATCGGCCCACGCTCACGAAGATTGGCTGCTTCATCTCCGAAGAAAGTGGAAGTGCATTGATAGTTCCCGTTCTCCTCCGCGGTTTCGGTGCTATCAGATGGACTTGAGTCACAGGCCGCGACGGATACGGCCAGAGAAAGGGAGACAAGGGAAAACCGATTGGAGACCACAGCAGATCCTGCGGGGCGAGCGGATTTGGAGCAAATACGCTCTTGGGCTGTGCACCTCGGTCTGCGACCTCATTCGAGACCATGCCACTGCGGTAGCGCGGATATCGCGCCCGCCCGCCAAGAAGCGAGAGCACGGCGGCAAGCCGGCCGACGCGTAGCCCAAGTTGCCCCGTCAGTCGAACAACGCTGGCTTTGCCGACGCTGGTCTTCGGGTTGGACAGGCGTGCCAAACACCATTTGGAGAGCGACGCAGCTCCATTGCGACGTCGGCGACCGGGTTGGCGCACCTGCGAGTAGACGATGAACGCCAAGGAGCGGACGTTCGCCGACGCGGCCAGGACGCATCTCGAAGGGGCGCCATCGCGCTGAAGCGTCCCACAGCAGGAGGTGGTTTGTGGAAGTCGCGGCACGACAGCTGGTGGCCCGACTGGCGGCATTGGTGCCGCCATCGCGATTCAATATGGGGCGCTATCGAGGTGTGCTGGCGGGTCGGCATCACCTGCGGTCGCGGGTGATGGGAGTGGGAGTGGAGCCGACTCAGCTGGCGATGTTTCGACGGCGGGGAGAAGTGGAGGTGGTAGCGGTGGAGGATGAGAAGGACCCGGTCGGCGGCCGCCTGACACCAGCCCATCCGACGAGCGCCTGACCCCGCAATGCTCGCGGGCAAGGTTGCTGGTTGTTGCCAGATCTGGACTCGTCCCGATTGCGAGGCGAATGCTCCCCTCGTTTGTGCAAGGATTGTACGGCAATGTTTAGCACTCGAGTCGTGATCCTGATGACCCTGACAAGTTGCGGCCCCGAGACGGTGTCCACGGAGGTCGCCAGCGATGCGACCCCCTCGGAGCCATCCGACGAGGTCTCGGAACACGACGATGCCGAGTCGTCGACGTCGAGCGACGCGAGCGAGCCCTTCCTACGCTGGGAGTCACTGCTCGAAGTCGCCGGCATCATCTATGACGGTCGTATCGCGCATACCCCCTCTGGGGGGTTTGTCGTTGTCGGGCGCACGGGTACCTACGAAGGTTCGGGGTGGGGGTATGCACACTGGATGACCGCAGACGGCGAAGCGATTCGCACCGTCTTTCTCGACGGCATCCCCTGGTCGTTTTGCGTCACTCCCGATGACGGCCTGCGATACGTAGCGACGGAATGGATCGACTGGGACGAAACCCTCGAGTTCGTCGCACACACCAACGCAACCGGTGAGGTCATCCATACCGCCGCGCTGCCTGGCGCCGATTCACCGGAGTCGACCCCAACTGGCGCGACCATCGCCTGCAACGACGACGGTTCGTACTGGCTCGCGGGGACGCCGGGGCCTTCTGGCGCGTACGCGCGACGGTATTCCAGCGCCCATGAAGAACTGGTCGTCCAAAACCAGCCTTCAAACCTGGGCCCGCTTCGCCTGGTATCTCAACTCATCAAACCCGGTGCCGCTTTGTCCGACTCGATTGACGTCTTGCTGCTGGCCCGACTGATGGAGTCGGACGGCCGAGTTCTCGCGGCACTCGATCACGAGGGCCACGAGGTCTGGACGCGCCCAATGTCGCTGATCGTGGACCCAGAGCTTTCCGTTCGGCTGAGTGTTGACGACGGGGGTCTGCACGCTGTGGTGTTCGACAGCGACGAGGGCTTGTTGACGACGGATCTTGTGGCCCTTGATCTGCTCGGAGAGCTCCAGTGGCAGCAAACCCTAGATCG
>QKPP01000186.1:0-1243 GCA_006508105.1 Myxococcales bacterium FL481 | reverse complement strand
GTGGGCCTACGATCGCGCCGGCAAACTCGTCGGATCGCGGCCGCTGTCCTCCGCGTGGATGGCCAGTCTGGGTCATGATCACGCGTTCGAGGAGCTGTTCGCGCTCGAGGAGGACGTCGTGGCGATGGTTTCGGTGGCAAGCAAACTCTGGATCGCGCGACTTGCCGGTCTTTAGTGTCACCACAGTCGAGCATGCCGTGTTTCACCGTTTGTCCCTCCAGCGGCAGAAGCTACTTGAGCGCGTACCAAGCCGCCGTGTTGGCGACGTTCGCCAAGCACGTTTACTCGGTAGAAATCGTCGAACCGCTAGCGACTTCAGCCCGAGAACGACTCGCAGTACTTGGGTTCGACCACGTCACGGTGCGCCATGGCGATGGCTACGCGGGTTGGCCCGCGCATGGGCCGGTTGACGACATCATCGTCACGGCCGCACCGGCCAGCATCCCGCCGCCGCTCATCGAGCCGTTGGCCGTCGGCGGCGCGCCTGGTCGTCCTAGTTCGCAAGAATTGGCAAGTCGACGGTCCTCGCGTCGGCGTAGTCTGAGCGCATGACCCAACGAGAGCTGAATCTGGGCAATTTCTCGGTCAGCCTGGCGGTCCGCGACCTCGCGGCGTCTCGGGCGTTCTACGAGACACTCGGCTTCGCGCCGATGGCCGGGGACGCGAGCCAAAACTGGCTGATCCTCTGCAATGGGCCGGTCAAGATCGGCTTGTTCCAAGGCCTGTTCGAGGCGAACCTCCTGACTTTCAACCCGGGCTGGGACGAGGCCGGCGAGGCCCTCGAGGCGTTCACGGACGTGCGGGAGATTCAAGCGCGGCTCGAGGCTGAGGGGATCGAGCCAACGACGCGGGTCGAGGCGGGCTCGTCGGGGCCCGGCCACTTCTCGGTCGTCGATCCCGATGGCAACCAGATCTTGTTCGATCAGCACGTTTGAGCGGGCTGGCGCGAGTCGGTCGAGCGCCGCGCGACGGCCCCGACGACACGCTCACCCTGGCTACGTGGCGCGGCGGAGGCCGGCCTCCTCAATGCGGCTTCGCCTGGGGCATCACGGACTTGACTTCCGAGATGGCCAGCATCGGAAGGTAGCGTGCGAACAGACAAAACAGCGTGAAGAACAGCCCGAAGCTTCCGATGAGCAAAAAAACATCGTCGATCGTCGCCGTGAAGTAGTCCCAGCTCGATGGCAAGAAATCGTGGTGCAAGGATGTGGAGATGATCACAAAACGCTCAAACCACATGCCG